>JAAUOU010000132.1 GCA_012034765.1 Pleurocapsaceae cyanobacterium CSU_1_1 | reverse complement strand
CTATAATGCCCTGTTTTTTTTTATTAAGTACGCTTAAACTTAAATTGGGGATTGAATCTATGTACCTGCTTCACATTTCGTTTCAGCCCTTTGTTATATTTGCTTTTGGGTACATTTTGGGTAAAATGTTGTAACGGGTTGATTTGTTCGAGAGAAGAATCCATAAGGTGAGTGCTTTTAGCACGAACGGAGAGGGAGGGATTCGAACCCTCGAACAAGTCACCCCGTTACAGCATTTCCAATGCTGCGCCTTCGACCACTCGGCCACCTCTCCAGATGACTCACGAATTATAATTATACATGTATAGTTGCTACTGTCAAAATTTTTGCGCTTCTTTTTTGCTGTAAACTACGAGTTAAGCATTTAAAAAAACTTATAAATTATTCAATCTCTAAATATTTTTTGCTTAAATGACTAAAACTCACATCGTTAAAATTTTTGATCGCACTATAGGAAAACAATACATTGTCGAAGTTCCCGAAGATCAATATATTTTACAAACTGCTGAACAGCAAGACGCTAATCTACCTTTTTTGTGCCGCAATGGTGCTTGTACTAGCTGTGCTGTCAAGATTATCTCTGGAGAACTAGCTCAACCAGAAGCCATGGGTTTATCTCCCAAGCTAAAAGAGCGGGGTTATGCTTTACTCTGCGTTAGTTATCCTCGTTCTGATTTAGAGGTGGAAACTCAAGTTGAAGACGAAGTATATCAAATGCAGTTTGGGCGATATTTTGCCAGGGGTAGAGTTAGATTCGGTTTACCTTTAGACGAAGATTAGAAGATTAAATTGATTTAGACAGTAGTGCTTTGTTAATTAATTAGTGATGGGATAAATCTAGGTTTTTAGTTTTTGGTATTAATTTTTCTCGCTATTTTTTGTTGTATATAAAACCAGGCTACCGCAACTGCCAAGCAGATAACGCGGAAGCTATCTGAACTCAATGTTGCCCAGACTGCACCTTTCCAAGAATATAGAGGAATTAACCAGAAATTTAAGCCCACATTACCCAAGGCTGTAGTTACTTGAATCGCACTACGAGTTTTCTGAAAACCTGCCCCTGTGAGGGTATCTGCTAATAATAATTGGATTGAGCCAATAATCGGCATCGGTGCTAGCCAACGTACTGTAGCGATCGCATTTTGATATTCATCACCTAAAATGTAAGTTACCCAAGGGGCAAAAAATATCAACCCTACTAGAGAGCAAACACCGTAAATGGCGATAAAAGGTAGTAACCGTTTGGTTAAATTTAAACAGCCTTCAATCCCTTTTGTTCCCTCCTGAAAGAATTTAAGATAAGAAGCAGACAATACAGCATAAATCGGAATACTACTAACCTGAATTAAGCGATATGCTGCGCCATAGATACCTGTTGCTTCTAAAGTAGCCATACTTGCCAGCATGGTTTTATCAATATCGGAATTGACGTTGTAGGCTGATTCGCCGATGGCAAAGTAAATTCCTTCATTAACCATAGTGGGAATGGTTTGTGGTGCTGCTTTAGGAAAACCTAAAGTTTTACTTACCCAAATGAAGCTTATCACTGCTGTAATCAAGGTACTTAATAAATATAAATAAGACCACTTTAATAAAGAGGGCTGTTCAAAAGTTGTTAATAGTATAGCTGCTAATAATTTGGTGACTGTGCTGATAATTTGCAGCAAAGAAGAATTTCTTAGGAAATTTTGAGACATAAACGCCTTAGCGCTAACTATAAACATAGCTAAACCAGTTAAATCTGCTAATAAAATGCTCAAAATAGCGGGGAGATTTGTAATATTTGGAAAGATTAAGGGCGAGAAGAAATAAGTAATTAAGGTTAATAATAAACTAGTAACTAAAATAATTATTAGAGCATTTCCCCAATAGCTAGCAAAAACTTTTTTATCTCTAGCTACTTGCTGAATTAAAATATCTCCGCTACCCAAATTAGCAAAAGGAAAAATTAAGGCAGCTAGGGCAGTAATCCCGACAAATGCACCATAATTTTCTGCCCCCAGAACTCGCACAATCACTGTGAAATAAGCAGCTTGGCAACCAATATTAATTATTTTTGCTAATAATTCCCATAGGCTATTCTTTACAAAAGGCTTTTGGGAAATTTTTTTTATCTTTTGACCTAAATTTTTCAAATCTATTAAAGCCTGCAAAATATATAGATTAATTTTGACTTGATTATACTTACAATTAATAACTTTAATAAAGCTGTTAAAAAGCATTAATCAGTTAAGCAAAAATTTATGTAATATATTGCTTTTTATCAATATAAGATATTATTTTTTGTTAATCAGAATATATAAAGTATTTGTAAACCCCAAGCTAGTAATATAAAAATTTGATGAACGTAAAAAAAGATCTTTAAATGTGACTAAAATAGATAGGAAAGTTAGCTCATATTAATTAGTTATTATTGAATATATTACACAGTAAACCAAAGATATATATCAATAGTTGCAGCACAACTTAAATAAACATCAACTAAAGATGTGAGTGAGTAATTAATTGGACTAGGGAATCCATCTAGCTCTAATTATTATTTTTACTATTTAAATAGGAGACATACTAATTTGAAATTATCTTTTGTAAATCAACCTTGGACAATAGCTGCTCCGCCCCCAGGAATTGACTCAACGGGGATCTGGAGTTATCAGGTTGGTAATTATTTAGCTAAATATGGCGATGTAATCTATTATGGTTCTGAAAATAATCTTGATTCCAAACAATTTTTCAAGCGTAGTTTGGGTTTAGCAAGACAAATAGAATATATAGAATATCAGTGCATTTCGCTTAAGCTAGACTATTGGCTAAAAATTCCCCGAAAAATCGTTAGTGTCATAAATTTTAAGAGTATGCTGCCATACTTTGGTTCTGCTTGGTTTAATTTTGGGTATGGTTGGCAAATTGCTAAAGATGCTGCTCGTCGCAACTGTGACATCATTCACATTCACAACTTTTCGCAGTTTGTGCCGATAATTCGCGATCGCAACCCAGAAGCAAAAATAGTTTTGCACCTTCATTGTGAATGGGTTAACCGACTTGACCGAAAAGCGATCGCTTCTCGTTTAGCTCATGCAGACTTAGTTATTGGCTGTAGCGACTATATTACTAACAAAATCAAAACTCGCTTTCCTGAATATGCGGGAATCTGTAAGACCATCAACAACGGTGTTGATGCCAATCATTTTGTTCCAGATCCGCAATATCGTCCCCAACAACCCAAAACTGCACCAAAACTGCTCTTTGTTGGTCGTATTTCTCCTGAAAAAGGTCTTCACGATTTAATCGACGCTTTTATCAAAATAACCGAGGAATATCCCCAAGCTATTTTGACTATTGCTGGACCACATCTGGTAATTGTGAGAGAACTGCTATGCGATATACAACCCGAACCAGAAGTACAGGCACTAAAGGACTTTTACAGCATTGATTATCTCGAACATATTAAAAGCAAAATTCCCGCTCATTTAACTTCCCAGGTGATCTTTACTGGTTCACTGCGCCAACCAGAACTTTTGCCTTACTACCAACAAGCGGATATTGTGATTAATCCCTCTTTGAGTGAAGCCTTTGGTATGAGTTTAGTGGAGGCAATGGCAACTGAAACTCCCGTAATTGCCACTAAAATCGGCGGAATGCCCGAAATTGTGGATGATCAAGTTACTGGTTTATTGGTAGAGCCAGCAAATCCCCAGGAGTTAGCGGATGCAGCAGTGCAATTAATTTCCAATCCCGAACGAGCTAGAAAAATGGGGACAGCAGGCCGAAAAAAAGTTAAGCAACATTATACTTGGGCAAAGATTGCCGAAAGTTTAGTTAACACTTATGCAGCCATCGGCGTAGAGCTAGAATTCAATGATACTCAAAAAGCAGTTGCGCGATCGCTATCTTAAACAAATTGATCGGCTTAAACCAATGTCAACAGAAGATTTGGAAGCTTCAGCAATTGTTTTTTCTCCTCACCAGGATGATGAAACTCTAGGCTGTGGGGGAACAATTATTCGTAAACGGGAAGCGGGGGCTGAGGTTAAGATTGTCTTTATGACCGATGGGAGTCATTCTCACGATCGCTTTATGACCGAAGCTGAATTAATTGTGTTGCGTCAGAAAGAGGCAATCCAGGCTGCTCAAACCCTGAACGTTGAGGGAGAAAATGTAGTGTTTTTTGGTTTTCGTGATGGGGAATTACAGCAGTCATTAAATATGGCGATCGCTAAAGTCCAGGAATTATTAATTCAAAACCAGCCTCAGCAGGTGTTTATTCCCTATCTGCGCGAAACCCATCCTGACCATTTAGCCACTAGTCAGATTGTCTTGGCTGCATTAACTAGCTATCAGTCAGAAGTTACCATTTATGAATATCCCGTGTGGTATTGGCATCATTTTCCCTGGACAGGAATAGGCGATCGCGATTCGCGCCTTAACTATCTTAAAGCTAGTATCAAGGCAAAACTGGGTTGGCAATTAATTCAAGAATTTAATTATCGCGTTGGGATTGAGCCAATTAAGTCACAAAAACAGCTTGCTTTGGCTCAACATCAAACTCAAATGAAACGTTTAATTGATGATCCAAATTGGGGGCTACTTCAAGATGTCTCCAATGGAGAGTGGCTTGAATGTTTCTTTCAAACTCAAGAAATCTTTCGTCGTACGATCAATACAGGAGCAAAATTATGATTAAACAAGCAGTATTTCGCCTTTTACCTCTTTTTCCCGTCAACGTTCTAGAAAGCTTGGCTAGTTCTAACCCCAGTTCTTTAAAATATCGCCTAGCTAGTGCGGGTTTACGACAACGAGATGTAGCGGTGAGAAATGGGGTGGCTAAAGGGTTGAAGTTTAACACAGGGGAATCTTGTCCTGAATTAGCATTAGGTACTTATGAAGTTCCGATTCAAGAGATCTTTACACAAAATCTCAAAGAGGGGGACACTTTTTACGATATTGGCGCAAATGTCGGCTTTTTTAGCATCATTGCTGCCAAATTAGTTGGCAATACAGGTAAAGTTTACGCCTTTGAGCCAGGGGAAGGAAATGCTAATAGTATTCGCCACAATGCTCAGTTAAACAAGTTTAGCCAGATAGAAGTAATTCCCAAAGCAGTTTCCCATACTTCTGGATCGGGGCAGCTATTGCTAGCTAAATATTCAGGAGGACACGCCCTCGCTACTGCTGATGCACCACCAGATTTAGCAGGAGAAGTAGCTGTAGATCTAGTTTCGATCGACGATTTAATTGCTCAAAATAAAATTGACCCACCTAACTTTGTCAAGGTGGATGTCGAAGGTGCAGAACTAGATGTACTTAAGGGAATGACCGAAACAATCAAAACCTATCAGCCAACGGTTATCTATGAAATCGATGATGGCGAAAGCACTGCTTACGAACGCAAATACCAAGAATTAGCCAATTTTTTCGAGCAGTTAAACTATCGAGTTACTCAAACAAAAAACTCTTACGATACAATTGACTGGTGTGTTGGTCATGCGATCGCTACTCCGCTCCCTGAGTAAAAGACTGTTTGTCTTGATTATTTAAAAATTACTGTTGAAAGTATAAAATAGTAGCAAAAACTTATTGTACCTTTAGTAAAAAAAATTTAGGTAGATTTTTTGAGCTTAATTATTTATCTTCAACAGCAATTAAATTTAGTTGATTTTTATGAGTAGTGTATATCTACCAGCAAAAAGCCAAAGCAACGCCCTCAGAATCTTTGAAGTACTTTTTTCAATATTTTCTTTAATTCATATCTCAAACGCCATTGCGCCCTTGATTCTAACCAAAGGAGTCAATGAGGGGGATGGTGTGGATATTAGCAGCTTCGATTTATCCATTAATGCCAAAATTTCAATCTTAATTTATCTTACAACTTGGTTGTTGCTAATAGTTAGATGGAAAAGGACTTTATCAGTGCTTTCACAGAACAAATTGATTTGGATTCTGATGGGGGTTATTTGTTTTTCTTATTTTTGGTCGGTAAATCCAGAGCAAACCTTAAGATTTGCTCTTTATGCCCTAGGAACTACTAGTTTTGGACTATATTTGGCAATTCGCTATACTCTTCGCCAACAACTAAGTTTGCTGGGTTGGACTTATGGATTGTTATTAATTCTCAGTCTTTTGCTAGTAGTTGCCATACCTCAATATGGATTGATGGCTGGAGTTCATGAAGGTGCTTTAAGAGGTGTATTTACTCACAAAAATCAATTTGGAGCTTTTATGGCTCTTGGCAGTGTGGTTTTTTTCTTAAATGCGATTCAAGGGGAAAAGCTCAGTTGGATTTATTGGGGATTATTAGCTCTTGGCTGCGGATCTATGGTAATGTCTCAATCGACAACTGCCTTGGCTACTTTTTTAGTAATGTTAATGTTGTGCATCATCTATCGTATTTTTAGATGGCGATACGAAGTTATGCTTTCAGCAATATTAGCCGTCATTATCATAGGTATTATTGCCCTTATTTGGGTTGCTGGATATATTGGTGCCGATTCTTTCTTTAGTTCACTCGGCAAAGACTCAACTTTATCAGGCAGAACAGATATTTGGCAATATGTTTGGGATCAAATTCAATTGCGACCTTGGTTAGGTTATGGACTAGCTGCTTTTTGGAACGGTTATGAAGGCCCTTCAGGCTACGTGCAGTTGGCAATGAGAATAGCTGTGATTTATGCTCACAACGGATTTCTAGATATTTGGCTTTCTATCGGCTTGATTGGCTTAAGTGTTTTTCTAGCAGGTTTTTTAATCACCAGCAGACAATCTTTAGCATTACTGAGAAAAAGTAATACTCCAGAAGGGTTTTGGCCTTTGTTGCTTTTGACTTATATTTTGCTTTCTAATTTGACCGAGGGTACTATAACCACGATGAATAGTTCTTTTTGGGCAATCTATGTAGCCGTATCTTATTCTTTAGTTATTGCCAAGAAAAATTACTATGTCATAGAAAAGTGATGCTAAATTTTTTAACTTTTAAATCTAAATTGAAAAGGCATTAAATAATGCTATTCAGCAACATAAGCCATTTATGCAACTTCAAGACTTTAAGATTAAATCTAAAAAAGCTGTTCTCAAGACAACAAACTTAATTTCTCATCGTTTCGGTTTTTCTAGAATAAATATGTCTGACCACGACCGCGTTGTTTTCGATCTTAAGGGTTACCTGGTTAAACCCGCCGTACTTAGTCAAAATGAAATAGAGGCTATTAGAGAGTTTACACTGCGGCAAAAAAATAACCCTCAATCCCTATCTCCTCACGAGCGTTATTTACCAGGAGGGCCTTTTGCTCAACTAATCGATCATCGGGAAGTCATGAATGTGCTACTAAACGTCATCGACCCAGATCCCGAAAAAATTCGTTTAGAAAATGTTTTTTTGAGCTATCGCCAGCAAGGGGAAGGTGAATGGCGACCTCATGCGGGGGGACGCACTACTAATCCTAACTATGCCTACAATTTTCATGATGGACGAATTTATGCAGGTATGGTGCGGGTGGTTTGGGAATTGAATGAAGTTCTGGAAAACAAAGGTGGCACCTGTTTTATTCCTGGTAGCCACAAGGCTAACTACAATATACGCACCAATCCCGTCAGGAGTATAGATCAGCGAAATTCAGGATTGTGGGAAAGTTATGGTTGTCCTGCTGGGTCTTTAATCATTTTTTCCGAAGCAGTGCGTCATTCTGCTGATTTTTGGCAAAATTCTCAATCACCTCGAATGGCAATTTTCTGCGCCTACAATCATATCAATGTGCGTCATCATAAGCCAGACTTCAAACCAGAAGTTATTGAGCAGCTAGCACCCAAACATCAACGTTTCTTTCGTGAAGTATATCATCCTCAATTTGATTGATGGCGATCGCCAGACATACACCAGGCATAATTTAGGTAACCTTTCTATCTCAAGATATATATATAATTATGAATAAAGATAAATCAAACTAAAGTTATACAACTTAGATTTAACTTGGATTTACATATATTTATAATTAGATGCCATTGTTTAACTCTGCCGAGCCAATTATCCGTCGTAAACAGCACGCATTAGATTTTCAGGATCGTCAAGGACTACTAAAACTAAGATTACAGATTAGCAATAAGACTTTATTTCAGAATATTTATACCAGAATTGACCAGGTTTTTATGGTTTGGGGTTTAATCACCGCAGTTATCTTTTTTACCGCTCAGTTTGCCCCGATTGATTGGGTAACACAAGCTGCTTTTTGGTCTGTATTAACCGTAGTGGGTACGGCAGGCATGACTATGCTCACCCATTTTTGGGTCAAGGTTGAACGGTTACGCTGGGTGCTGTACGCCTGGATAATCCTGATGCTTGGGGGTGTAGCTATTACCAATTTTGGCATTTACTGTGGTTCTGGGACAGTTTTGATGCACCTATGTCATTTATGGCTAGGTTTGAGCGCCATGGGTTATTTTTGCACAGGAATTGGATTGCGATCGCGTGCCTTTATTGTGTCAGGATTATTTCATATTCTGGGAATAGCCATCTTACCTTTTTGTCTAGGCTGGCAATTTCTCGCCACTGGTTTAGTAATGAGCGCCAACTTATGGATGTTTGCAGAGACTCAATGGGATATGCGTCCACCAATTGATAATTACAGCATCTTGACTGAGGAACAAAAAGAATTTAATCGGGAACAATATTTAATTCGTCAAGCTTAATCTGCATAAGATTTTCTGTAGGGGCGAACGCCCTAAAGGATTAGCTCAGTCTAACGACTTGCTACGCAATCGCGTCGCTATTCGCCCTCTCTGGTTGATAGTTTATTGGAGAGCTAACCCTAGCGAGGAAACACCTGGCGATAGGGATCTACTCCTTCATAACCATAGCGGTTATAACCATTGGTCTGAATCAACTCTTCCAAATAACGCATTCTTTCTTCTGAAGCAGGGTGACTGGATAATAAATTTGCTCCACCACCAGATACTTTCTTGAGTTTTGCCATCACGTTATATAAACCATCGGCTGAATATCCCGCAGCATCTAATACTCTCAACCCCAAAATATCGGACTGTTTCTCTTTATCGCGACTAAATTTCTGACTTAAAAGTAATCCTCCCACATTAGACACTGCACCTGCCTCGTTACCCAATACACTGGAGATTAAATTAGAAGCTGTACCACTTAAAGCACTCTCCCCAATTTGCTTATAGCTATGAGACAAAACAGAGTGAGCTATTTCATGGGCTAACACTCCTGCTAATTCTGCCTCAGAATCCATTAACTCTAGCATTCCTGTATGAAAAAATATCTTGCCTCCTGGCAGAGCAAAAGCGTTAGGAGTGGGGTCTTCAATAATATTGAATTCATAATCAAATTCATCTCGACCCATTAATTTGGCTAATTTTTGCCCAACATCATTAATATATTTGAGCTGTTCGTTATTATTAACCATCTGGGACTGAGCCTTAATATTCTGAGCAAAAGACTGTCCTGCTGCTTTTTCTCCTGCCAATAAAACCTGACCAATTTCTAACGCACCAAATTCGTTTCCTGTAGCTACCTGACCAATAGTACCGAGAATCCCCGAAGTAGTAACTTTACTGTTGAGCTTTTTTTTGTACTGAGCAAAATACTGATTGGCTGCTTCTTGATAAGCTTTACTTTTGGGATGATTAGGATTATTAAAAGCAAATTCTCGCGCTGCAATTGAAGCTTCTAAAGGTTTGTCATAAAGTAATAACAAATCAATCTTGGTATCTAAAATATCTTCTCTAGCAGGATACATTTCTGAAGCCTTTTCAATTACTGCCAAAGCAGGTTTCTCTTCGCCATATAAATCGTGAGTATCTGCAAGTAAGATATGACCAGGAATAAAACCAGGATTGTCTTTAATCAAACTCTGTAATGGCTCAAAAATTTGGGTAGTGACTTGCTCTGGTAATTCTGGGTTATTGTTTATAGCAGCATTAATATTTTGCCAAGATTGTTGTCCTCTAGCATCTAGCTTGCCCGCGTCATCAAAGGCAGGAGGAAAAGTTTCGGTTGAATTAAATGCAGGCTTGACGCGCTGTTGAATTTCTTTTGCTTGATTAAGATCGCCTTGGCGATAAAAGTTATCTGCCTCAGATAATTTTTGATAGTAGTTGTTATCAAAATTTAATTGTTGATATACTTGGGCAATGGTGAATTGGGCAGTATTATCTAATGTCTGAATATTGATATTTCTAAATCCTGGGCTTTGAGCATAAACTAAGTTATTCGTGCTAACAGCTAGGGTAAATCCAGCGATTATAGCAATTAGCGTATTTTTGTTTAATTTATTTAAATACAACATTAAAAGAGATAGGCTTAATGAATATCTGTAACTTTTTATTTTAAAATACATTAAAGCACTTTAACCAAAATCATTAAGTTTCACCCTGCTGCCAGAAAAAGATTTTTATTAGTTTTTGAAACCAGAGAAGACGGAAAAAAAAGCGACTAAGTATTTTTGCTGATCTCCTAACCTAGGATTGCACTTACTTATAAGTCTTATTGCTCAGGAAGAATCTCCAGTAAATCTGTAACGCCCACATCTAATCCTTGTTGACTAATTAATGTAGAAGCTTGTCCACGATGGTGGGTTTGATGATTGAAAAAATGATGTATTAATTGACCAAAGTTTTTTTGGTAAGAATTACCTTTAGTATCGGTGTAGGAAAGGTTATCTTCCAAATCTTGAAAATTTATTTCTTGACACCAATTAATAATAATGTTGTCTAATTCTTGTCTTAATTGATTTAGCGTTTCTAGATTATTAGCTACAGTTTGGTTTAGCTCTGTATAGCTCGATAATTCTGGTAATAGATTAAGACTTGAATACTTTTGGGGATGTTGCGCAAATCGTCTTAACCAAATAATATCCGCTATATAAATATCAGGGCTATTTCATTCTAAAAAGAGACGCGATATGTTTTAGGCTGAATTGGCATTTGCGCTGTGCCTGAGCCATATTGTCAAATCCAGCATCTCGATATAAGTTTAGGGCTAAGTTGCGC
>JAAUOU010000131.1 GCA_012034765.1 Pleurocapsaceae cyanobacterium CSU_1_1 | reverse complement strand
ACATAGCTATACAGTACCTAGCCTGAGATTAGACTTATCAGCAAAATAGTTTTAGAGAACCAAAAACAGGTGCTATAATGCCCTGTTTTTTATTAAGCGCTTAAATAATTGGGGTATCTATGTACCCGCTTCTTTTGTTTTTTACTTGCTGCTATATTTGTTTTTGAGCAAGTTTTGAGCAGAAATCTGCTGATAGTGAGGTTGTGGGAAAGTGAAAGTCAAGGATTGCAAGCGCTAGCGCGCAATGGGGGTAGGGAGACTTGAACTCCCACGACCTTACGATCAGCAGATTTTAAATCTACAGCGTCTACCGATTCCGCCATACCCCCAGGTAAAGAAGTTGCTGAAAAATATTTCAACAGTGATTAATATAACATACGGTGTTGATCTTCTGTATTGAATTTTAAGGTTCAACTGATTCTGCACTTTTTTATCAATTTTTTTCTGTTTGTTCTACTGCTATATCTTAGTTGGTCTAAACTCCAGTCAGTTCGATCCACTCAAGAAAAAGCAACAAGTCCAACCTGACTTGTTGCTTCAATGTGTGAGTTAAACTTAAAAAATATTTAAAAATTTAAAGGTCAAAGAAGTTCTAAGGATTAAAATTTCTAGGTTGAGGGAGCAGACCAACTTTGACGGCTAGATCGAGCTGTCGATCATTTCTAATTAAACCAAGATTTAATTTTTCGCCAATATTAGTTTGTTCAACTGCTTGCTGTACCTGAGCGACCGTGGTAATTTTCTGCTCATCAATTGCTTGAATTACATCACCCGACTTTATTCCTGCGCGCTCTGCGGGAGAATTGCGAACAACACCGACAATCACGATTCCTTCGGCATCTATCCGAAGGTTTTTCTGGGTTTTCAACTCTTGTTTAAATTCAGGAGTAATTTGCACCATCTCAATTCCTAAGAAAGGATGGTCTGCTTTGCCTGTGGCGATTAATTCTTCAGCAATATCTTTAGCTGCATTACCAGGGGTAGCAAAGCCCAATCCTTGAGCATTTTGCATAATAGCAGTATTAATACCAATCACTTCCCCTTGAGCATTCAACAAAGGTCCACCAGAATTACCAGGGTTGATTGCTGCATCGGTTTGAATAAAGCTAACTCTCTTGTCGGCCGCACCCACTTGAGCGCTGGTTCTACCTGTTGCACTAACAATACCAGTAGTTACGGTATTATCTAGACCTAAAGGATTGCCGATCGCGATCGCCGATTCCCCAGGCTGCAATTGATCTGAATCGGCAAATGTGACTGCTGGCAATGAGTCGGCTTCAATTTTGATTACTGCCACGTCAGTCAAGGGGTCTGTACCCATAACTCTACCTTGATAGGTTTGTCCATTTTTTATGGTGACCTTTACTCGGCTGCTACCTTCAACTACGTGAGCATTAGTTAAAATCAAGCCATCTGAACTAACAACAAAACCAGAACCCATGCCCTTTTGAGTTTGTTCGCTAGGGATATTGGGCGTTTGAGAGCCAAAAAACTGTTTTAAGGGAGTATCGGGATCGTTAAATGTAGAGGGAACATTAGTCGCCACCTTACCAACAGCATCAATCCGTACGACTGTATTGCCCACTCGATTTACTACGTCGCTAACATAATTTTGGCAAACGGCGATCGCGCCAGGCGTAGTTGGTGTAGCTGCTAGATTAGTTTTATTTTCTCTATCAGCTAGGCTTTTTGGGCTATTTATTAAGTAATTACCACCCAACGTTATTCCTCCACCAAGTAAGATTAAGGACACAGAAGATGTCGTTTTTTTCCAGGATAATGTTTTGGTCATAGTATTTACTGTGATACCTGGGGTTGATTGACTAAATATAGTTTTTTAAATAAATTTTTCAATAAATCAAATCTGAGCAATCAGATCTGATTGGCAAATTTTTATTTGATGTTTTTAATTTAAAGTAATGATGTGACTTTTTTGTGGCAGTATTTTGAACTTTTGGCTATATATATTTTCTTAAACTAATCAGAGTGATCAAATCTAGTAAAGTTTAAGTTTAAAACCCTACTGCTTCAAACTAACTAAACTAAGTTGCTCTACATCCTCTGCGCTTAATTTCCAGTCCATTGCTCCTGCATTATCTTGGGCTTGCTGTGCATTCTTCGCTCCAGGAATTGGAATCACGTTTTCCTGTGCCATCAGCCAGTTTAAAGCTATTTGAGCAGGAGTTTTAGCGTATTTCTCGGCAAGCTGCTGAAGATTGCTGATTACTGGTTCAATCTTACTTAAGCCAGCAGTCGAAAACTTGGGGTCTATTTTTCGCGCACCCTGAACTTTTTCTCTATTTTCTGGGGTGTATTTACCTGTTAGAAGCCCTTGCTCTAAAGGACTATATGCCAAGATCGTCATGTCCAACTTACGAGCAAGTTCTAAAATACCATTTTGTTCAATTGTTCTAGTTAACAAGGAATAACGAACTTGATTAACAGCCAAAGGAACATCATACTGCGCCAAGAGATCATAAGCCTGCTGCATTTGACTTACAGAATAATTACTGACTCCCACGCTCAAGATCCGTCCTCGTTTGACCTCCTGCGCCAACGCTGCCATTAAAGTATGTTGACTCATCAGAAAGCTGAAGGGCATATGTACCTGATAAAGAGCTACCTGATCTACCTGAAGCCGTTTTAAACTATCACTCAGAGTATCTGCTACTGCCTGACGATTAAATCGCCAAGGTAGAGGAAAATATTTAGTGGCGATTTGTACTGGCTGACTAGTGCGCTTCAAGAAGCGTCCGAGGAGTCGTTCAGATTCTCCTAAACCATAAACTTCCGCTGTATCAAAAAAAGTTGCGCCGTTGGCTACCGCAGCCTCAAAGGCTCTAGCAACCTCTGTTTCTCCATAATCCGAACCATATCCCCAAAAAAGGCGATCGCCCCAAGACCAAGTACCAATACCTAAAGATGGTAGAGAAACCTTATCAATCGCTATTTTGCTTGATTCCATTCATCTAAATATAAGCTAAGTTCGGGAACTTGGTTATTTTATCACTCCCGTACTTTCTTAATGGACTACCAGCAACTTGATAGTATTGTTGATACCAGCTAATAAATTTTTCTAATCCGAGAGTAATAGAAGTACTGGGTTGAAAATCAAAATCTGTAATCAATTCTTGGACATCTGCATAGGTAGAGACTACATCTCCTGGTTGCATGGGCAATAAATTTTTCTGGGCTGATTTACCCATAATTGTTTCAATCGTGGCAATAAATTCGTTCAACTCAACTGGCTGGTTATTACCTAAATTGTAAATTTTATAAGGTGGTTGTGCAGTGCGAGTAAGAGGTTTTGTAGTGATAATTCTAGTTACTGCTTCAATAACATCATCAATATAAGTAAAATCCCGCTTCATTTTGCCAAAATTATAGACATCAATAGGTCGGTCTTCGGCGATCGCCTTGACAAATTTGAAATATGCCATATCAGGTCTACCCCAAGCCCCATATACGGTAAAGAAACGTAAGCCAGTGATGGGGATTTGATATAAATGACTATAGGCATGAGCCATTAATTCATTGGCTTTTTTGGTGGCTGCATAGAGAGACACAGGGCGATCAACATTATCGCTGACAGCAAAAGGAACTTTAGTATTCGCACCATATACCGAACTGGAGGAAGCAAAAATCAGGTGCTTAATCGAGCTATGACGACAACCTTCTAAGATATTGGTAAAACCGACTAAGTTACTATCAACATAAGCATGGGGATTTTGTAGTGAATAGCGCACACCAGCTTGGGCAGCTAAATGGACAACAACATCAAAGTCATTTGCTGCAAATAATTCCGCCACTAAAGTGCGATCGCTAATATCTAAATAGTCAAAGGTAAAGTTGCTCTTGGGTAATATTTGTTGGAGACGAGCTTGTTTGAGACTAACATCATAGTAGTCATTGAGGTTGTCTATACCGTAAACATCATTACCTTCAGCCAATAATTTTTTAGCTAAATGATAACCAATAAAGCCAGCTACACCAGTTATTAGGATCTTCATAATTCATATTGTATTTTACAAAAAGGATCAGAAACTAGAGAGAATGAAGGGAGTCAAAAAAGTTAAGAAAAGTTTGTTTCTTTAAGAAAAAATAGAAATATAGATAAGCTATTATTTCTACTCAGATAAACAAGAATTATAGTATAAATAAAATTTTAGATATTGAATTCATTAATGAAATTATCCGACTCAAATGCCGTAGCATTAGCATTAGAAACAGTAGCTAAACTTTCTCCAGTATCAGTAACTTGAATTAAAGCATTACTACCGCTTTGAGTAATAGTTAGTTGTTCAAAAGTTAAACTGCCACTTAAACCAATTTGGTCTTGGTCAAAAACAAAATCTCTAATTTGATCGACACCTTCACCTGTAGCTAAGACAAAGATATCATCATCAGAACCACCGATTAAAATATCGCCAGTTGCACCACCGATGAGGGTATCGTTACCCAAGCCACCGTTGAGAGTATCTCGTCCAATTCCGCCTGTGAGGAAATCGTTATCTTCTCCACCCAAGAGAGAATCTGTACCAGTTCCGCCATCTAAGGTATCATTACCTTTCTTGCCTTCTAAAATATCGTTGCCAGCTTGACCAAAAAGAGTATCATTACCAACGCTGCCAAAGAGAGTATCGTTACCGGTGCCGCCATCGAGAAAATCGTTACCTGATGCTCCTGCATCGAGAAAATCGTTACCGACTTCACCAAATAAAGTATCGTTACCGTCATTCCCGTTAAGACTATCGTTGCCATTTCTGCCTCTCAAAGAATCGTCACCTTCAGCACCTAAAATAGTGTCATTAAGATTAGTTCCAAGTAAAGTATCGTTATTAGGAGTTCCAGGTAAAACAGCCATGTTGTTTACTTAATTGTTTGTTTGTTACGAACAATTATTAGTATTCTCGTTTTTGTTAAATCATTCATGAAAGTTATATGAGAGTTTTTTCATTCTCCAAAAGAAGATTAAGATTATATCCCCTACTACCCACTACCTGTACGGGCGTTCGCCACTACCCACTCCCCAACCGATACCCCATACCTCTGACGGTTTCAATCGATGTACTGCCTAGTTTTTTACGTAAATAGCCGACATAAACATCAACAATATTAGAACCAGGATCGTAATCGTATCCCCAAACTAAATCTAATAATTGCTGTCTAGTCAGAACTTGCCCTGGATGGCGAAAAAATACTTCTGCCATGGTAAATTCGCGGGCTGGTAATTCCACTTCGCGATCGCCAATATAAATTTTACGAGTACGCAGATCGAGAATCATATTACCCTGCTGGATCTGCATCTTGGCTTGATTTTGCTGGCTGTTATTACTAGCTTTTAATCTCACTTCAATGCGAGCGAGTAATTCGGCAAAACTAAAAGGTTTGGTCATATAATCATCTGCACCACCTTTGAAACCTGCTACCTTGTCCATTACATCATCTCTGGCAGTTAAGATAATTACGGGAAAACTGACTCCCTGTCCCCGCCATGTTTCTAAAACCGTTAAGCCGTCTTGACCTGGTAAACCTAAATCGAGGAGTGCTAGATCGAATTGACAACTAAAGGGCGTAGCTAAGGCAGTCTCCGCATCTTCGACAATGGTGGTGTTGTAACCTTTGGCTTTTAAACCTTTGGCAATAAAAGCAGCAATTCTGGTTTCATCTTCCACGATTAATATTTGTTTCATGATCAATTCTGCTTTTCGTTAAATTCTAAGGGAAAAACTAAGAAAAAGGTCGAACCAATCCCCAGTTGGCTTTGGAGATTAATCGCTCCGCCATGAGCTTCTACTATTGTCTTAACAATGGCTAAACCCAAACCAGAACCTTCCGAACGACGACGAGCATTTTTTATCCTGGCAAAACGATCAAAGATCCGTTTTTGTTCGTCGGCAGCAATGCCATTTCCTGTATCGCGAATCCAAAATTCAACGCGATCGCCCTCTATTTTCGCCCCAAAAACAATTAAACTGTCGGTGATGGTGTGTTGTACCGCATTATTTGCCAAATTAATAATTGCCTGGGTGATTCTTTGGCGATCGCCTGTCATTTTACCTAATACAATTCCGTTATCTAAATTCCAATTCCTCTCCCCCAGTTTTTGCAGTTTACTAAATAGTTCTGTTACAAAAGAAGTCAACTCAATGGTTTCGATCTGTAAAAAATCAAGACGTTCTGCTTTTGCCAGTAACACCAAATCCTCTACTAAACGATTCATCCGATCTAGTTCATCGATAACTAACTCGACGGTTTCTTGTTGGGATTGAGGATCGGTATCCATCAATTCTAGATGTCCGCGAATGATAGTAATAGGGGTTTTTAATTCGTGTCCCGCATCGTTAATAAAGTTACGTTGAGTATCAAAGGCATTTTCGATTCGATCCATCATGGCGTTAAAAATACGACCTAGTTGGGCAACTTCTCCTTCCCCTTGAGTATTAATGCGCTGAGAGAGGTCGGATTCGGAAATAGATTTTACTGTTGCGGATAAATTTCTTAAAGGAGCTAAGACTCTTCCTGCTGCTAACCAAGCTAATAGTGAAGCGACTAAAAGCATCATTACTAAGACTTGAATAACTATATTCAAAGAATTTAACACTTCCCCTCGTTCCCCCGCAGACAGGTGAGCGACGACAAAACACCTATCGTTTCTTCGGTAGTTTTAATCGGCTCGGCTTTATAAATAACACTGCCAATCTTGGGATCGTCTACTTTGATTTCTGCTGCTTCTTCGACTGTAATTTCTTGCCAGCGTTGCATTAAAGCGGAATCTTGGTCAATTTCTGATGGCAAAAAAGGAGCATTTGTTTTATAGAATGAACCATTAATAATAGCAATCAAATAATTATCATCTTCGGCTTGGTTAGTGGAAATAAATTTATCAAAGGCTCGATAAATATTATCGTTTGCTCTCTCGGATTCTGTTTGTTCTGACTCTGGTTCAATTTTTGATTTCAATAAACTTTGGATTAATTCTTCTTCAAATTCTTCCAACTCCTCCCGCAGATCTGCTTCCACTCGATTAGTTACTTCCGCAATTAGGCGATATCTAATCATGGGAATAGCGATCAATGTAAATAAACACATTAGGGCTAAATACCATAATAAAATACGAGTACGAGCTTCTTGATATATTGGTAATTGATTTAAGTAATTGCCTTTTAATTTAAGCTTACGCCAGAGTAATAGTATTTTTAGCCAAGTAAATTTTTTAAATTTCATTAATAGACAATTAGTAACAAATATTTTGCTTGGGAGATTATTAAAGTAAGATTTTTCTCATCAAAGTTTCATATAAAGCTTATAGTTACTTGGTAGTATATACTTATAAAATGTTTTTTCATGGTAGTAATGAAGACATATTTAAATTATAAGTTCTGTTTTAAATTTTTTCATTACTTGACTCTTAGCAAAAAAACAAATAGATCACCAAACTATTAGCTTTTGAGAATAAATAGCTTTTAGTTTTATAAAAACTGATTTGATTAATAACAGTGTAAAGTTCAAAAGTAAGAAATGAGATAACTTGTTTGACCCTTTGGCGTAGCAAGGATATTAGTAATTAGAAAACTTTTTCAATTATCAAAGGAGAAAATAAATTATGCGTGTTTGTGTGATCGGTACGGGATATGTCGGTTTGGTTACAGGAGTCTGTTTAGCTCAAATCGGACATCAAGTAATTTGTATTGACAACAATGAGTCGAAAGTTGCTCTCATGCAGTCGGGTAAATCGCCGATTTACGAACCAGGGTTAGATGAAATGATGCAGTCGGCAATGTCGGCTGGTAATTTGAAATTTACGACGGATTTAACTGCTGGTGTAGCTCATGGTGATATTTTGTTTATCGCTGTGGGGACTCCTGCTTTACCCACAGGGGAAAGTGACACCCGCTATGTCGAAGCAGTAGCAAAAGGTATCGGTACTCATCTCAATGGTGGTTATAAAGTAATTGTCAATAAGTCCACTGTTCCCATTGGTTCAGGGGATTGGGTACGGCGCATTGTTTTGGACGGCGTGGCGGAAAGGGAAGCAGACATTGCTGGTTTTGATGTAGTGAGTAATCCTGAATTCTTACGGGAAGGATCAGCTGTATACGATACATTTAACCCCGATCGCATTGTCCTTGGTAGTAATAGCGAAAAAGCGATCGCCATGATGCAGGAACTTTATCAACCCCTGATAACTAGAAAATTTGCGACAGATAAATCTTTACCTCCCGTACCAGTAGTGATTACCGATCTCAGTTCGGCAGAAATGATTAAATATGCTGCTAATTCTTTCCTCGCAACTAAAATTAGCTTTATTAACGAAGTAGCTAATATTTGCGATCGCGTTGGTGCAGATGTGACTCAAGTGGCTCAAGGTATTGGTTTGGATTCTCGCATCGGTAATAAGTTTTTACAAGCTGGTATTGGTTGGGGTGGTTCTTGTTTTCCTAAAGATGTCTCTGCCTTGATTCATACAGCCGATGATTATGGTTACGATGCCAAGTTGCTTAAAGCTGCGGTAGAAGTAAATCAAAGTCAAAGATATTTAGCGATCGAAAAGTTACAGCAAACTCTTAAGATCCTCAAAGGTAAAACCATTGGGTTACTTGGTCTGACTTTTAAGCCCGACACCGACGATCTAAGAGATGCCCCTGCATTATATCTAATGAAAGAACTAATTCGTTTGGGGGCAAAAGTGAAAGCCTACGATCCAATTATTACTAAGCAAAATCTCGAAATTATTTTGGTAGCCAATCCTGAAGAACTTGCGGTAGGTTGTGATGCTTTAGTATTGGTTACTGACTGGCAAGAGTTTAAGACTTTAGATTATGGTGCGCTGGCTAGGAAAATGAATACTCCCATCATCATCGATGGTCGCAACTTCCTCGATCACAATGTTCTAGAACAAGCTGGATTTAATTACATTGGCATCGGTCGCGCTGCTAGTCCTACTCAACCTAACATGGTCGAACCTAAGCTTGTAACTACTCTATAGATATTAAAAGTTATCTAGCCTAGAGCTTATAGCTTATAGCTTTTATTAAAGTGAAATTTTTCTCATCAAAGTTTCACAGACGATTCATTAACAATTGTAAAACTAACAATAATAAAAAGATTTCCACCAGAGCGTAATCATCATGGCTCGTATTTTTCCTTCCGCAGTAACTACAGGCAAGTATCAAAGAATCATGGTTTATTCCCACGATGCTTATGGTCTGGGAAATATTCGCCGAATGCTGTCTATTTGCAAGTATTTACTCAAATCAATTCCTAATCTTTCAATTTTGTTGATTTCTGGCTCACCAATGCTACAAAGCTTTCGTTTACCTCAAGGATTGGACTATATTAAGCTTCCTTGTCTTAATCGTGGTTCATCAGGGGAAATGGCGGTTAAATATCTCAATACAGATCTTGAATCTATTTTAAATTTGCGCTCGGAATTAATTTTAGCAGCAGCGAAGAACTATCAACCAGATTTAGTTTTAGTTGATAAAAAACCATCAGGAATTCAAGGCGAATTAAAGTCAACAATTGACTATTTAAAAAATTATTTACCAAACACTAAATTTGTCTTACTGCTACGAGATATTTTAGATACCCCAGAGAAAACTATTCAAGAATGGCATAAGGAAAATTATTACCAAATAGTAGAATCTATTTACGATCGCTTGTTAGTAGTGGGAATGCCAGAAATATTCGATCTAGTTCAACAGTATCAATTTAGCGAAGCGATCGCATCTAAAGTCCGTTTTTGTGGTTACATCCGTAAAGATTCTGGTTTGAAAAACCGTCGTACCATCCGTCAAGAATTGGGTATTAAAACTAATGAAAAACTAGTCTTAGTTACCCCTGGGGGAGGAGAAGATGGTTATTACTTAATTAATAATTATCTGACTGGACTAGCACAAAATCAGGCTTATTTTAGTCAGCAAAAAATCCGCAGCTTAATCTTTTGTGGTGCAGAAATGCCCCCCGAACAGCAACAGCAAATATATCAACAGGCGCAACAATTACCTGGAGTTACGGTATTGGAGTTTACCAATGATTTAATGAGTTACGTTAATACTGCCGATACGGTGATTTCTATGTGTGGTTACAACACCATTACTGAAGTCTTGCAAAAAGGCAAAAAAGCGATCGTTGTTCCTCGTATTAAACCAGGACAAGAACAATTAATTCGTGCGCAAGCTATGGCAAAGGCAGGATTGATTAAGATGATTCATCCCGATCTACTTAACTCTAATTTGTTAATGGAAACTCTGTTTAGTGGTTTAGAGCAAGTTAATAATTCTAACTTTATTAATCATTTAGATTTTGCAGGATTACCAAGAGTTGCTGATTATATGTCGATGCTTTTATTCGACTCTTTTTATATCGAGCAAAGTTCAAATGTGGCTCTTAAGTCTGCCTGAATAGGTAGTGGGTAGTAGGTAATAGGTAGAAAATAAAGATGCATGATAATTAATTATCAGTAATTAGTAATCAGTCCTAAAGGATAAGCTTCGCGACGCGATATGCGGAGCGGTATCCTTTAGGACGTAAGGAGCTAGTCCTTTAGGGCAAATAATCAGTAATCAATAATCAGTAATCATGAAAAAAGTAATGTTTTATTGCCAACATATTCTTGGCATGGGTCATTTGATTCGTAGTGTAGAAATAGTTCGAGGATTAATTCCTGACTTTCAAATTTGTTTTATTAATGGTGGACAAGTCATTAAAGAGTTTGAGTTTCCTAGTGAAATTGAAGTAGTTAATATTCCTGCGGTAAAAACTGATAGTGAGTTTACTGAACTTACTCCCGTAGATAATAGTTTAACCATGTCAGAATTGGAAACTATTAGAACCAAAATGTTGTTGGATGTGTGCGATCGCTTTCAACCAGATATTTTAATTATTGAGTTATTTCCTTTTGGGAGAAGACGCTTTTCTTTTGAATTGATTCCATTAATGGAAAAAGCTAAAAGCAATGGGAGCAAAAATTGTTTCTAGTGTGAGAGATATTGTAGTTACCAAACAAAATCAACAACGT
>JAAUOU010000022.1 GCA_012034765.1 Pleurocapsaceae cyanobacterium CSU_1_1 | reverse complement strand
TAGATGCGGTTGTTGGTGCTTGTTACCCACTGACAGAAATTCTCCCAAGCACCGCGTGTTTCGCGCTGTTGTAAAGTTGTTGTCATTGTGTTTATGATTGCGTGTTATTTATTTATTTGTCTAGGTTTACTCTATTGCTAGAGCCAGACTGGAAACGATAGAAATGATGTGTTTCCTTGTCTTATGTATTTATATTAACTAACATTTCTGCAAATATCAAGTATTGTTACATTAGCCTTAATGATTACTAATATAAGCTTAGGTTATATGTATTTTGTTGTTATTGTCCGAACTTAGCTCTAGCCTGCTCAACAACTTCTGCGGTTACTTCTTCTAACTCTGCTGCACGAGCGATCGCTTCTATTTTTTGCCTGGCTTGAGGGCGAGCAAAGAAAGGAATCATTTTTAGTTTTGCATGAGCTTGAGGTGTCCAATACAGGTCATCAGTCAAATTCAAGTTACTCATTGTTGCTCTCTGAAAATGGTGTTGAGATTTGCTTCAATTGTAGATTAAGACTTTTATTCAAGTTCACCTAGCTTAGGCAAAGTTAATACACCTTTAATCAACTAATTATTGCTTACTGTTTCCGCTTTTCCTAGAGGAGAAAAGCGAATTTCAATTCGGCGACGGTTAGCATCGGGGTTTCGGTTGGATAGAGCAAATTCGCCTGATGGTAACTGTAACTGCGCTGCGGAATAAGCCCTAAACTGCACGCCATCCAGTCTGCCTGTTTGCTCTTGCACCGTTTGTAGCTGCTTAACCACTTCTAAAGCACGCATTAAACCTAAGTCTGCATTAGATCCAGCTTTGAGGCTTTCTACAGAAAGTTTTCCTTGAGCAACTTCTTCTAACTGTTGATCTAGATTACCATTACTAAAATTAATCTGACCGTCAGTGTGTCCGATGATTTCTACGACATAAAGACTGC
The DNA here is from genome assembly GCA_012034765.1 of Pleurocapsaceae cyanobacterium CSU_1_1. Classification (GTDB taxonomy): domain Bacteria; phylum Cyanobacteriota; class Cyanobacteriia; order Cyanobacteriales; family Xenococcaceae; genus Waterburya. The sequence continues at coordinate 44,628 of JAAUOU010000022.1, read as the reverse complement.
GCTGTTGACTAATTTTTTCAATGCGATCGACTAAATCTTGTGAAATATAGTTTTTTAAATTGTTAGGCAAAGCTGCACTACCTGAATCAAATTGAAATCCGCCTGAATCTTGAATCACCACCACAGGAGGCGCAGATTTCAAGCGTTTTATTTCTGACTGCAAAATATCCACCCGATTACGGCTTTGTTCATTGCTACTTAGCAGCAATTGTCTCAACTGTGCAGAGGCTCGATTAAGTTGGCGCACATTAGAAGTACTTTCTCCCAATTCGTTTTCTAAAGTAGCTATTTCGCGCTGTAATAGACGCACTTGTCTTTCCGTATCGCTCAAGTTTTGTTCGCTTTCTTCGGCAGCATATTTTAAAAACAGTGATTTAAATAAGGCCAACAATAAAAATAAACTAATGATCATGAAGGCATTAGCCATCAAATCGGTAAAAGAGGGCCAAACGTTTAAACTTTCTATTACTTCATGGCTGCGTAGCTTACGTTTCTTGGACATATAACTAACTACTAACTACTAACTACTAACTACTAACTACTGATTATTCATCTGGATTATTAATTTTGATAGCTCTTGTTGAATTTCTTTTAAACCTGACTGCTCAATTATATTTTTTTCTTGATTCAGGTTAACTAAAGTTCCATACTGTTGTTCAATATTGTTTACCTTTTGATTTAATTCAAGAAATTTTTTAGTCAGCTTTTGCATGGAAACTAAATTATGTTCAAAAGATTGAGTTGATTTTTGCAACACTAGAGAAGATTGAGAAAATTGATTTTGTGCGATCGCTAAATGATTGGTCGCTGAGGCGAGCTTTTCAGGGAATTGACTATTATCGATAACGTTGGCAGCATGTTCAAAAGTTTCGGCACTATGATGAATTTTGCTCAAGGCTTTGGTCATTGATTCTTCAATAGTGTTACCCAATTTATGCACCATGCCGTCAAAGTCTTGGCTAAATTGACTAATGGCTGATTCTAGAGAACTAATAGGTTGAATTCTTGGCAAGAAAATATTATCAATATAGTCTTCAATAGAGCTGAGTAAACTAACCTTGGCGACTTGAGTATTCCAAAATAAGTTTAATACTGTTAATAGAGAGCTACAGGCGATCGCAACTAAGCTTGTAGTAAAAGCTACTCCCATTCCTTGCAAAGGGCGATTCAATTCTTCGACTAAGTTTCTGACATTATTAATATCGATTTGGGTAATAGTTTGACTCAAACTAGACAAGTTAAAGGTAATACCTAAAAATGTACCTAATAAACCAAATGAAAGTAATAAGTTTGGTAAGATTCGACACAAGCTATCGATAAAATCACAGTTTAAGGATAACCCTAGAAAATAAAACTTTTCTTGACTATATGTCCCTTCAATCACCGCAGCTGTATTTAGCTGATCTAGATTAAGATTACTATCGGCTAATCTTTGTTCTAATGCAGTAATCATCTTAGGTGTAGATTCTTGTTTTACTCCCCCTAACAACCTTCGCGCTGTAACTGCTAAATGCTTTAGATGTCGATATAAACAGAAGCGGAGCAGAATAGCTACAATGGTGGGCAAAATTACCAGAACAATTGCTAAAAAAATTAAATAACCAGGAATTAAACTAAGAATACTCAATATTTGTTGCATGGTTCTAAAGTTAAGTATTTCATATTAGCTAGTGCGTGAGTAATTGGTACAGCTAATTTTTATGGAGTTTTAATTGTGACATTGATCGCGACTGAATGGGGTGATATTTCTAAGCGTTTATCTGGCTAGGTAATACTAGTCCGCATCAACAAAGCTTATTCTTGCTGCTGTTGTCATCATCGTTCTCCGCAGATTTAGTAGACTTAGTATTAGTACTAGTACAATTTTTAATTGACTAAATTTTGATAACAAGTCTATTATTTTCTTTAACTTTTGCTTAATATCGCTTCATAATATGAAATTCAAAAGTTTTCGAGCAGTTCAACTTAATTACATGCCATATATGCTCTATAGTGCAATCTAGCCGAAGCTAGATGAGTAAAATGGACTTTTATTTTGTATATTTGCTTGCTTTTTTTTTTGTATTGCAGAGTACAATCTCTTTTCAAGCAGAAATATTTTGAATTATCAGGTAAGTTACGGTCACTTATAAAAAATTAACAAATTAAAGAAGATTATGTCAAACTTGGGAAGACGCAAATTTTACTCTATGGTTCTACAGGAGTTGTAGCCAGCTTACTTTTAAAAGGTTGTGCTAGTGGCGGTGGTGATAGAGCAAGTGGCGACCAGGCTGCTAAACCTGATAGTGGTAGTACGGAAACCACTGCTGCTGATGGAGATGGAATCAAAGTAGGTATTCTCCACTCTCTTAGTGGCACAATGGCGATTAGTGAAACCACCGTAGTTGATGCTGAGATGTTGGCAATTGATGAAATTAATGCAGCAGGCGGAGTATTAGGTAAGCAAATTGTACCAATTCAGGAAGATGGTGCTTCAGACTGGCCTACCTTTGCTGAAAAAGCAGCTAAATTAATCGATCAAGATAAAGTAGCTACGGTATTTGGCTGTTGGACATCTGCCAGTCGTAAGGCTGTGTTGCCAGTATTTGAGTCTAAAAACCATATGTTATGGTATCCCGTTCAGTATGAGGGACAAGAATGCTCTAAAAATGTTTTTTATACAGGTGCGACACCTAACCAACAAATTGAACCCGCAGTAGATTGGTTATTAAAAAATAAAGGCAAGAATTTTTTCTTAGTTGGTTCAGATTACGTTTTTCCCCGCACAGCTAATACAATTATCAAAGAGCAATTGAAGGCTAAAGGTGGTACTGTTGCTGGAGAAGATTATCTCCCTCTGGGAGATACGGAAGTGACCCCCATTATTGCCAAAATTAAAGCTGCGTTACCTGATGGTGGTGTAATCTTTAACAGCCTAAATGGTGACAGTAATGTTTCCTTGTTTAAACAATTGCAGGGGGCAGGATTGACTCCTGACAAGTATCCTGTCATGTCTGTCAGTGTAGCCGAGGAAGAAGTAAAACAGATTGGTCCTGAATATCTTCAAGGACACTATGCTTCCTGGAATTATTATCAAACCGTAGAAAGTCCCGCCAACCAAAAATTTGTTGCTGCTTTCAAAGCCAAATATGGAGATGATCGAGTAACCAGCGATCCGATGGAGGCTGCATATATTATGGTCTATCTTTGGAAACAAGCCGTCGAAAAAGCGGGCAGCTTAGATATGGAAGCCATCCGCAAAGCAGCAGTGGGGCAAGAATTTGATGCGCCAGAAGGAAAGGTGACAATGCAGCCTAATCATCATATTTCTAAAACAGTGCGTGTAGGAGAAGTTCGTGATGATGGACTGTTTGATATTGTCTGGTCAACAGAAGGTCCTCTTAAGCCTATTCCTTGGAATCAGTTTGTTCAAGAGACTAAAGGCTTTGCCTGTGACTGGACCGATCCTAATAAGGGTGGCAAGTACAAAGCATAAAGAAGCTTAACTACTAAGTGGTCGTACAAAATTTATCTTAGTTGAGATCTGGAAACCCTAAAGGAATAACTACATGTCGTCCTTTAGGGCTTTAGGAAAAAGGGCTTGCATCAAACTAAGGGATGTAAACACCGCATAGCTGGGTGAAAAGAGTAAGTCAAGTGTGGGATTAATTTTGTTTAAGCCTTTAATAAAGAGTTGGCAATTGACAATTAACAAGTTCTTGAGAGTGCCAAAGATAATTTGGTAATATTTATTTGCTCGGCTTTATTGTGCCAACTGTTAAAACCAGTAAATATTTGATTTTGATTAGGTTTAAAATTTTTTTCCCTTGCATCATTAGATACAGAAAACAGAAGAGAATAAATCTAAATTTGGTTACAAGTTATTTAATCAAACAAATATTACTCCTCACTCAATAAAATAAAATACAGAAAAAAACAGCAGAAAATAGAGAGAGAATGTGTCTACATTACTAGAAGGCTTGTTTAACGGTATCAGTATTGGTTCAGTATTATTAATTGCTGCCCTGGGTTTAGCAATTATTTTTGGACTGATGGGAGTAATTAACCTAGCTCATGGAGAATTGATCATGCTAGGTGCATACAGTACTTTTGTGGTTCAAAATATTTTTAAACTTTTTGGGGATCCTTGGTTTGATTTTTATATTATTGTGGCGATTCCTGTCGCTTTTGTTGTATCCGCTGCTGTAGGCATAATTTTAGAAAGGGGAGCAATTCGCTTTCTCTACGGGCGACCATTAGAAACGCTTCTGGCTACTTGGGGAGTTAGTTTGATTTTGCAGCAGTTTGTGCGGAGTGTTAGCTGGTTATTAGTAATCTCTCTGGGTATTTTCTGCCTTTTGTTTTTTGGTGGTATGCAGTTAGTCAAAAGCCGAACCGATTGGCAGAGAGTTAAAACTAAAGCTATTGCCTTATTATTACCTTTGGGTGCAGCAATTGCGATCGCATTTTACTTTTTACTCAGTAAAAATTCTGCCCTATCTACTCCGTGGTTTAGTTCTAGAAACGTTGATGTCACTGCCCCTGCCTGGCTGAGGGGAGGTACAGATGCTTTAGGGTTTCAAATTCCTTATGCACGCTTGTTTATTATCGGTTTAACGCTGCTTTGTTTGCTGGGTGTGTACTGGTTTTTACAGCGTTCTACCTGGGGCTTAAAAATTCGTTCTGTTACTCAAAACCGTACAATGAGTTCTTGTTTGGGTATACCTACTGCCAAAGTGGATGCTCTAACTTTTGCTTTGGGTTCAGGATTAGCCGGGATTGCTGGATGCGCCGTTAGTTTACTCGGTTCAGTTGGACCAAATACAGGGCAAAATTACATTATTGATACCTTTATGGTTGTAGTTGTCGGTGGAGTGGGCAATTTACTAGGCGCTATCCTCGCAGCGATGGGAATTGGGATTTTAAGTTATCTGATTGGTTCGGGAACTTTAGCATTGGTGTTGACTAATCTTAAAGCTCCTCAATCACTCCTCGATTTCTTTTTCTTTTTTGCCTCTAGCAGCATGGCTAAGGTGATGGTGTTTGCCTTAATTATTATTTTCTTACAAATAAAACCTGCGGGATTATTTCCTCAAAAAGGCAGAACAGCAGAGCTTTAGTAAATTGATATGAGTAATTAGTAATGAACAGTGAAACTGGTATTCAAACTAAGAAGAGAAAACGCAAAAATAAAGTTATCGAAACTAGTGTAATTATTGCCTTATTTATTATCTTGGCGGTGATTTTACCTGTAGTTATACCTGCTTTTAGATTACGTTTAGTAGGACGATTTTTGTCTCTGGCAATTGTTGCTTTGGGCATCGATCTGATTTGGGGGTATACAGGTCTACTAAGCTTAGGTCATGGCATCTTTTTTGCTCTGGGTGGCTATGCTTTGGCGATGCACCTCAATTTACAAATACCTGAAGGTAAAATACCAGAGTTTTTCACACTTTATGGAGTTGAAAAGTTACCCTGGATTTGGCAGCCTTTTTATTCTTTTCCTGTGACAATTTTGGCACTAATTATTATTCCTGGAATTGTGGCAGGATTAATTGGTTATTTAGTATTTCGTAATCGTATTAAAGGAGTTTATTTTTCCATTTTAACCCAGGCTGCTTTATTAGTTTTTTATAACTTTTTTAATGGTCAGCAAGAATTAATCAATGGTACAAATGGTCTAAAAACTGATACGGAAAAGATTTTTGGAGTCTTGGCTAGTTCACCGAATGCTCAACGAGGTTTTTATGTTACTACTGTTATCTTGCTGGGTTTGGTGTATCTGCTTTGTCGTTGGTTAACTAGCGGACGTTTTGGCAGGTTGCTGATGGCAATTCGAGATGATGAAACTAGAGTGAGATTTTCAGGCTATAACCCTACAGGCTACAAGGTTTTGGTCTTTGGTATTTCAGGTGCGATCGCTGGTATTGCAGGGGCATTATATACTGTACAAACAGGGATTATTAACCCCAGTATTATGCAGGTGGCATTTTCGATTGAGATGGTAATTTGGGTTGCAGTGGGAGGCAGAGGTACTTTGATTGGAGCAATCCTGGGTACTATGTTAGTTCGCCTAGCCCAAACATCTTTAAGTGAGAGTTTTCCTGAAATATGGTTGTTTTTTCAAGGTGCATTATTCCTAACTGTAGTGACAGTACTACCCGATGGCATTGTCGGTTGGTTTAAAGACTATGGTAGTCCTAAATTGCGATCGCTTATCAGACGAGATCAGCCTTTGGTTACTTATCCTAGCTTGGTAGAAGATCCTGAAGTGCAGCAGGAGAGAGATGAGATAGGCGGTAGGAGGTAACAAGCAGTGAGAGTAGCACAAGCATAAGTTAAGAGGCTTTGGAGATGGATATTAGAGGATGAGCAAGATATTAGAAATTGAGAATTTAACCGTTAGTTTTGGTGGCTTTAAGGCACTTAACAACTTAAATTTTAGTCTCGATTCAGGAGAACTTAGGGTTATTATTGGACCAAATGGTGCAGGCAAAACCACTTTTTTGGATGTAATTACAGGTAAAGTGCAGCCAACTAAGGGGAGAGTGCTTTTTAAGGGCAAAGATCTCAAAAAAATACCAGAATATAAAATATCTCGGATGGGTATTGGTCGTAAATTTCAAACCCCTAGAGTATACTTAAATTTAACCGCCAAAGAAAATTTAGACTTAGTTTGTAACCGCAAAAAAAACGTTTTACCAACTTTATTTGGTCAGTCTGATCATAGCGAGCAAAGAACTGTGGCAGGTTTGTTAGAAACAATTGGTTTAGATAAACGAGCTAATCTTTTAGCAAATTTGTTATCTCACGGGGAAAAGCAACGGCTAGAAATCGGCATGTTAGTTGCACAATCTCCAGACTTATTGTTAGTAGATGAACCCGCAGCAGGATTAACAGATGAAGAAACCGAAAACGTCGGCGCGCTGTTACTTTCTTTAGCCGAAAGTCATTCCATTATTGCGATCGAACACGATATGGAATTTGTCCGTCAAATTGCTAATGATAAAGTGACAGTATTGCATCAGGGTGCATTGCTATGTGAAGGAAAAATGGACGAGGTACAAAACGATCCTAGGGTGATTGAGGTTTATTTGGGAGAAGCACCAGAAAACATTGAGCATTGAACATTGAACATTGAACATTGAACATTGAACATTGAACATTGAACATTGAGCATTGAATTTGCGATCTAAATATAAACATAGTTAAAAGATTGAACCAAGCAGAATATGATGCAGTTCATTAATAAAATAATTTACTAAGAGAAAAATGACGCAAGCTACAGTGCAAGCTACAGATTTAATGTTGGGAATATCAGATTTAAACGTTTATTATGGCGAAAGTCATATTTTGCGTAATGTGGATCTGAATGTGCCTTTTGGGCAAATGGTATGTTTAATTGGGCGTAATGGTGTTGGCAAGACGACTCTACTGAAAACTATTATGGGTTTGTTGTCACCCCGCACTGGTAATATAGTCCTTGGCGATCAGCCTGACGGCATGGCTTCACCACGATCCATAACTAAATTAACCCCAGATCGTCGAGCCAAGTTGGGTATAGGCTATGTACCTCAAGGAAGAGAAATTATTCCTCGGGTATCGGTTAAAGATAATCTTTTGTTAGGTTTGGAGGCTAAACCTGAAGGCAGGAAAGGCAATGAATCTATTCCTGAAGAGATATTTGAGCTATTTCCTGTCTTGAAAACTATGTTGTCCCGCATGGGAGGAGATTTGAGTGGGGGACAACAGCAGCAGCTAGCGATCGCTCGTGCGTTGATGGGCAAACCTCGTTTATTGGTGTTGGATGAACCCACCGAAGGCATACAGCCATCGATCATTCTAGAAATTGAGGCAGCGGTTAAACGGATTATTGCTGCTACTGGTATTTCTGTCTTATTAGTCGAGCAGCACCTCCACTTTGTCCGTCAAGCAGATAAATATTATGCGATGCAAAAAGGCGGTATTGTGGCATCTGGCAGTACAAAAGAACTGAGCCGAGAAGTTATTCAGCGGTTTTTGGCGGTTTGATTTAGATTGAAACCCCACGAGAGTTAAATAATCTAAGCGCCATTAACATCGGCACTAAAACCATTAGGTTATAAACAAAGTGAAGCTCAATTCTAGAAAACCATATCCCACCAATCCAGTTGGTTTATATCCAGTCAGCAATTGCGTCATCAAAATGACATGCTCGGTTAAATGGTATTCTTGTAGACTCGTGGCGAATTGCCACCAATGATTACGTCGCGTTTCTTGTGGGAAGCTTCCCACAAGAAAGCCGACTGTATTAACTTTGCGTTTAAAGGCATACAATCCACAAAGCATATAGACCGCATAGGCATGAAATCCGCCATTGTGATTGACTTCAAACAATTTTTCTATTTGCTGAGGCGAATAATAATCAGAGCGCAAATCGACCGCATCACCAAACTGATGACGTGAATACTGTTTACCACCAACGCTTTTATTAATGCTTGGGGGACGATACCAAGAATTGATATATATTGGTCGATTGCCAAGATGCGATCGCAACAGATCGGCGCGACTATAAACAGGCACGCTCATCGAGCCACCGTTAGCGCGCAAAAACACGAGCTTTCTCAACTCTCCCGTTTGCGCATCGTTACAGGGAACGAGATCGCCGAGAGCAGAAAGAGGTTGAGCGCCAATGTTAGTAAGTATTGTGGAAATTTCGGTTTCAGGCACATCAGGAGGCAGGACAAAGCGACCGTTGGCAGATATTTCAGTCCCCATATCCATCAGATAACCCGTACCCTGATCCGCTATAAAGCGCACGGGAACAACTGTTTTAGGCATAATAATTTATTTATTTGAAACGTATGCCTAAACTAACTTTGAATCTTTTTATTCAGCTGAGAAATCGGTGGTGAACCCTTAAGGGTTCACCACCAGTCCTAAATTATTGCTCCACATCAAACAAAAGTGAGTCAACGCCTAAAAACTCTAACAGTTGTGGCAAACACAAAGGATTGGCGCATACCCAGTAATAGCCGTGACGGCGATAGGCAATCAAATATTTAAGTTTGATTAACTTGTAGCCAGTATCGCGGGAGATAAAGTTACGCTTACACCAAAACGCCAGCGATACAGTTTTGACATAATCTTGATCGTCAATCCTTGTCTGTGGTCGCGTGCTGGCAATTGTGTTGCCCACAAAAGCGCGGTACAAAGATCGGGACAAGTCATGATTGTCCCCCGCAGTAGTTAGCCATCTCTATTGTTTTTATTGCTTTACCCGTTGCGGTGTCATAACAGCAAATTTGTCCGTCACACTCCACCGCGCAAGTACCGTCAGGGCAAGATTCACAATTATTGTTGTCGCAATCGCAGATAACTTGATACTCTGGTGGCGGACAACCAGGAGCGCTACAGATCTGAGTTACATATGGTCAAGTTCTCGATACAATTACTTTTGCAGCAAATACCAGAAAAAGCACAAAGCACGGATTAGCTGCTACTCGACAAGTGGCAGTTCATCCAGACTTGAAGTTTTATCTTAAAGCTTATACGTGTGAACAATCTGGTTATTTATTCAAGAGCAATAGCCAACAGGGGAATATCAGCTTACGCGCGGTTGATAAATATAGCGGTCTGACCAGGATTTTATAAACCCAGGGATTATATCTTTTGAGGATAGTAATCATGCCTTGAGTTTTCTCGTCGAGCGCGGCGATCGCGTTGGTGATCGTCTTACGATGATATTCACCCGAACCTCTGACTTTACCTATCCAACGATTGGTTAAGCGTAAATCAATCTCGATTTCTGTTGGTTCATTTGGCTTTGCTTTACGCAAAATATCGCGTAAAACGTATCCCTGTGATTCTCTCAAATTGTACGCTAGAGCGAATTTGTCATGTTTTTTGTTCCAATTCATTGTTAGTATTTGACTAAGAATATGTTACTTTTAGCCAGCCATGATTTAAGTCCTTGGCTGGCTACTTTTAATCGTTGGGGATGTTCGATACATCTATACCCAATGCTTTGACCATTACCTTGAGTGATTTTTTCAATTCGCGAGACATAGCAACAACCGTTTCAAGTTTAGGTATAGAATTACCCAATTCGATTTTATTACAGATTTTACTCGCGCTCATGCTAAGACAATTATCGATCTAGAACATCGCATTACCGAGACTGGGGATAAATCTAGCCGTAAATTTCACGGCAACAGCATTATTAGAAGTCATCTGTATATGCGGGCGTGCTGTACTGTGACTAGAAAAATTAAGCGCCATGAATTAAGGAAAGAATTAAGCGATCGCTATGCTGTGTTAAGAACCTCAGTTAAGGGTAAAGACGCGATCACCAGAATTTTGTTTAAGCTGACTAGGATGTTGTTCTATGAATTGGTGAAAGAAACTAGAATTGGTTAGAGAGAATTTAATAGATCGCTATCTAATTGACAGGGACTCGGCTGAAAAAATAGTAGAATCACTATTCAGTTGACTGCAATATAAAATCCTGTTTACTACTTTATGTCTTTAAATGCCTCTGATCTAGCTTTTACCTCAGCCTTAAAACAGGCCAAGTTAATTAAAGAGCGCCAGGTGACTCCTCTGGAGTTGACCGAAATGTATTTAGACCGCATTGCTAAATACGATTCCCAGGTGGGCAGTTTTAATTATGTTGCTCAAGAAAGTGCGATCGCCGATGCGAAGTCAAAAAGCGCCCAGCTAGAGCAAACTTTAGATACTAGCTATCTTCCGCCTTTTTTTGGCGTGCCGATCGCTATTAAAGATCTCAAGTCCGTCGCGGGTATGCCTATAAGCTACGGCATTGTTGCCCTCAAAGATCAAGTTGCTACCTACGATGATGGCGTAGTCAGCAAGATTAAACAGGCAGGGTTTATTATCTTAGGAAAAACGGCAACATCTCAACTAGGTTCTTTTCCCTACACCGAACCAGAAGGGTTTGCGCCAACTCGTAATCCTTGGAACTTAGACTATACTCCTGGTGGTTCTAGCGGTGGCTCATCGGCTGCTGTGGCTGCGGGTTTTTGTGCGATCGCTTTAGGAGGAGATGCGGGTGGTTCAATTCGCGGTCCTGCTGCTTGCTGTGGTCTGGTGGGAATTAAACCAAGTCGGGGGAGAATTTCTTTTGCGCCTGTGGGCGATCGCTTGAGTGGCTTAGGAACTCAGGGCGTTGTCACTCGTACCGTAGCCGATGCTGCTGCTTTTTTAGATCTAGCAACTGGCTATATAACGGGTGATCCTTATTGGCTAGAAAAACCCGAAGTTAGCTTTCTTAGAAATACTCAACAGTCTTTACCTACGTTAAAAGTAGGTTATACAACGTCTCTTTTGCCTGTAGGAGAACCCTCCCCCGAATGCCAGCAAGCCGTTATTCAGACAGTACAGCAGTTAGAAAGCATGGGTCACACTGCTATTCCCCAGGCGCTCGACCTAACCCCCTTGATTGAACCTTTTAAAATCGTCTGGTCAAGTGCGGTAGCTGCTTCAGGAATTCCTGCTGAGGTGCTAAGTCCGATGAATCAATGGGTATTATCCCAGTCTGGTACGGCAGGAGAATACTCCCAGGCGGTAACTCAGATGCAGTTGTTTGCCCGACAGCTAGTAAGTCTATTTGCCCAGTTCGATGTTTTGGTTGCGCCAACCTATATGCACCCTGCTATTAAAATTGGCGAGTGGCAAGATCTCAGTCCCGAAGCAACCTTTCAAAAGATTGTTAACTGGATACTCCCCTGTCCTCCGTTTAACGTTACAGGACAACCCGTAATTAATATTCCGATGGGGTTTGATCTCCAGGGAGTACCGTTAGGAGTTCAGTTAATCGGTCAACCAAATTCTGAGGCGACAATTATTGCCCTGGCTGCTCAACTTGAACAGGGTCGACTTTGGAGTCAGTTACGACCAGGTGATTTGATCACAAAGCCGTAAGCTTTAAGCCTTTTATCCTAACGATCTAGAGTGTAAAGTATTTAGCCCCTCCAAAAAAAAACTGGGTTTTTTTAAACCGATCGCACTTTTACGAGACTTGCTATCCTTATTGCTAATTAGAACCATTAACACCATTGCCAACAAAAGCCAGTGTCAAACTATCGTGGACTAAGAAGTGCTGTAAGTGATAAGCTCTTTCTTCAGTTTTAAGTAAAATCTGTTCATACAGGTAGCGAGTAGCGCGATCGCCTAAACTTTCGGCTTGTGATGCTTGTTGGCGCAGTAGTTTGATAATTTCTTGTTCTGCTGCGAGATCGTGTTCTACCATTTGACGCTCGCCAAACACACCATCTTCTTCTTGCTCAAAGCAACATAGTTCCGCTAATTTGCTAAAACTTGCAGCAGGAATACCACCCAAGCCATTTTGACGTTCGCCTATTTCATGAACATGTCCTTGGACTTCTTCATAGCTTTCAGCAAAAAACTCATGCAGTGAATAATATTCAGAGCCTTCAACTACGAAATGATGTTTTTGATATTGCAAGTATAAACCTTGGAAGCTTGATAGCACTGCGTTAAAACCTTCGCATACTGGCGTAGTGACGCTTTTATCTAGCAATACTGGATTGTCTTCTACGTGACCAAAAGGACGTAATAAACCTGTGGTAGTAGACATAATTCTTGCTCTCTCATTAAATTCTTGTTATTGATAATATTAACTTAACACGAATATCTTATTGCGAATCAAAAAGTTATTAAATAGTTTTACCGAGATTGATACAAAGCGCTTGAAATCTCTGAAAATGTTATCAGTTAAGTGTTACAAGCTAGTATCGTTCATTTATATTGCGGTCAGGTTGATTTTTTTAAATACTTTTATTATCAATAAGCAGAAAAAATGCAGCTAGACAATCCCAGTGCGATCGCACTGCTTGGTTATGCAGTCTAACAATCAACCGCATCTCGTAGTGAATTAATTGATTGGCTTGATGACTTTTTTTGATAATCAAAATCAATTAGAATAAATTTAGTTTCAACGAGATTTAGATGATGGTTGCATTACAGCCTTTTGTTTCCGAATTCACTATTGTTGGCAGATTAGCAGATTTTGTAATTAGTTCCAAAGGTCGTATTAAGTATCTCTCTTTGTCCACTCCAGAAGCAGACTATTTGATAGCCGTAGCCAAATCACCAAAAAATCACTTAGGCGAACATCTCCAACCTGGCTGTCTCCTAAAAGTAACGGGGATGCGAAAATATAAATTGCATCAAGAACAGGTTGAGTATAAAGCCTACAGAGTGGAATTACTTTCAGAACAATCATCTAATCAAACAGCGATCGCAGCTAATAGATCAAAAACCAAGATATTAGTCTGTCAAGGCTCAAGCTGTGGCAAAAAAGGCGGTCAGGCAATTTGCAAAATATTACAGACTGAACTAAAAACCAAAGGTCTAACCGAGCAAGTAGAAATCAAGACTACTGGCTGTATGAAGCAGTGTAAGCAAGCTCCTTGTCTGATTATGCCAGTCAGAAATTCTTATACTCGGGTGCAACCCCAGCAAGTATCTCAGCTAGTTAGCAAATATTTACCGAAAAGCGATTAGTATGACTTATCGTTTGGTAATTAAATCTGCACAAATACAGCAAGAGCAAATTATTTTAGATACTCAGCAATTACATTATCTTTTGCGGGTATTACGCTTGGGCAATGGGGATCGCTTTTTAGCATTAGACGGGATCGGTAATGCTTGGGTAGCCGAAATTAGAGATCGTTCGGCACAGATTATTCAATCAGTTGCCATTAAAACAGAGTTGCCGATTTGTTTAAGTTTGATGACGGCTTTGCCCAAAGCTAGCGGGTACGAACAGGTGATTCGTTGCTGTACGGAAATAGGAGTAAGTAATTTTATCCCTGTAATTAGCGATCGCACTCTGCTCAAACCTAACTCCAATAAAGTTCAACGTTGGCGCAAAATTGCTACCGAAGCAGCAGAACAGTCGGAAAGGCAAATTGTCCCCAAGATAGTTGAACCAATCAAATATATTGCGGCAATTGAGCAAGTTGAAACAACTCAGAATAAATATATCTGCCTGGCACGGGGAGATATCCCAACTCTTTGGCATAGCTTACAGCAGCAAATCCAGTCAGAAATTCTCATCGCCACAGGCTGCGAAGGAGGCTGGACAGAAACAGAAATAGCCAAGGCGATCGCTCTAGGTTTCCAACCCGTATCTTTAGGCAACCGTATTCTGCGTGCTATTACTGCACCAATCGTCGCCAGTTCAATTGTGATGGCGGTTTTAGAAGCTAAAAGCTGAAGACAAAATCAGCTAATTCGAATGAAATCAAAATATATCAGCCGTATTTTAGTATGCGTCAATACAAATAATTCCTAATTAATCGGGACGAAAGCGTAATTTTGAGCTTTAATCATATCGATACGACAAGCACACCAAAGATACTATGAAATTACCAAAAAAGTTGAAGTTAGCGGCAATTTTTACGGGAGCGATCATTTTAACTACTTCGCTGCTATCAGTACCCGCCGTGGCTCAGTATACTGAAGCACCTGTAGCAGAAGACAAGGTAGAGGCGATCGCTGTTCCTGCTGGTGCAATTGGCTACAATTTAAACGTAATCGAGCAAATTCCTGGTAAGCAACAGTGCTACGCGGAAAAAGGTTCTAACCCAACCATTATCGATCCTCTCTGGACTAAGTTCGATTTTACGGGAAGCTGTAATCGTTCGACAGATAGTAACGGTTATTCAGTACGTCTTGACGGTCAAGATACTAGTTTGGATTATCGGCTTGATGTGATTACTAAAGGGGATCAACTTCAGCTAATTGCTACCAACAATCAAGACGGTGCCGATTTAGTGGTCGGTCAAACTAATGGTAAACCCGCACCTGGGGAATATGTCAAAATCAACCTGAATCCAGGCTGGAAGTTTACCAAAAAAGCTTATCAAGGCAAAACCTTGGGTCACTATTTCTTGAGTGGAGATTCAACAGCGATCGCTGCTGCGGGAGATGCTCCAGAAAATGTACCTGGCGCTACTGGTAGTTCTAAATTTAGCGACATTGCCAGAGATATTTATAAGACGGATATCGAGAACGCAGTTGCCCTAGGGTTTATTGCAGGCTTTAAAGATCAAACTTTCCGTCCGACAGAATCTTTAACCAGAGAACAACTAGTTTCCATGGCTTTTGGGTCGTTAGAAACCATTGACGGTTTGGCTCTAAAAGCTCCTGTAGTGGCGACTCAACCTTATCCCGACGTGGATTCTAGTCGCTGGAGTGCCAACAAAATTCAATGGGCAAAAGAGAACGATATTGTTAAAGGTTATCCCGATGGCTCGTTTAAACCTGGCAATCCTGTCACGAGAGCAGAATTAGTCGTCGTCCTCCAAAATCTTGCCAAGTATGCCAATACTCTCCAGGGTAAGAAGCCAGAGTTAGCAACTAATCAAGAGCCAATCAAATTTACTGATACTGCCAATCATTGGGGTGCAGCAAACATTTCTACTATGTCAGCCTACTGTGGTGTAGCTTCACCTTATAAAGAAATAGGAGATTCATTCAAGCCTGATGCTCCAGCGGAAAGAAACTATGCTGCGGCTGCTACTCTAAGAACTCATGATTGTTTAACTAAAAAAGCTCAAGAAAATAATCAAACTAATCAATAAAAAAAAGGGGCAGTTGCCCCTTTTTTTGCCCAGATCTAATCGTCTGATTGATTATTAACCGACGGAAGAAAAGTAAACTTTAGACTTGACTGGATCGGGATTCATCGTCTGATCTCCTTCTTGCCACCCTGCTGGACAAACCTCATCAGGATTATTCTGTACGTGCTGGATCGCTTTTAAAGTCCGTAGAGTTTCCTCTACGCTGCGACCAAAGGAGAGATTGTTAATCGTAGCATGTTGGATAATACCCTCTTTATCGATAATAAATAGTCCTCGTAGTGCCACTCCTGCTTCAGGATCAAGCACATTGTAAGCAGTGCTAATTTCCTTTTTAATATCAGAAACTAGAGGATAATCAATATCGCCAATTCCCCCTGCTTTGCGCTCAGTCTGAATCCAAGCTAGGTGAGAAAATTCGCTGTCTACAGACACGCCTAAAATTTCAGTGTTAAGGGACTTAAAATCCCCATGGCGATCGCTAAACGCAATAATTTCTGTAGGACAAACAAAGGTAAAGTCTAAGGATAGAAAAACAAGACCACATACTGACCACGATAGTCAGATAGCTTAACAGTCTTAAATTCCTGGTCGAAAACAGCCGTAGCCATAAATTCGGGCGCTTCTTGCCCTACTCTTAAACATCCTTCTGTAGTCATAGTTTAGATCTCTTAATTACCAAACAACATTAAGTTGACAAGTTATACATAATTCACGAATCTTAATCAATATATCATACTCATAACGGCACCGAGTTAACAATCAGTCAAGCAGCCATAGCTTCGAACATAAAATATTGGTTGACAGGAAATAGAAAATAGTGTTTACTTTTAGAAGTTTTTGAAGTGGTTCGCGATCGCTGATCCACAGAACTTACATCTAACATTCAACTCGATAACGGTTGCTTTAAGTATTTTACTTAACTGAAAAATGAGATGCTCCCAAATATTCTTTTATTAATCGGAAAGGTCGAATAAAGTAATATAAAAAAGTAAGAGAATTTGGCAATTTAAAAAATTTCCACTCTTTTCCTGTAGGAGTAAATAATAAACTTGTCACAAACAGATATTTGCCTTGCCAACTATCTGTAATCCTAAATATAAATAGATAATCTTCCCCCTGAGTAAAATTTCTGCTAAAAATTAGTTCATAAACTTTTTGTGCTAGAAGATAAGCTCGATGCTTAGTTTGCATCTTTAATAATAAATCATTGGGTAAAGGCGTTGCTAATAAATCTGAAACTAAAAAAAGAGTCAGCCACAACATTGTTTGAGATTTTAGTTCTGTAGCTTGCGTCTCAATTTTTTGCCAATCGAGATTAGGATGAGCTTGTATAAATTCAGCAACATCACAAATCCATCTCAAAGATTGCCAACAATGTTTAGAACCATGAAAACAAAGAAATAAAAACATGTCTTCGTTAGATAATTGAGATATTTTTCTTCCTCCAATATTTATATAAGTTAGATTATTTTTTAAGTTATATAAATCAATTGGAAAGTATTTTGACTTACGTTTTTCAGTTAATGACCACTGTAAATCAATAGCAATATTCTTGATTTCGTGAATAAGATCGTATCCTTTTTGACAGGTATCTGATTCTAAAAATAAATGATTTTTTAATGTATGGTTTTTGTTCTATTTCATCTATAAACTTTGGTACAGAATAACCAATTGAAGTCAGTAATTCTAGACAATGCATTGTATCTTTTTTATCAATCAATATATCTAGATCGCAAAACTGTCTGAGAGCCAAACTTTTATAGGCAGAAATTGCTAGCGTAGGACCTTTAAAAGGAATAGCTTGGATATTATTGGCTTTAAATATATCTAATATTTGTAATAATTCATTGGTTAACATTAAACTGCGTCTGGTATGAATTTTAAAATACTGCTCTAGATCTGAAAATATAGGTTGAGGAACGGCTTCACGACATAGTTTATTGAGGTTGTAAAACAATAAGGGAATTAATCCATGTCGTCTAGCTATTGAGATAAGATAATCCCAATCAATTTCTTGTTCGACTAAATTTTTAATTTTAACTTGAGTTCGCTCATCTACTTGAGTACGAGCGCAACTTAGAAGTAGTTGAATTTCTGGTTTATTGACTATTAAAGGTGAATTAATATCAGTTTTTGTTAAAGTCGTGGTCATTATTTTTATTAACGATAATTTTGGGCTTGAGTTTCAAATAAATGGGCATAGCTTTTTTGCAGTTTGATCAACTCATCATGAGTACCACTTTCCACAATTTGTCCACCATCCATCACATAAATGCGGTCTGCCATTTTGACGGTAGACAAACGATGGGTAATTAATACCGCAGCTTGATCTTTAATTAACTCGCGAAACTTTTTAAAAATTTCGTATTCAGCTTTAGGATCCATCGCGCTCGTAGGTTCATCTAAAACAATAACTTTCGAGTCTCGTAAAAATGCTCTGGCAAGAGCGACTTTTTGCCATTGTCCAATGCTTAATTCTTCACCAGTATCAAACAGTTTGCCCAAAATAGTGTCATAACCATGAGGCAATTTTGTAATCACATCATGAGCGCCAGAACGTATCGCAGCAGCAAGAATATTTGGATCTTTTGACTCAATCTCAATATTCCCCAAACGAATGTTTTCTTCAGCGGAAAAATGGTATTTAGCGTAATCTTGAAAAATAACGCTAATTTGATGACGCAAGTCGGCTATTTTGAATAAGCGTAAATCTACACCATCAATAGTGATCTTACCGCTAGTAGGATCGTACAGACGGCAAAGCAATTTTATTAGAGTTGTCTTACCAGAACCATTTTCTCCTACTAAGGCGATCGTTTCGCCAGGCTTGATTGTTAAATTAATATTTTTTAAAGCTTGACGAGCAGAGTCAGTGTATTGAAAACTAACATTATTAAATGTGATCCCTTGTTGCAGGATTAGAGGAAGAACTTTTGGATATTCTGGTTCAACTACTCTTGGTTTTAAATCTAAAAACTCATAAAGATTTGCCAGAAACAAATTATCTTCATAAAGACCAGATACGCTAGTTAAGGTTGCTTTTAAGTTATTCTGACCCCGTTGCAAAGCCTGATAATAGAGAACTAAATCACCGAGTAATAAAACTCCTTGAATAGTTTGATAAATAATTAAACCAAAAACTATGAAGATAATAATGCCTGCAAAAGCTTGAGCTAAAAAAAAGGTAGTGGAACGTTTAATCGAAATTCCTAATTTTTCTTGGTAAAGCTTGCTTCTAATTTTGTCATACTGATCACTAAACCAATTACCTAAATTGAAGAGGCGAACTTCCTTAGCAAACTGTTCGTTGGTTAACATCCACCCCAAATATATCGATTGCCTTTCTAGTTGAGTACGTTTACGCTGCCAACTATACATAGTCCGAGAATATTCCATTCGGACAAAGACGGCTGGAATAGTTGCCACCAACAAAACACCAATAATCCCCCAATGCAGAGATACTAACAATCCCACCATGGCGATTAAGGAGATGAAATTTTGCACTAACTGAGCCAAACGAGTTAATATTTGAGGTGGTCGATAGGGAGCTTCTTGCTGCGCTCTTTGGAGAGCGTCGTGATATTTGGCATTTTCATAGTATTCTAGGTCTGCCTCTATTGATTTGGCATGAATAATACCCTGCATATAGTCAGTTACTTTTTGAGCATGAGCGGTATTTACTAGCTCATTTAAGGATTGGCAGAAGCTATCGATAATTGTAGCGACTCCTGCCAGGATAATTAGGGGTAAAACTTGAGCGAAAACTTGCTCAGGATTACTGGCTTTGAGGTTGATAGTTACTGTATCGATAATTAGTTTAGCTAGATAAATCAACGCCAGAGGTATCAATCCTTGAACTACGACTAAAACTAGCCGAGCAATTGTCCAACCAGGGCTGCTTTGCCAAACTAAGCGCAAGGCAGGTAGAAAGCGAATTGCAACTTTAAGTTTATTTCTAATAGTTTGACTGACTTTCATAATTTAAGAGGCAAAAGAGTAAGTTCACGTTTGCTTGAGGTCTTCTTTGATGGACTTTACTAACCCTGGAAGTTCTGATAGTACAAATTTGCGCTCTAATTTAAAGATAGGTATATTATTGACCAAGGTAGCGCACTGTTGAAAATGAACTTGTTCTAATTCCTGATGTTTTAAAGTATGAACTGCACGGGTATGACGAACTAATTCTATGAAAGCAGTTTTAGGAGAAAGAGGAGTTATTTCGTTGCGATCGCCCTGGGCTAGGATATAGATCCTTTTCAGAGGATAGGATTTATTTACAAACCCATGGTCTAAGTGATGTACTTTCTTTTGAGTTAAAGGATGTAGAGGAGATAGAATTCCCTGATCGTACCCTAAAGCTTCAGCAGAATCCGCTCTTAATTTGATACTCGGAAAAGAGGGAATAACTAGATAAGGATCGACCTTAGTGTCAATCGCCATTACATCTTCGGTCAAAATACCGTATCCTTCGCGATGAAATGCTGAAGCGATGGTTGATTTGCCTGAACCAGAGTAACCTAGAAAGGCAATTGCCTCATCTTCTACTACTACACAACTAGCATGTAAAACCAAAAATCCTCTTTGTTGTAGTAGCACCACCATTGCCGAACCTAAAATACAAGGGCGCAACACATCTTCGTTTATACCTTTTTCTGGATCGACAATTATTTCTCGACCATTTTTGATTAAAATCGTCCTACTCCTAGAAGGTTACCTAACAAAAAACACTTTGGTTTAGGACTATTTATTTTATAGTTTTTTAGATTTTCAAGTCTCACAATTAGATCTGGATTACAAGAGCTAGAAATTGATGATATCAAAGATATTTCTGAATTTATAACTAATCCATAAGCAGTAGAAAAATACATCAGCTTGATTCAAAAAATCGAGTAAAAATTGTTCAAAAAAAGGAGCAGTAAAAAATAGTCTGCTCCAGTCAATTCAAATAATCTTTGCTAAATTAATAGGCTAATCTTTTAGGGAAGATTAATGTCGTTAGAACCATCAGTTTCGACACCTAGAGCAGCTCCGTTAAAAATAATAGAATCCTTGGTTGGCGTGCTACCTGTTGCTTGTGTAATGGTTTCAACATTACCGTAATTTATTAGCTTTGGAATTGAATATTGTGATTTCACTCGTATCCTCCTTATAAAATAAAAGGGTGAAATTACAATATATCATTATTTGTTTTAAAATGCTTATTTTATTCATATTTTTGTATAAAAAATATGAATACATATTATTTAGCCATAAAGATAAAGAAACACTACTCCAAATTTTAGTAATGTCATTTTCTGTAATTTTTCCTTGATTAAGTGAATTTTGATAAACTGTTTTTAAACTAGAAATATTAACAAATTCAGCAATATTTTTTGATTGAATTACCATTGCTTCTTTTAAAATTTCCTGGTCATACTCCAACAAACCTTTAATCATTCCTGGAGTTATATCAGTTTTATCCCCTCGCCATTGAATTTCAGTGGGAAGAATACCATTCATAGCCCTGCGTAAAATCATCCTCGACCAACCTTGGTTTAATTTTTGTTCTGCTGGTAAAGCCAAACAGAATTCAATCAATCTTTTATCCATAAAAGGATGACGAGATTCAATTCCAAAAGCAGCAGCATAAGTATCTAATCCCTCTAAAGGAATCGAAAATAATCCTGAAGTTAATTCGCGCCAATGATGTTCTTTTTGTGTCAATGGTGGATCTTTAGAACAATCAAAAGATTGTACGCGCTTGCTCAATCCAATACGTTGAGCAAAATCAGGACTGACTAAAGGAAAAGGATTAGATGGAGTGCGTTTAGGTCGATTGAAATAACGCAACTTCTTTTTAATTCCATCGGAAACTATTGCTTTGAACCCATAGTTAAGCCAAAGTTGGCGATGGGGAATTTCAATAGCTTCACTAATTTGATTAACAGCTTGCCAAAAAGCCAACCATTTTCCTTTTCGTGCTAGTTCTTTTAGAATAGACAATCCATAATGACGTAAAAGCTTAGTAGATGACTCATTAAAGTTTTTAGCTAAGGCTGTTCCTTCGGCTAAAAAGGCTTTCCATTTTCCTGCTCTAGCTAATTCGTTTAAATAGTAAACTCCATGGGAAACGGTGCTATCGCCATCAAAACCATTTAAACTAATACGTACCCCAGCTTCTTTGGTAGCGCGGTTTAATCCCCAAACTAGATAGCAATTACCAATAGCTGATTCGTCAGAATATTTAAAAAACTCTTGCCATTCGGTTAAAGGTCCTGTTTGGTCGGGATGCACAAAATGGGGGATAACGTCTCCTTGAGCAATCACTGTTTCAATATAATTACGTTCGTTACATTCTGGAACTGCATCATAAATGTTAGAAAAAGTATGGAGTTGCTTGTTTTGCTTCTTCAATAAATTTCTGGCGATACAAGTAACCGAAGAAGAATCTAAACCACCACTGAGATGAGAACCGATAGGATAAGCACTTCGCAAACGACATCTAACCGCTTCAGTAAATATCTCTAGAAATGCTTCAGCGTACTCTTGATTAGAATTCAGTTTTATTTCCTCCCTAATACCAAGTTCCCAATAGCGATGTAGGGTAAGTGTTCCTTGTCTGTTGATAGTTAGAGTATGTGCAGCAGGAAGCCGCCAAATATCTTGATATGAGGTGATGCTTCGATCCTCTAAAGTAGAAGTTAAATAATCTCCGATTCTAATTTCGTTGAGTTTTAAAGGAACATGGGGTAATCTAATTATGGCTTTGATTTCAGAAGCAAAAATAAAAAGCCCTATTTGGTTGATGGTAATAGCAAAAAGGTTTAATTCCAAAATGATCTCTAGCGCAAAAAAGTTGCTGTTTGCGTCCATCCCATATAACAAAAGCAAAATCACCTAGTAGTTCTTGGGGACATTTCTCTCCCCACTTATGATAGGCTTCCAATATAATCTCAACATCGGTGAGTTTTCCAGCATCTAAACCTTTTAAATCTAAACGAGAGATAAGCTCGTCGCGGTTGTCAATTCTGGCATCAGCAGTAATTACGCAGTTTCCATAATCATCAGCTAATGGTTGCTTTTCCAGTAATGATTCAGGAGTAGTCCAAAGTAGACGATGACCCAAACCCAGGTTATCTTGATACCAGATATCTGATCCATCTGAACCACGATGAGCTAGAGTGTCTGACATCTGTTGTAAAACTTCTGGCTTTGCTGACTGACCATCAAAATAATAAACACCAAAAATTCCGCTCATAATGCATATAAAAAAATGTTAATACTAAGGTGTTGCATAATTAAAGTAATTTAATTGAGAATTTCTTCTTCGCTTACTTCAAGTAATCCCACTTTCAGCATTTCTTTCAATATTGATTGAAGATCTTGCTCTGCTTGTTCTGGAGTTACCTCATATTCTTCTAAGACTAAATCTAGTAATTTTTCTTCTGTTTGTGGTTGTTGCAGCCACTGCCAAATATCAACTCCAACTGAATTAAGGCCATAATAGACTCCCGATTCTAGGTCGAGAATAACTGCCTCATCAGCAACTTCTGAATACAGATGGTTTTGGGATATTTTATAAGTTTTAGATTGATTTGTAGTAATTTTAATGCTCATATCTCCTTCAGGCTTACTTACACTGCGTAATTGTAGAATAAGTAAATAAAAATACTTTCCTGAAGCTTAGTCGAAATCTCTTTTTAATATAGGTTGTAGGTAAGTAACTAAAAAGTGAGATTACTATAATTTTCAAAGTTCTTATGGTTACACAAACAATTGAAATGCCTTGCTCGATCGCTCTTTTCCAAGATTACTCGATGAACCTTTTTAAAAGTTAGACTTTCATTAAACGTGGAGTAATACTGGCAATATCTGTGCGGTCATTTAGCACTTTGCCGTCGTAAGTAACCCAAGCATGACCGATATTTTCGCCCCAGCCAATCTCCAGTTGAGCATTAATTCCCTGTTCTTGTAACCATTTATACAAAACTAAGGAACGATGTAAACATTTAGGACGAAGGGGATGAATTTTGGCTGTCCAAGCGATCGCGATCGCCCTTTGCCTAATTTCTTTGGTTAGTTCTGAGTTTAAACTAACTGGTTGTGGATCGGCAGGAACTTTTAAAGCTTCTAAAGCCATATCTTTGAGCCGACTATCTACCCACCATAGTTGCTTGAATGCCCACAGACAAAGTAGAGTATACTTCGGCTTGGCGATCGCTTTGGTGAGTAGTCGAGGCAATAGTATCGCAACCTGATAAATCTTGTTCGAGGAAGCGATCGCATTTAAAACCATATTCATTAGTTGTCTATTTTGCTACTTAAGATAAAAAATTTTAATCTGATAAAGCTTGTTCAAAACTAGCGAGGATAGTTTCCAAAGAAAAATTTTGTTTGGCATTAGCATAACCCTGTTGACCCAAAGTTTTAGCTAGAGAAGGATCTTCAATCAATTTTTCGATTAATTTGCTCAAAGCGATCGCATCTCCAGGGGGATACAAATAACCATTGACACCATCTTTAATTAACTCCAATGCACCTCCCGCAGCCGAAGCAATTACTGGTTTTTGAGCCAACTGCCCTTCAACAATTACCCTACCAAAAGGCTCTGGTTCGGTAGAAGTGTGAGCTATAATGTTGCAAGCTTTCATTAAGATAGGAATATCATCCCGAAACCCCAACCAATGGACTCTTCCTTTTAATTCAGGTATCTCAGCTAAAGTTTTAAGTTCAGCAACATATTCTTGTTCGCCAAATAAAGCTGTTCCGACTAAAAGCACATGAACTTTAGGTAAGTGTTTAATCGCCTCTAACAAAACATGCTGACCTTTCCAATAGGAAAAACGACTAAATAATCCTACTAAAAATGTATTGCCAATGCCTAATTGATCACGAATTTTTTTGACATCATCAAAATTTACCAGATCAAATTTCTGCGGATCAAAACCGTTGTAGACTACGCGGGTTAACTTCTCTTTTCCTCCAGCAGCAACAAAAGCTTGTCCTGTAGCTTGAGAATTAACCAACACTTTAGCAGCAAATTGATTTGCTAAAAGCACTGCTACCAGACGATTAACTTGACTAAAATGCTTGGCAGTCAAAATATCTCTTAAATGCCATACAATCACTGGACTACCCCTTAAAGAAGCTAAAGCTGTGGTAATAAATGCTTTTTGAGAATTGGCTAAGATTAGGTCGTAACCTTTTGCTTCCCGTGCAATATAACCAGCAATGCTCCATAGTTCAGGTATGGTCGCTAAAGAGCTTAATCCTCCAGAAGTACGTAGATTGAGCATAGTGTTAGAAACAGGAGCAATCTTTACCTCTACTCCTGCTTGTTCTAAACGTTGGCGTAAAATACCATCTTGGAATAACAATACCTTGCTTGTATCTGCATATGCAGTTGCCAAGTCGAACAGGCTAAGTTCAGCTCCTCCCATAACAGCTGTATGATCGACAAAGAGAATTCTGTGTTGCTTCATCAAAATATGTTTAAAGAGCTAGTTGAACCAATTTTCTCCGCACATAGCTTTTCATAATTGGCATTAAAGAATGTTGGGAGTTGTCTTTCACAATTAGCGATCGCTTTTCTAAAGATGCAATACTCTTGTTAAATTTTATTTTAGATTGAGCATGTTTTAAATTGTTGGCTAAATCTTTTTGAGGGATTGGTTTACAAGATATTGCCAACCAAAAAATGATTTCTTTTTCTAATTTTGATAAGCAATCTAGCTCTTGCTCTAATAAACTAACAATTTCTTCTACAAGACACAGCTCTTGTACAACTTGTTCTAAGTCTTCATTATCATCATGAAAAATATTCAAGTGAGAAGCAGTGATTTTTAATAATTGGGGATTACAATGCAACCTTGTGGATAAATCTAGTAGCTTTGTCTTCTCAATCTTAGTATTGTCTAAATTGGTAATTTGCTCAATAGTTGATTCTTCTATTCCTTGAAGATCGAGAATTTTAATCTGGTTCATACCATAGTATTCGAGCGATTTAGGTCTGACTCTGCTGGCACAAATCATCAGACTTTGATGATTTGTAGCTATAATTGACCTTAAAAAGTGTCCGTAGTCTTCAAGATTTCGTTGATAGCAAATACCTACTTGATGAACTTCTAGAATAGATTCTAAATCATCTAATACGAGTAAAATTCTTTTCTGTTTTAAATGGTTAATTAACTGAGCCAGTAATGAACTTAAGTCTTGTTGTGTAGATCCTGAATTGCTTTTTTGATCTTGGTTTTGACCAATTATTTTTAAAAAATTATTAGTTAATGTTGTTGGCGATAGCGAATTATTTAGTGAAAACCAGATAACATAATCAAATTGGTTCTGAATATCTTTGGCAAATTTAGTAATCAAACTAGTTTTACCACAGCCAACCATCCCAGAGACTACAATACAGTTACAGTTTAAATCTTGACTCCAAGATTCTAAAAGTTTCATTTGTTTGTCTCTACCAATAAAATGCTCTGTATTAGGAGCTGTTGCCCAGTGATAGAAATCGCTTGGTAAAGATTTACTAGATGAAATTTGTAATTCATCTTTTTTATTGACAACTATTGAGCAACTGATCTTCTGTCTCATATAAGGGACAAAATTACTTTTGTTAATTTGCTCATTAAAAGCATTAGAAAGAATCTGCCACAAATTACAGCCTACAGTCTTAATGTATTCTGGATCGTAGTTGTAATCGCAAGCCATCTTAGAATATGTCTTGCCATTCCACACTTCTCTCAGTACTATTTCTTGAGTTGCACTGAGGTAGGTCGGACTAATAGTACGGTCTATTAAAGACAGAACAGAGTTGAAATCTATTGGATTAGTCATTGCCGATAAATGAAGTCTATGTTGAGCATGGAAATAGATACATCTCTGAAAATTGGATACAAATACGCTTCTAGCTAGTTGTTTAAGCGCAGATAATTATTGTATTAGATATTAAATCAGCTATTTGTTAGCTATTTGACTATTTTGAAATATTTTGCTTCCTCACCTTTTTATATGTCAAAGTTGTGAGTATTAGACAATATAAAGCTATAATCCATGCAATGATGCTTTGAAAAAACAATATTGTATGAATCGATACTTAAAGTTAATTTAAATGGTTTTAATTTTGATTTCCCTAATAACATAAGACAATACATTGTCAACCCCACTAAAGTCAACTGTATTAAGTGATTAAATTAAGTGATTATTTTTTTTGTGAGGACATTACAGCACCACACATATATATATCAATTTAGATGGTTTTGATCAAGCGATCGCTTGTAAGCATTGAAGTACTGTACTGACAAAACTCAATTTCTACAGAAAATCTAGGATTGACATGGATGTGTCAGGCAGCCAGACGTGCAGGTTGTGCCACAAAATTTACTTAAGCAATTGCACAGTAAGTTATTTCAGGTTTTTAATTTTGCCTCTTTATAGGGAAAACACCTTGTGCCACTAAGTATAATTACTCACTGGTATAAATGCGATGCTCGCTCCCTATAACTTTCATATAACTTTTAAGTCACTTTAAAGGAATTATTTTTTTGATAGGTTTAACTTAACTGTTTATTTCTCAATATAAATACGAAGATTAAAAAACTTAAACTTCTTATAATCTCCTCTTGTCGAATGAAATGGGTCAGCAAAAACAGAGAGTAAAAGGAAGCTTACAGTCTTACATGTTGAAGAATGGACGCAGACTAAGATTTTAAGTAGCGAAATTTTGACAATAGATAATATCGGATATAAATGAAGGTAGCTTTAGTACATGACTATTTAACGCAACAAGGTGGTGCTGAAAGAGTTTTTCAGTTACTATGCAGCTTTTTTCCAGAGGCTGATATCTATTCATCTATTCATGATTCTAAAAATACCA
Organism: Pleurocapsaceae cyanobacterium CSU_1_1; assembly: GCA_012034765.1. Classification (GTDB taxonomy): domain Bacteria; phylum Cyanobacteriota; class Cyanobacteriia; order Cyanobacteriales; family Xenococcaceae; genus Waterburya. The sequence goes on along the minus strand of JAAUOU010000022.1, from coordinate 17,181 downwards.
TCGAGCTTAAAGGTCGTCTAGTGCAAACGACTTTTTTACAGAAGCTGCCAGGAACGAAAAAAAAACTTTTCGTTTATTCGCACCTTTTTACTATTATGCTTTTCGCCAACTAGACTTGCAAAAATACGATTTGATATTCAGCAGTACTTCTAGTTTTGCCAAAGGAGTTAGGAAAAAACCAGGAGCAATGCATATATGCTTCTGCCACAATGTTACTCGTTTTCTTTGGAATACCCGAACTTATTTAGAAGAATATAGCGGTATTAAAAAATTCTCTCCTTTAATCAAGCCCATCTTAAAATCGATGCGGCAGCAGGATTTGCTATATGCTCGAGAACCAGATTTATATATTGCCAACTCGACCACGGTAGCAGAAAGAATTGAGCGTATCTACAAAAGGAAAGCTTTAGTCATAAATTATCCTATTAACACTGATAAGTTTATATTTTCAGCCGAAAAAGAAGATTATTACTTGATTTCATCCAGAATGATTAGCTATAAAAGGCTGGATATTGCTGTCGAAACCTTTAACTGGCTGGGGCTACCATTAGTCATTATCGGGGATGGTCCAGAACGAAAACGTTTAGAAGCAAATGCTTTAGATAACATCAAGTTTTTAGGTTATGTGGAGGATGAATGGCGCACTTACCTAATGGCAAAAGCCAAAGCGGTTATTGTGACCGCTTTAGAAGACTATGGTTTAGTGCCAGTTGAAGCTAATGCTAGTGGCACTCCAGTCATCGGATATGGTGCAGGGGGAATACTCGATACGCAAATTTTAGGTAAAACAGGAATTCTTTTTAATCCTCAATCCCCCGATGCCTTGCAGTTAGCTATTAAAGAGGCAGAGGGTCATCAATGGAATTACCAAGAAATTCGCCACCATGCGATCGCTAATTTTTCGGAATCAGTCTTTTTTAAACAAGTAGTGGAGGTTATTCAAGAGTTTTGTGGTCGTTCAATTTTAAACGACTTGAACCTCAATGAGAAATGGTTAGAAGAACTAAATAATCCAAAAGTTATCACAAAAGTATAGATATTAAAGTTATTAAAGTTATTAAAGTATGGATCAAAATAATTGGGAAACGGAAACGCAAGGCGAATTAGGGTATGGAGAGCTTTTTAGTAAACTTTGGCATCGTCGCCTATGGTTTATCGGCGCTTTTACAGGAGTATTAGCGATCGCTGTTCCTCTGGCTTTGATCAAACCGCCGATCTATCAGAGTGATCTGCAAATTCTGGCAGAATCTAACTATCAAAGCAAGGAAATTACTAATGGTTATGATAATCAATACTTAGAAAAGCAATTTGCTGACGCTAGTATCGAGATGGATTATGCTACTCAGCTCAGAGTACTGACCAGTTCGGAAATTTTAGCCAGAGTGCTTAATAAGCTGGGTATAAATAGCCCACAGGAGTCAATGGCACTTAATAAGCTGGGACTACGTAACTTAGAAGAAGATTCAATGACGGAAATTCTAGAATCTTTTAGGGAGTCTTTGAGCATATATCAAGTCATGGATGAAGGTACAGAATCGAACGAAGAGACTGAGACCAAAGTTATTCAGGTAAGTTATTTTGGTACTAGTCCCACAGGAACGAGAAAGGTTTTAAAGGCAATTCAAGAAGTTTATCTAGAATACAATCTTGAACAGCAGGAAAAACGTCTTAGGGATGCAATTACCTTTATTGACAAGCAAATTCCCCAAGCCAGAAAAGAGTTGAGGGAGGCTGAAACAGCTTTAACAAGACTCACTAAAGAGAATAACCTAGTCTCCCCAGAGGCAGAAGCTACCTCGATCAAGGAAAATATTAGACGCATTGCTCAAGAAAGAAAAGCTTTGCAAGCTCAAGAGAGTGAAATTATTGGCAACACTGCAACTTTAGAAGCACAATTAGGAGTATCTGCCGAGAACGCTTTAGCTTTATCTCGCCTCAGCCAATCCCCTCGCTATCAAAATCTTTTAAACGACTTACAGAAAATCGAGCAAGATATTGCCCGCAAGCAAACTAACTTTACTAGTAATAATCCAGCACTCCAAAATGCTATTAAAGAGAGGAAAAGTGTCAAAGACCTACTGTACAAAGAAGCAGAACAAGTATTGGGGAAACTGCCTCCTAACTTTAGCAATGACTTAGAATCTCTACAAAAGCAAGGACAATTAGTGGAAAGTGATACTGAAATTGCTAAGACAATTAGCCAGTCTCAGGCAAGACTGACAGGTATTCAGCAACGTAATTTAAGTTTGGCAGAAACTGAAGCAGAACTAGAGCAAAGGTTGATTGGGTTTCCTGAATTAATTTCTCAACACAGAAGTTTAGTTCAAGAATCGGAAATCAAGAGACAAGCTCTACAAAGACTTCTAGAAGCCAAACAGGAGTTAGAAATAGAATTAAGCCGTGGTGGCTATAATTGGCAGGTAATCGAACCACCCCAGGATGGATTACAAATTGCGCCTAATTTAGCTAAAGATTTATTACTTAGTCTGGTGGTTGCTAGTTTTCTGGGAGGATTTGCTGCTTTTGTCAAAGACTTGACAGACGAGACAATTAATACAGCTAAAGAAATTGAACGTCGAACTAGTCTGCCAATTTTAGGTACTGCTCCTGGATTGTCAATTTCATCTTCTAATAATTTACTAACTCGGCTGCCATTTAGATCTATTTCTAGTGATATTAGTTCGCTCCAAAACGTAATTCAGTGGCAACCATTTAGAGAAGCGATCGATTTAATTTACGAACATCTCAAACTAGCTTATTTTAATGCTCCTTTAGTTGGATCAGCTCTAAAATCGATCGCCATAACTAGTGCGGTGGCTGGAGAAGGAAAATCAACCTTGGCGCTTGGTTTGGCTTTAAGTATTGCTCGCGATCAACAAAAAGTTTTGGTTATTGATGCCGATCTTCGCTCTCCCAGTTTGCATAAATCTTTTGCTCTAACTAATTCTTCTGGATTAACAAACTTTCTAGCAGGGGAAATAAGCCTTCCTCTGATTCATCAAGTTTCGCTGTCAGGAGCAAGCATAGACTTAATTACCTCTGGCACTATGGCTGAAGATCCTGTCAAAATGCTCAATTCTTCTAGATTTGAGCGTTTTATTGCACAACAAAAAGAAAATTATGACTTAATTTTAGTCGATACTCCTCCCGCGATCGGTATGGTAGACGCAATTAAAATCGCGTCTATCTGTGATAGCTCTTTAATCGTGTCCCGCTTAAATAAATCTAAAGTTTCCGAATTTTTAGAAGCTACAGTTTTGTTTAGCAAATTAAATGTTTTGGGAATTGTTGCTAATGATTCCCAAGATGTTGCCAAAGTTTATGGAAAAAGACCTAAATACCTGTTACCTCAGCAAGTTTAATCAAACGGAGAATATTAATGACTGCCAGTATTTTAATTCAAACATCTAAAGTACTCAACTTGAATATTGGTTCATCAAAACAGGAAAATTACTTACCTGTTTGCGATTTGAAATGGAGACAAAAAAATCTTTGGATTAAAAATATTGCTGACAAAGGTAGTTATAATTTTCCAGCTTTAACCAGAAAACAGTGGTTAGAAAAATGCCTATGTAATTCTTGGTTAAAAAGGGTTTGTATCGATCCAGAATTGGGGGAAAAATCGATTAAGCTCTGGGCGGATACTTGTAAGCGAGCAGGTAAGCCAATTTTTTTGCGTATTACTTCCAACAATCGCTTACCTAGCTGTCGCCAGACTATTTACTGGAGAGCAAAAAGAATTTGTGATTGGTTAATTAGTGCAATTATATTATTGTTTATTAGCCCTTTGATGTTGCTAGTTGCTCTATCAATTAAATTCAACAGTTCTGGTCCTATATTTTATTGTCAATGGCGAGTTGGAACACGAGGTCAATTGTTTAAAATCTATAAGTTTCGCACTATGACTGTAGATGCAGAGTTAAAACATCATGAAGTAATGAAGGCTCAGGAAGGATTACACAAAGTAGAAAATGATCCCAGGGTTACTTTTGTTGGTAAATGGTTGAGAAAATACAGTCTTGATGAATTGCCTCAGTTAATTAACGTCTTAAAAGGAGAAATGAGTCTAGTCGGTCCTCGCCCTTGGGCTTTATATGACGCATTACGGTTAGGAAAATTAGGTCAGCAGAGATTGAATGCTTTACCTGGAATTACTGGTGCATGGCAGGTGGAAAGTCGTTCTAATCAATTAGATTTGAATGATGTGACTAAATGTGATTTGGAATACTTGTATAGCTGGTCTTTAATTCAAGACTTAAAGATTTTGCTACTGACTGTGCCGAAGGTTATTTCTGGGTTTGGTGCTTATTAACCAACGGTCAGAGCAGGCTCCGTCGTCTTATATGCGGAGCGGTATACCACAAGGGTACAACGTCCTTTAGGACGGCGGAGTAATCTCTGACTTTGATATCATTCTAAGTAATCCTAACAATCAATAGATTCAATGAATGGTCAATTCAAAACTTATTTTCTCGATGAAGCTATCACTCGGCGCAAGCAGATTTTAGAACAAGAGCGTCAGACAACATTGGAGCAGGTAAAGCAATGGTTGACAGATAATGGTCACAAATATGGCATTGAGCAAGCTTATTTATTTGGTTCTTTGATTAGTCCGCATCATTTTACGCAACAATCAGACGTAGATGTAGCAGTGGAATCGATCGCAGCAGAGGATTTGTTTATGGCTATGACTGCTTTAGCTGAAGCTGTAGGACGAGATGTGGATTTAATTGAATTACCTAAATGTCCTTTTGCCCATCGAATTCGTCAAGAAGGGGTTTTATGGACAAAAACGCTCTAATTGTTTTAAAAGCAGATCTCACTGCTCAAATGGCAGTAGTCAAGTCAATTTCATTGTTATTAGAAGAGCGCGCGATGGGATTGAAGGCAGAAGATCCAATTCGACTAGAAAGCGTAGCATAACCAACTTCACAATTTCTACAACGCCATAGAAGATCTTTTAAAAATGGTTGCAGCACATTTTGAGAACCAAATTTCTGATACTGCTCGATGGCACTCAGTATTGTTGCAACGGATGTCTCAAGAAATTCCTGGTATTCGTCCTGCTGTTCTTTCCCAAGAAAGTTATTTGCTTTTAAACAGTTTACGAGGATTTCGCCATTTTTTCCGCCATGCTTATGGAGTTCCCATTGACTACGAACAACTGCAAATTAACCTCAAGAAAGCTCGTCAACTCTATCCCAATCTTGAGAACAATTTGAACCAATTTTTTGCACAACTATAGTAAGTGAATGCAATATTCCCAATAGTTACTTAATAGTTACTTAGTTCTCACCATCAAACTGGGCATGAACGTATCATAATTTAAATCAACATTGATACTGGAATTTTAAGTTCTTAACGAAAAGATCAAATACGAAGATTTCAATAAACATAGCTATTGGTAGAGTCGTCTCTAATTTTGGTGCTAAATTAATACAATTATCATGCTAATTCGTCCAAAAATTCCAATCGCTATCCGTAAATTGCTGAAAAGCACCAGTTTTTGGCAAGATAATTTTATTATCCTCAGAGAGTTTAAACACTTCCGTGCGATCGCAATTATTGCTTTAACCTGTACATTACTCGCTGCTCTTTTTGAAGGTACTACTGTTGGTTTAATTGCTTCTTTTTTACAAGTATTAGCTACTCCTGAAAAACCACCAATCGAAACTGGAATTGAATGGTTAGACACTAGTATATTTGCAACCAAATCATCACCTGAAGGGCGAATTTTATCGTTTATCAGCTTTTATTTTTAGTGGCGAATTTGGCTGCGAGCGCTTTTGAACTACTTGGGATTTTATTATTCTAGATTAGCTCAATCCAACTTATGCGATCGTCTTCGTAAAAGATTATTGAGCAATTACAAAGTTTAAGTTTGAGTTATTATTCAACGAGCCGTTCTGGAGATCTCATCAATAGCTTAACTACTGAAATTAATCAGCTCAAACAAGCTTTTAATACATTTTCTGGTTTAATTAACAAAAGTTTCTCACTGCTAGCTTATGCAGCCTCAATGTTTTGGTTATCATGGCAACTTTCTCTAGCGGCAATTGCGCTATTCGCTCTTCTCTCAGTTGGGCTGTCAACGCTAATTCGTCGTGTTCGTGAAGCGAGCTTTGCTGTACCACAAGTTAACGGCAAGTTAGCTTCAATAGCTATTCAATTTATCAGTGGAATTCGGACAGTTAAAGGTTCGGCAACTGAAGACTTTGAAAGAACAAGGTTTTATCGCTCTAGCACTGAAATAATTCAAGCCGAAGACAAAGTTGCAGCGATTTCCTCCTCAGTGCAACCGCTAGCGGAGTGCTTAGGTAGCACTATTTTGATCGTCATGGTAGTTGTCGCATTTAATATTTTAATTCCTCTAGGAGGTTTAGAAACTAGCTCACTACTCACTTTTATGTTTGTGTTATTCCGAATAATGCCATTAGTAGCTCAAGTAAATAGTATAAGAGAAAATTTAAGTCGTTTTCAAGGTTCTATAAATAACATTCAAGAACTACTAAAAACTACTAATAAAACTTATTTAAGTAATGGTCATTTACAATTCACAGGACTACAAGAGCAAATAAGTTTTGTGTTGGTCGATTTTGGTTATGAGCCAAATAGTTTGGTTTTAGAAAATATCAATCTCACTGTTGAAAAAGGTAAGGTTACTGCATTAGTTGGTGGTTCGGGAGCAGGTAAGAGTACTTTAGTCGATCTTATTGCTCGTTTTTACGATCCAACGAAAGGTTCGATTTTACTAGATAAACAGAATTTAACAGATTTTGATATTACTTCTGTCCGTCGTAGGATGGCAATTGTTAGCCAAGATACCTTCATTTTTAACGCTTCAGTTAGAGATAATATTGCCTATGGTTTAGAAAAAATTAGTGAACAAGATATTTTGCGAGTAACCCAAATATCTCATGCAGTTGAATTTATTGAAGATTTACCAGATGGTATAGATACAGTACTAGGAGATCGAGGAGTTAGGTTATCAGGCGGTCAAAGACAACGTATTGCGATCGCCCGTGCCTTACTACGGAATCCAGACATTCTTATTTTAGACGAAGCAACTAGTGCCTTAGACTCTGTTACTGAGCAGTTAATTCAAGAGTCTTTGGAAAAGTTATCTAAAGGAAGAACAGTAATTGCGATCGCACATCGATTATCTACTATTGCCAACTCCAATAAAGTTGTTGTTTTAGAACAAGGAAGAATTGTCGAACAAGGAAGTTATCAAGATTTATTGAAAAAACAAGGTAAGCTTTGGAAGTATCATCAAGTGCAGTATGAATTACAAAAATCTGGGTAGATAGATATTTATTTTGTATATCGCATTTAATCGTATGTAAAAAATATAAAAAAAATAATTATAAAACTATTGTTTATAAATTATAAACAAACAAAAAAATTCATGATTATGAACAAACCTAGTTTTTTTATTGTTGGAAATCCTAAAAGTGGAACAACTGCTCTATATAATTTTTTGAAAGAACATCCATCTATTTTTATGCCTAAATGTAAAGAGCCTCATTACTTTGCTAAAGACTTATGTCGCGTTCCCAACCAACAAACTGTTTATTATCCTATGAATAAACAAGAATATTATACTCTTTTTAATGAGGCTAAAAAAATCAGATATGTGGAGAAGCTAGTACTAACTACTTATATTCTGAGGTTGCAGCAAAGGAAATTCATATGTTTAATCCTGAAGCTAAAATTATTATTATATTGCGAGAACCAATTGATTTTTACAATCATATCATTTACAAATCTTAAAAAGTCATATAGCTACAGCAGAAACAGTCAAGAATTTTCAAAAGGCTTTTGAGTTAGAACCAGAAAGAAAAAAAGGCAAAAATTTACCTTCAAAATGCTTATTACCCGAGCTGCTTTTTTATTCAGAAAGAATTAAATATTTAAAACAAATAAATCGATTTTATGAAATTTTTAAAAGAGAACAAATAAAGTTAATTATTTACGATGATTGGAAACAAAATAACGCTCAAATTTATAAAGATATTTTATCTTTTTTAGGCATTGATCTTAATTTTTCTCCAGAATTTAAGACTCATTATAAAGGAGGAATGAAAGTAAGAGTCAAGTGGATGCAACAATCATTGCTCGATCTTATGCACGGTAAAAAATACTGGCAACCTATTAAATTCTTAATCAAGTTGATTATTCCTCAACAAAATTTCAGAAGAAGAATTATGTCATCGCTCAATCAAAATGTAATTTTTGCTTCAACAGAACCTATTAGCCCTAAATTTAAAAATGAACTTAAACAGGCTTTTAAACAAGAAGTCATTTCTCTTAGTGAATTTATTGATCGCGATCTAGTTACTTTATGGGGTTACGAATCGCTTAATAGTGAGTTGGGTAAAGTAACTAGTATCAAATATAAGAATGTACTTAAATAATTGCATCAAAAGAAATATATTTTAACTGCTGTTCGCTCATCTAAGACTAAGTAAGAACAATTATGTCTTCTCAAAAACTAATCTATCACTGTTGTTCTAATTCTATAAGTCAGAATGGCGGAGGGGTTAAAACTTATATCAAAAATTTGTTCAGTTATAAGACTGCTGATATGAGTGATAATGTCATCAATTCGCTTGAAAATATTGATCAGAGTCAGTTCAAATTACTTCATTTACACGGAGGGGGTAGAGATTTTAAATTACTAGAAGAAGTTCGGAGAGAATGTCCCGTTGTTTATACTCTACACAACCACGACCCCTATTGCCCTAGCGGAACAAAATATTTAAGTAATAATCAAGTTTGTTGCAGTCGTAATATGTCGTATCTTCCATGCATATGGGGTCATCTAATAGATGGTTGTGGCAGTCGCCGACCTGGACAAATGATAACAAACATAAGGCACTCCTATCAGCAAATAAGAAATTTGAAATTGCTAAAAATTCCTGTGCTCGCTACTAGCAATTACATGAGTCAGCAAATTATCAAAAACGGATTATCTACTGAACAAATTACTGTTTTGCCACTTGGAATTTCTGTACCTAGAAATGCCTTTAAACCATTAACTTGGGATGTACATCAAAATCAAAAAATTCTCTATGTAGGGCGCATTGTTCCTTATAAAGGTCTGGACTGGCTTTTGAAAGCATTGGCACAGACTGAATTTCCAATTCATCTTGATATTGCTGGTGAGGGATGGGCTAGGCCTCAAATGGAAAAGTTAGCAAACAATCTAGGAATAGCTAAACGCATTACCTGGCATGGTTGGTGTAGTACTGAAAAACTAGATGTATTATACCAACAATGTTTTGCTTTGATTTTTCCTAGCGTTTGGTCTGAACCTGCTGGACTTGTTACTCTTGAAGCCTATGCTCGCCATCGTCCCGTAATTGCTAGTGCTGTAGGGGGAATTCCAGAGTATGTAGCTGATAGAAAAACAGGCATACTGGTACCAGCTAATAACATTAAAAAGCTAGCTTCTGCGATTATTGAGCTAGCGCAGAACTATCAAAAAGCTAGGCGTATGAGCGAGGAGGCAAATATATGGTTTATGAAAGAATTTACTATTGGCATTCACATCCAACGTTTGCAAAAAATTTACGAGCAATATATCACTTAATTTCAGGTTCATAAACGTGGAACATTGAATAAAACTATTTAATTTTATGTCTATTTTATACATTAAAAATGAAACACAAATTCACTTTAGTAATTAATTCTGGAAGAAGTGGTAGCACTTATCTTTTTAATATTTTAAGAAAAAATTTTGCAACACAAGCATATATTGCTCATGAAGATATTCCTCCGCGTGTATCTTTACCTCAAAAATATAATAGAGCTTATGACAATCGGTTGATCATTGAAATACTCAAAGATCGTAATTTAATGCAATATTTTGAGCGATGGCAAAAACAAATAGAATCGACTCCTGTAATAGAAACAGGTTGGACTAGTTGTCATTTGGCACCTGTTCTACAATATCTTTTTAAAGATAAATTCCAATACATAATATTGCATCGGCATCCTATAGAATTTGCTGCGTCACGTTCTGTGATGGGGAACTATCATAAAGAAACTTTTTATAGAAAATTTCACGAGATTTCGCCATTTGATCAAAGGAGTATATATCCACAGAAGCAAGCTGAGTGGAATACTATGAATCATTTTGAAAAATGTTTATTTTGGTGGTACGTGACGTATTCTGAAGCATTTGAATTTCGTAACAAATATTCTGAAATTTCTAATCTTGAATTTTCATCGAAGTCTTTATTCGATCTAAAACAAACTAAGGTATTGATTGATTTTTTAGGTTTAGATATTACTGGAGATCTAGATACCAACGTTAGCCGAAATTCTTTGCCTGTTCGTCAACTTGAAACGTTTCCAATCCTAGATGAATGGCGTGATTATCATAAACATAATGACATTATTGAATTCGCCGAAAGTTTAGGATATACATTTGATGATTTCTATTTAGAAAAGAAAATGTCAAAGTATAAACTTAAAAAAGCTTTTTCTTTATTTCGATATAAAACTAAATATTGGAAAGTTAAGGCAATGCTTAAACAACGTATACAAAGCCTTGGTTTCAAATAAATTGATTTAAAATTAACTTATTTAAAATTAATAACATATTACAAGTTTTATAAAAAAAAGAAGTACATTCATCTAAAATAATTTCATGAATATAAACAACTTTGCTTTAATTATTGGATCAATGAAATCAGGAACTACAAGTCTCTTTAAATATTTGGCTCAACATCCACAAATATCCCCTTGCAAAATAAAAGAGACTGGATTTTTTGTAGAGAGCATAATTTTAATAAAGGACTCAATTACTATCAAAGTTTGTGGGATCTATGGAATCCTAATATCCATAAAGTAGCACTAGAAGCTTCACCAGGATACACTAGAGTCACTCATCAAAAACTGTTAAATTCTGCTAAAAACATTGCTGAAGTTAAAGCTAAAACGAGAGCAAATTTTAAATTTATCTATATTATGAGAGATCCAATTCTCAGGATCGAATCTCATTATACCCAAGGACGGAAACATCAACATAAAGACACAGCAAAACCTCTATCAGAAGGAATACAAGCAGAAATACTTGATACTTCAAAATATGCTATGCAGTTAGAGGAATACTATAATCGATTTCCTAGAGAAAGTATTCTTTTGTTAAATTTTGAATTTTTTAAGCAAGAGCCTTTAATTATCTTAAAGCAAGTTTGTAAGTTTTTAGATTTAGACGAAACCTATCAATTTCCACAACTAGATATAAATCACAATAAATATACTTCAGAAATAAATAGAGTTGCTATACCAGGTTATCAATCACTTAGAAAGACACAAGTAGCTCACTCGTTAATTCAAGAAATGCCAGACAATATTAAACAAAAACTGCACTTTGTACGTAATTTGTTATCACGCAAAGTTAAGAACGAATATGTCAAACTTTCTTTAGAACAAAAAAGATATATCTTAAATGAACTACAAGAAGATTTAAATATTCTTGAACAAAAATATCAGTTTGATACTAGTTCTTGGAATCTCAATATTTGAACCAGCAATCAGTTATAATTTGATCTTACTTAATACTAACTTTTTTCTCACCATCAAACTTTGCACAAATAAATGAGAATCCTAATATAAATACCTGCACTCAATTATGATTCCATTATCAGTAATTATATTGGCAAAAAATGAGGAACAGTTCATCGAGAGGTGTATTAGGAGTGTTTCCTGGGTTAATGAAGTTCTTGTACTTGATTCAGGGAGTACTGACACCACTAAGGAAAAAGCTGCTTTCCTTGGCGCAAAAGTCTATGAGCAAGAGTGGCTTGGTTGGTCAGCTCAGCGAAACAAAGCTATTTCACTTGCCAAAAAACGATTGGGTCTTTGTTATCGAGTGTGATGAGATTGTGACACCAGAATTAGCAGAATCTATCAAGGAGATTTTTCAAGGCTCGATAGATGATCGTGACGGTTACTCAGTGAATCGAAGAGGCGATTTTTAGGTATTTTACTTTTCAATCCATCGCGACCGAGCAAGAAGTTGAATTTCGTGCGATTGTTTAACAGAAAATACAGTGCCTACGATCTGGAAATGAAAGTCCATGAGACAGTTCGTTGTCCTGGAAAAGCTATTCCTTTAGCTGGTATTTTACTTCACTGGCGTGGTTACATCATGGATGAATATATTTCAGCCTTTAATCGATACGCTACGCTTGAAGCAGAAATACTTAATGAAAAAGGTTATCGTTTGAATGGATTGATAATTCTTTTCCGCCCAATCCTTCGCTTTCTTTGGTGTTATATAGTCAGAGGAGATATTCTCTTGGGAACACGGGGACTCATTCATGCAATGTTGAAAGCAATGGGCGAGTACATTCGCTACGCGAAGCTTTGGGAAATGCAAAACACAACACGTGTAAGTCATCCATCTACTCGTATATATTCGGAAATCCGTAGTACTGATCAAGCAGGTAAAGTATGTATTAATTACAACTTGAATGAAAAAGCAATCAATATAAAAAGAAGTTTGTTAAAAATCATGATTACAAAAGATAATCTTCTTGTCAGATCTACAGGAGTAAAATTTAAATTGGAGATAGTTCGTAGATTATCCACAGTCGATCGGATGAATTCTATCCCTACTATATTACCTAAGCATAAGCTAATTTTTATTCATATTCCTAAAACAGGAGGTAGCAGTGTAGCTAATGCACTTGTTGAAAATTTAAATACTCAAGAAACAAAAGCTCTTTCTCGACCTCTGGGAATACTTCAACCCAATCGACACTTGAAAGCTCAGGAAGTTAAATATTTATTAGGGGAAAAAATTTGGAATGAATTTTTCTCCTTTGCCTTTGTAAGAAATCCCTGGGATTTAATGGTTTCTCAATATCATTGGTGGTTACAAAAAGCTGCTCAGTATCCAAGCTGTCGAAAAGATGTTATAAAAATCAAGCGAATGGGTAATTTTACTAATTTCTTAAATTCTAAGTACGGTCAAAAAATGTTCCACGACACTACAGGAAATATGTTTGATTGGATAGCGGAAGATAATCAGATAATAGTTAATTTTGTTGGTAAATTTGAAAATCTTCAAAATGACTTAAATGAAGTTTGTCAACATCTAAATTTAGAGCAAATTAAATTACCTCATACTAATAAAACTAAACGTAAACCTTATCGAGATTACTATAACAACGAAACTAAAAAGTTTGTTGCTCATCGATTTCAAAAAACTATAGAAATGTTTGGTTATGAATTCTAATTAAGAATCATAACTAATACAGTTTGCACTCTTAAATTAAAATAATCATGATTGTTACTGTTATCATTCCTACTTATCGTCGCCCGCAAGACTTAGCTCGTTGCTTGAAAGCATTGAAACAACAAACTCGATTAGCTGACGAAATCTTGGTAATAGTAAAAGATTCAGATACTGATACCTGGATATTTCTTGAAACTTTGAAACCCTATTCCTTGCCAATAAATGCTGTAACAGTATGTGTTCCTGGTCAAGTAGCAGCACTCAATGCAGGTTTAAATGTAACTCAAGGCGATATCGTTGCTATCACAGACGACGATGCTGCACCACATTCTGACTGGCTAGAACGCATAGAGGCTCATTTTATTGCAGACGAGCGATTGGGTGGCGTAGGCGGGCGTGATTGGTTGTATTTAGGTACAAAGCTATGCGATGCTTCTACTCATCCTGGTGCGAGCAAAATTGTTGGTAGACTGCAATGGTTTGGACGAGCTATTGGCAACCATCATATTGGCGAAGGACTTTCCCGCGAAGTAGATATCCTCAAAGGTGCAAACATGAGTTTTAGAAAATCTGCCATTTGCAGATTTACATTTTGATCAACGTTTGCGAGGTATGGGAGCTCAGGTATATAACGATCTAGCATTTTGCCTGGCTGTCAAACGGTTAGGTTGGAAGTTGATCTATGATCCAGCAGTGGCAGTAGATCACTTCTTAGGACAACGTTTTGATGAAGATCAACGAGTTTTTAACTTTAGTGCATCGTCCTATTCTGATGCAGTGTACAATGCCACTTTAATTTTACTGGAACACTTAACTCCTATTCAAGGATTGTGTACTTAGTTTGGTCAGTTTTGGTAGGTACACGACAGGCGTTTGGTCTAATTCAATGGTTAAGATTTTTACCCAAAGAGAGAAATTTAGCAGCCCAGAAATTGTTAGCATCTTTTCAAGGGCATGAGCAAGGTTGGCAAACTTGGAAGCATGGGGCTGGCAAAATATCTACTTTAAGATCAGAGGTAAGCCAATCAATAGCCAGTAAGCATTTATAGCTTGGAGATATTGAGTGAACTACAAGCAGTTAAACATAACTTTTCTTAACAAAAATTTTCCATTGACTCTATCTCCAGTACCAGCTTGGAGAGCAATCATTGGACTATTTCTAATTATAATTTTATGTCTTTTAATTGGCGCTGCACCCATACTTATTTTCCTATTTCCCCTGGGCTCTCTGGCTATAGGACTATTTCTTTATCAGCGTTACCCAATTTTATATGTTGGCTTTACTTGGTGGATGTGGTTTCTCACGCCATTAATACGTCGCCTAATTGATTATAAGTGCGGATATACTACTCCTTTTCCTCAAGAACTAGCTGTACTATTAGTAACTTCAATTTCCTTAGTTACTTTGGTACTCCATTTTCCTAAAATTTATAATCGAGATGGGTTACCCTTACGCTATGTATTGCGACTATACTTTATGGTTTTTTGATAGGATTAATTCAACAACCAACAATAGACTATGCCAGGGAGATAATAGTCTTACTAAGCTGGTTAAGTCCTATCTGTTTTGGGTTTCACTTATTTGTCAACTGGCGAGATTATCCTTCCTATTGTCAAAATATCCAGCGCACTTTCTTTTGGATTGTATTAGTGACGGGAGTATATGGAATTATCCAATTTTTGGTAGCCCCCGCTTGGGATCAATTCTATCTGAATCAGAATGATCTTTTGTTCTTAGGTAAGCCTACACCATTAGGAATTCGAGTCTTTAGTACTATGGGACAGTCGGTGACTTTTGGTGCAAATCTAATGCCAGGATTACTTTTATTGTTAATTAGTAAAGAAAAATGGCGTTTTACTGCTGCTGGGTGTGGATATCTTGTTTTCTTATTATCCCAGGCACGTACTCCTTGGTATACTTTTATTCTAGCTGTATTGTTCTTCGTATTTTCTTTAAAAGGAAGTCATCAAATACGTGCGATTATTACTGTTACATTAGTAGCGTTATTAATAATACCATTGACCACTATTGAACCATTTTCGGAAAAAATTATTGCGAGAATAGAGACTTTTGACAATTTAGAAAATGATGGCAGCTATCAAACTAGAACCAAGCAGTTTGAAAACTCAATTAATTACGCTTTATCTCAATCGATAGGTTATGGATTAATATCACCTGGGCAAGCCCCTACACAAGAAAATGCAGCAAGCAAAAAAAATTTGTTTTCAGTCAATGACAATGGTTATTTAGCACTTTTTGTATCCTTAGGTTGGTTTGGTACTATTATTTACTTGGTAGGATTAATCTCGCTTTTTTTGAAAGTATTTCAAGTTTCTATACATTTTAATGATACTTTTTTAGTCTGTGCCAGAGCGATCGCATTAGCTTCTCTATTAAGATTATTTACTGCCAACGTTACTACTGGCCCTTACGCTATGCCAATCTGGGGATTTTTAGGAATAGCAATAGCAGGATACAAATATTATCTAACTCAATATATTTCAGCTAATAGAGGTAGTTAAATCTCATGAAAATTGAATACTATTTATCCAAACAAGCACATAACTGTAGTTTAGACTAACAAGAAGGCAAGAACAGAAAATAGAGAAAGAATGAAGGGCAAATAGGGAGAAAATGAAAATAATAACAAAATTCAAGCTCTCCCTAAAATGAAATATGACCGATTAAGCAAATTCCGTCAAGAGACCTATTCAATGTTAGGAAAAGCCCATGATGCAACATTTGAATTAATAGATAGTATCATGACAACCAGAAATGCCAGTTGTTTAGCCGAGTTTTCTCTCTCACCCCTATTTAGAAGAAAATGGTCGAGTACCTATGAAGCACTGCAAGATAGTCGCCCAAGATGGGAAAAATAAAATCTCAATTATTGATTCAATACCCATCACCATGGTTAACTCAATTTGCACATATACTACTCCAAAAAAATAAATAATTTCAATATATATTGATTAATACAATCGAGTTATTGATAAAAGTAATCGTGACAGAATCTAATGATGTAAAAGAATAAATGGGTTAATGTTACTATTTTTTGAATCTCAAAATAATTTGACTAGACTATTCGAAGGTCGTAGCTATGGACATTTTTAAATTAGTGAATTATATTCTAAAAATACTAATTGCAGCTAAGCTTTTGATCAAAAATAATGCTGATTTCGTAATTTTTTAAAAATATGGTTAGTGATAATGTTATCTCTTGTCACCAGTAAGACAAATGCTAGTTTAAATAATGCACAACCCAATTTTAGTAATAGAGCTAAAGAAATTATTAACTATTGGTCAGAAAAAAAAAATTGAAGATTCCCCACAGACCTAAAAATTTTACTCAGGCTATAGCAGCTTATCAAGTAGGAAAAAATAGATTTAGCTAATAAAAATATTGATGATATAATTTTTTCTAATTATGAAAATTATCCAGAGGGTCAGATTGGTGCATTTATTTCTATGCCTTTAACTTATGCTTATATGCGCTATGGACAATCAATGGGAGATGATCGTAAATCTACTTTAATTAAAAAAGTTAAAAGCTTTGACCCGTTTACTGGCTCTTCAGAAAATCATAAATTGCTCAATATTTCTGCTGCTTATATTCTTGCAGAATCTTCACCAGGATCTAATTGGAAAAACTATTCAAATGAAATAGTCTATCAAAAAGCCAAAGAGTTTCTCCAAAAAGAAGCACAGGCTGAATTTAACAGCGGCTTGTGGGAATTTGATTCTTCTAATTACATAGCGTTTCATATAAATTCATGGCTTTTATTACATGATTTTGCCAAAGATACACAAATTAAAAACTTGCCAAATTTTCTTTACGAATTATGCATATTTGCTGGCATATGCACCTGAATAATCAAGGTACATGGGACAGCATCAAACTTCAAGAACGTTATACTCCTACAAA
>JAAUOU010000130.1 GCA_012034765.1 Pleurocapsaceae cyanobacterium CSU_1_1 | reverse complement strand
GCGAGCCTTTTAATCTTCTTCCAAGTATCAGCATTATACAGTGACTACAACCTTTCTTTTATAAGGCGCGTTTTATGTCCTAAAGGATAAGCTTCGCAAATGGGAAGTTTCCCACATAAAAGCCGCCGCGAAGATTATATCCCTCTTTTGTCACTTTCCAAGAACAATCCCTACCGTGAGAGAATTACAGCCATTTCTATATTTTAGTTATTATTATTACAAAAAAACCGAGCAATCCTTTTCTCTATAAAAGTTCTAGAATTTAGAAATGACAAAAGTTTTCGGAGTCTGACAAAAGAGGGTTATTGCCAGTCTACTGGCAGTGAAGCTGGGGTTATTTGCTTCGCCCATATCTGGCGCAATTGTTGGTCTAGTCATTTGGGCAGCTTTCTTTGCTTTAAGACTTCCAAAATGCGATCGCCGATTATCTTCGTTCTACCGATAAGGCGGAATTAAGTCCTACGGGAATAAAACGAGATGTTGAGTTACTGCTCAACGATCCTCGTGCTGGGGCCCAAAGCCTCAAAACTAGATTAGCCAGCTTTGATCGCTCTACCTTAGTAGCCTTGTTAACTCAACGGGGAGACATTGACGAAAGTGATGTGAACCAAGTGGTCGACCAAATCTTGTCAGTTAGAGATAGTGTCATGTCTCAACTCCAGATGTTACAGGACAAAATCCAGTCTGTAATCGATCGCATCTTGGCAAAAATCAAAGATTATCTCAATAGCTTAGATCGTCCTGAACTATCCTATGAGGGTATTAAACGAGATATCAATGTCTTATTTAACGATCCCCAAGCTGGTTTTATTGCCCTCAAAGATCGCTTTGCTCATGTAGATCGCGATACCATGTTACTCGTTACTCTTCACCCACGAGTCCCGTTTCTTTATGTCGGTGAGCAGTCAAGATTCAAACCTTAATAAAAAAATACTGATGATTTGTGGCTGGGTTAGTTAAACTGCTGTTAGTGATTATTTTATGTATTATTAGTTCCAGCTAGCCCTAACTTTATATAGATGCTCGTTAATCTAAAAATTAATAATTTTGCTCTAGTTGATTCCTTAGAACTTAATTTAGACAATGGATTAAACGTTTTGACGGGGGAAACAGGAGCGGGTAAATCGATTATTCTTGATGCGATTGACATGGTGTTGGGAGGGAAAGCAAATAGCCGTATGATTCGCACAGGTAGCGATCGCTCTACGATTGAAGCTACTTTTCAAATTAATGCTAGTTTAAACGCTTGGCTAGAGGCGCAGGAGATCGATCCGCTAGAGGAAGATACTTTAGTTTGCAGTCGCGAGATTGTGATTAGTAAGACTAATTTGCGATCGCGCAGTCGCGTCAATGGAGTGTTGGTAAATCTTCAGTTAATGGCTCAATTGCGATCGCGGTTGGTGGAAATTACCGCCCAGGGTCAAACGGTCAACTTGTTAATTTCCGAACAGCAACGGCATTTATTAGATGCTTATGGTGGCAAGGCGATAGGTAAGCAGTTAACTCTCGTTGCTCAAGCTTATGAGGCAACCCAGCAGGCAAAGAAAGAATTAAATAAGCGGATTCAGTCGGAACAAGAATTATTGCAACGACAAGATTTAATTAAGTTTCAGCTTAAGGATTTAGACGAAGCAGAATTGACCGATGAGCATGAATTAGATGAACTAGAGCAAGAACGCGATCGCTTATCCCATGTAGTTGAGCTACAGCAATTGGGCAATCAAGCCTATCAAATGCTGTATGAAGGAGATGACGACGCACCAGCGGGAGCGGATTTATTAGGTAAGGCGGAATCTTGTCTGATGGAGATGGTGGAATATGATTCTGAGTTAAACCCAATCTTGGAAATGGTGCAGTCAGGATTAGCCCAGATTGTAGAAGCAGGTCAGCAAATCAATGGCTACAGTGAAGGCTTAGAAGCAGATCCAGACAGGTTAGAAGAGATTGAAGCCAGAATTAGGCAGTTAAAGAATATTTGTCGCAAATATGGTCCAGATTTAAGTG
Source organism: Pleurocapsaceae cyanobacterium CSU_1_1 (assembly GCA_012034765.1). Taxonomy (GTDB): domain Bacteria; phylum Cyanobacteriota; class Cyanobacteriia; order Cyanobacteriales; family Xenococcaceae; genus Waterburya. Next base: position 9,235 of record JAAUOU010000130.1, on the reverse strand, counting down.
AGGCGATCGCTCTTTACGAACAGCTACAGTCTGAATTGGCTCTAATTACAGGGGGTGGACAATCCATTGCCACTTTGGAATCAGCATATCAAGAGGCTTTGGCACAGCTTACCCAAGCATCTGAGCAACTCACGCAACTGAGGAAAAAAGCAGCAACTAAGTTAGAAAAGCAGCTAGTCAAGGAATTAAAACCCCTGGCGATGGATAAGGTGGTGTTTGAATGCCGTTTGATTGAATGTTCACCCACGGCAATGGGTGCAGACAGGATCGTATTTTACTTTAGCCCCAATGCGGGAGAAGAGATTCAGCCCCTATCCGCGATCGCTTCTGGAGGAGAAATGAGCCGTTTCCTCTTGGCATTAAAAGCCTGTTTTACGGGTGCAGAAGAGAGTTCTGGGACTTTAATCTTTGATGAGATTGATGCAGGGGTATCAGGAAAAGTGGCTCAAGCGATCGCCGAAAAACTCCACCAACTTGGTAAACAGCATCAGGTATTGTGTGTAACGCATCAACCGTTAATTGCAGCGATGGCAAACGGACATTTTAAAGTTGAAAAAACCATTATTGAAGAGGCTAGTAAATCTCCAGGACAAAATGGTAACAGCCTGGCAGATATTCGGACTGTAGTTAGAGTTAAAGCTTTAGGCAATCATCAAGTACGAGCAGAAGAATTAGCTCAAATTACAGGAGGACATTCCGCCCAAGATGCGATCGCCTTTGCCGAATCTTTATTAACTAAAGCTGCTAAGTATCGCGCTGCTCAATCTAAATAGATCGAAAATAGGAAAGGTTAAAGGAAAAAAGAATTAATGGTTCATGTGCGATTGCCCTACTCGCTGAACTAGTTTACTAACAGGCAACACTGATGGTCTGCCACAACCGAAAAACGAAGCCGTATAACTATTTATATGCTGACTTTTTCCATATAACTACCTTATCTAAACGTATTAACTGGAAACTTTCAGTTTAAATGCGGACAGCTAGCCAAACTTCACCACGTTTGAGAGAATTAGTCATTCTTGATCTTCTTGGTGAAGCATCACTGCATAATCATTCATGCCTTCTTCGGCAAAAACACGATCTTCATCAGCAAACTCCGTAAACAAGTTGGACAATTGTGTTGGGTCGAGAACAACCCGACGCTGACGTTGGTTACGAAACTTTAAAAAGGCGATAAAATCAGCTACTTGCTGGAGTTGATTATAAGTCAGTCGATCCAAGTCTTGCTTAATGGTTTCAGTGCTAACTGGCATAGGAAGAGAAAACATTCGGATTTACTCATTATAAACTAACAATAATCTTCAAACTCACGTTAGAAGAAGAGTCAGAGAGGAAAAATTGTGATTAAGTCGTTACTAACACAGGACAAGAGGAAAGATTAATCACGCGGTTAGTGACGCTCTCCGCAGCAGCTTCTTCATCGATTAAGCCTAAACCCCGACAACTCATAATAATCAAGTCGGCATTAATTTCATCGGCGACATCGCAGATGGTAAAGGCGGGTAAACCTTCTCTTTCGATAGTTTCGGCAGATATTCCTTGGTTAGCAAAAAATAATTTGGCTTCTTGCAATAGTTTCGTTACCTGTGATTCTGAACTCATTGCGCCTGCATCGTTGGTTTCGACTACGGAAAGAATAGTTAGTTTACTTTGATGAGTTTTAACCATATCCGCCGTCAGTTGAATTCCTTTACGGGCTTCTCTACTTAATTCGATGGGGAATAAAATATTTCTGAACATAGAAAATATTAATACTAAATATTGATATTGCTGTCAGGAGTCATTGTGTCAGAAAAGCCTCTGCTGATACAGAAAAGTTACCAATTTTAATTAATTTTATGGTAAATCTTGATTCTTACGCTTTAAGCGATCGCCTTGGCGACAAATTAAGTCATAATCGCAGTAGCGACAGGCTTTGCGATCAGCATCAGGGGCAACGGGATAATGTCCTTGGGTTAGGTGACTTTTTACCTGTTGGGCAAAGGCTGCTAATTCGGCAGGATCTTTTTGCGGACGATTAATGGTTTTTTGTTTGGTCAGGGAATAATAGGCTGCCGTGTCAATCACTGCTTCGGGATATTGCTGGGCGATCGCATCTTGGTATACTGCTAGTTGAATATCTAGATTAGCTTTGCCTGTGGCATCTTTGACCCCAGCGGGAGTTGCTCCACTAGTTTTGTAGTCAATTATATTTAAACCTGTGGGAGTGCGATCGATTCTGTCTACCTGTCCTTTGATCTGCAAACCATGCCACTGCATTGCAAACTTAGTTTCAGTAGCAATTACTTCTCTGGCTGGAGGTAAAAATTCGGCGCTAGCAAGGTTGAGGGTAAGCAAGTTTAAATGTTCTTGGCGCTGAAATTTCCATCCTGATAATTCAGTTAGTTTTAATTCTTGTTCGGCAGTCGCAAAGGCTTGAGCTAATTGCTCTTGATTGAATTGAGCTAAGTCACTAGCGGTTTTAATCCCTGTCAAAGATAATTCTAGACAACGATGGTAGAGATTCCCCCGCATGGCAGCCACGAGATCTGATTCTGCTTCAATTAATTCTTTCAGCCTCAGTAAGCGCCTACTAAACCATTTAAAGGGACATTGCCCCAGTTGGGTTAATTGAGAAGCACTAAAAATTTTACTTTGGGGATCGATACTAATACCGATGACACCATCATACTGATCGGGCGCGATCGCAGTTTCTCGATTACTCTCTACTTTTAAGGCGTGAGCAATTTCAGGCATTAACCATGAGCTATCTGACTTCCATAAATTTGGTTGGCGCAGATATAGCTGACGCGCTTGCTCGATACTTGCTATGGGCAAATTCTCAACTGGACTTGGTTTTAAGCCTAAACGTGCTAAATAAGGACTTGCTATCACACAATTGCGTTCAATTAATTCAGGATAAGAAAAGCTAATTTGCTCCGTCGGCACATTTAACAGATTGTAAAAATCAAAAGTTTCTTGTGAAGCAAGCTCTACCGCTGTGGCAATATTTAACCCCTGTTTAGCTAACTGTTTGCGACTATGAAAATCTAAACTAGGATCATCGGCGATCGCTGCTGGCAAAATCCCCGCACCACAACCTAAGATAAATACATAGGAATAATGCGTTCCCAGTATAGATGTGGGGCAATGTAGTTCAATTCCCCCCTGTCCTGGTTGGGCAGGAATAGTTAATAAAGCTAATATTTCGCTAATTTCTTGGTAAAAAGCTTGTTTACTATAATTATGCGCTCCATTTTTGCTTAATTCTTTTAATCCTGACTGTAATCGATAGTAAGCTAATATTTCTCGCGCCCAAGATTTAGCATTTTCTAAAACATTCCAAGCCGACAAGATTTCTAATAGACGATTAACCCAATTTCGAGGATGACTAGTTTTTAAGTCGAGCAGGCTTAAATCTACTCCTAACTCCTGCCAAGCATTCAAGCCTTGAGGATGTGTTTCTCTAGCTTGTTTCCAGATCTTAGCTGAGAGATACTTAGCTAAAGGGTGAGACAGTAATTTAGCCGTTGCTTCAAAGGGAAAGTTATCTCGCATAACCTCCAGCAATAGCTTGATCCAAGCACCCAGACGAGTTTGCTCCAAAGGAACTTCATAGGATAACTGCACCGATAAATTGTATTCCCAGGCAAGATTAATTAAAGTCTCACCATATAACTGTGGTTCTCTTGTCACCAAGACCATATCTTGAGCAGCAACCCCTTGAGACTGTAAAACCTTGGCTTGAGTTAAGACACCTCTTACTTCTTGTTCTAAGTTGGGATAAACATTTAGCTTAACTCCTGAAGGCAGAGGCGATGTCTGTTTAAAATCTCTAAAACACTGTCTTAGCTGATGGTTAATTGCTGTAATATTTGCTGACTTACCCGCTAATAATTCCCATCCCTGAGACTGTAACCAACTTAAAGCCTGGTGATTTTGGGGATATAAATCATCTAAGGGTAATACCAAAATACTATCTTGTCCTGCGATCGCATTGATTAACGCTAGTTCATCTTGTCCAGGAGTAAAATAACCATAAAAAATATAGGCTTTCTGGTAAGCAATCTGAATCGCACCCTGCCAATATAACTCTGCTGCATCAATGCGTTTAACTTGTCGCAACTGGTGGCGATAAGCAGCAGCCAGATTACCCAACTGCTGAATCCTTGGTTCTAAACTTGCCTGTAGTTTGGTCAACTCAACGCCACTACGAAACAGCTCTTTAATTGTGCCTAAAAAAGCTTTCGCTGTTCCTTCAATATCCTTAGTATCAATTACTTCCCGCACCACATTTTGCAATAAACGCCGACTTAACAATGCCGAAGCAACTCCCATACCCCGATGACGGACAATATTTTGGGTCAAACTTTCCAAACTGTAATGGGGGGCTTTAAGATAAGAGGCGATCGCTCTAATGGGTGTAATTACCTGAAACTTAGACTCCCAAGACATACGAGGCGGAACTTCAGGTAAGATATATATGCCCATATTTCAAATAAAAATTAAAGAATAGTTGTTAGGGGATTATTACGAAAGCGGAAATTTAGTGGTGAGGACTATATTGGCAAAGAGTAATCAATAAGCTAATAATAGCTGTTAACTCTTAAATGACTAATTTAACCATTACTTCGGAAAATTAAATTATCTAGCAAAAAATGACAAACGCGAACAAAGCAAAAGATAATGCAGAAGGATGGAAATTGCTTTTTGATAACCTTCACTTAGAAGAAAGCCTCGAAAATCAAGGTCACGTCACTTTGACAGCAGAAAAAATTAAGGAAATTTCTGGGCGTGAACCACGATTAATGTGCAAATTCGACTCAAAAGATAGCCGTCCAAAACTTCTCAAACAAAACAATTGCACCATACTACCTATACAAAACGGTGTATACAAAATAATCGCTGGAGATGGATACGCATCGACTAACTTCCAAGATTGCCCGATTGAGAAATTTGACCCTAGTCGTTTACATAGATTTCAAACTTTACCTTCTACATTTCAATCTGAATCCCAAGTTATTGATGCTGCCCATGCTTCAGGATTACTATCTTCGTTTCTGGGTGATAACGACTTAATTTTGACCATAAGAGGTAGACTTAGAAGCCCCCGATTTGAATTTTCTTTTCAATCGACAAAAGAACTTTTGCCTGTTGAAGTAGAAGGAGTACAAATAGAAGTAGATTCTGGATTTGAAGGAGATGCAATTTATCTTGTAGAAGCAAAAATGGGCGATAGAGAAGATTTTCACGTCCGTCAGATTTATTATCCTTATAGAATGTGGAGAGAAAAAATAACGAATAAACCAATCAAGCCCGTTTTTCTTACTTACTCCAATGGCATATTTGCACTATCTTTATACTCTTTTACTGAAGATACAAACTACCATTCAATTAAACTTGACAAAGTAAAAAAGTTTACTTTTGAACAGAAGCCAATTCAAATTACATTGAGAGAAATTATCGATCAAATCATTCCAAATCTTCGAGAACCAACAGACTTTCCATTTCCTCAAGCAGATAACATCCTAAAGGTTCGAGATACTATTGATTTAATTGCAAGTGGATTAACTACGAAAGATTCTCTTGCCGAATATTGGACGATAGATTCAAGACAAGGTGATTATTATGCCAATGCAGCAGCTTTTTTAGGATTTGTAGCTCGAAGTAATGGCGAATGGAACTTAACAAATAAAGGAGTTTATTTTCGGAATAGTCAGCCTTCAGTTAGAAATATTAAACTAGCACAAAGTCTTTTTGCTCATCCCGTATTTCACAAAGTAATGACAATTTATTTTAAAACTAATGATTATCCGAGTCGAGAGCAGGTTGGTGAAATAATTCGGGAATTTACTACGCTTAGAGGAACAACACCAGCACGACGAGCAAGCACTGTTTTAGCATGGTTAAAAGCCTTGAAATTAAGCTTTGAAAAAGAAATATTCGACCTTCAATAATTTGTGACTATTACTTCTTTGACTTTACCTCTTTTATCTCCTCTTGAATTAATAGCTCTTGAGGCATCAACAAAAGATAAATTAAAGTCTTTATAGAGTTCTAAAATTAAAGGCGTGGAAGAATTAGATAGCATAAATTTAACTTGTCTACAATCTAAAGCTACACAAATATCTCGCAAATTTTCTTGCATCTTATTATTAAATCCTTCTTTACTGTAGCTGGTAAAACTTGATGTGATATTTAGAGGTACGTAGGGAGGATCGAAATAGACAAAATCGCCTTTTTGAACATCCTGTTCTATCAAATTAAATGAACCAAGTACTATTTTAGTATCTTTTAATGCTTTACTACATTCTCGAAGATTAACAGCATCAACAAGCTTAGGATTTTTATACCTACCAAATGGCACATTAAAATGTCCTTTAGAATTAACTCTATACAATCCGTTAAAACAAGATTTGTTTAAGGCAATTATACGACTTGCTTTTTTGACTGGCGACCAATTTTTAAACTCAGGAGTTCGATCAACATTTCTAAGTTTGTAATAATAATTTTTGTCATAAATATGTTTTTTAAGGTCTTCAATTAAGGATTCAACATCTAACTGAATTACCTGATAAGCATTGATTAACTCTGGGTTAATATCAGAGATATAACCTTGACGCGGAGTTACTTTAAAGAATAATGCTCCTCCTCCAATGAATGGTTCAAAGTATCTATCATATTTTCTAGGCATTCTTTCTAATAAATATGGTAAAAGCTGCGTTTTCCCACCTGCCCATTTGACAAATGGTTTCGGGCGAAGTAATTTATCAGAGCTAACAATAGACTTCAAATTATTTTCACTCCTATAAAGGATTTTGTTTTAATCTTTCTATATCTTCTTTGTATTCGTCTGGAAACAAGAAAGATACTTTTTTTTGGATTAAACAATCAAAAACATACTCATTTTCATCATCTTCATGAAAGTCTACAGCATATAATCCCCAAAAATCCTTAATTAGTGGATCGATTACTCCAAAAATAAATTCTAAATTTTTACTCATTAGATGTTCTCGATCATGTATGGATGCAAAATGTTGAATACCATTTCTTAATTTTCCAAATTCTCGATAGATCTCAACATTCTTTATTCGGTATCCTGTAGTAGCCCATAATCTTTCAGGAAGCTCTTGATATTGAATTGTCCTTCCTGATTCAAATACAGCTTTTAGATCTAAAAGCTGATCGTCTACTTTGGTTGATTTAGGCAATTGATCAAATATCAACAATGGATGCTCTTTGGCAATACACGCTTTAATAAGAATTTCAGCAGCATGAGCAGCTTGAAGAATAGCTAAATCTCCCCAAAAACTATTTGTATAATTAAAGAAAACAGTATGCTGTATCGCATGAGCTAATGCCGCAAGACCGAGAGCTTTCATCTGTTCAGAAACACCACGTAAATCTTCATGCATTATTTTTTCGTCAAGCCTTAATTTAGTAGAACTTTAAACTAATTTATAGGTTAATCGCAGAAACCAATTTTTAACATTTTTATTTTATCCGCGTTAGATCACGGCAAAAATTCCAAACAAAACTAGCTAGCTTGTATTAATGACCAGCGAAAGATATTTTCTAGACACCGCATTCTAGGTAGCCAGTAGTAGCCAGAGAATAAATTCTCTGTCTAAGATGATTAAGTCCGTTTAAACGGACTGAGGATTTAAGCCCATAACTTATGGCTTACTATAACTACTTAACTTTACCAAAACGGCGATCGCGTTGTTGAAAAGACACTATAGCTCGATCAAGCTGGTTCTTGTCAAAATCAGGCCAGAAAGTCTCGGTAACATAGATCTCGGTGTAGGCTAGCTGCCACAGCATGAAGTTACTCAAGCGCATTTCCCCACTAGTGCGAATCAATAGATCGGGATCGGGACTAGCAGAAGTATAGAGATGTTGAGAGATCGTCTGGTCGTTGATTGAGTCGGCGGATAGTTCACCCTGCTGTACTTTTTGGGCGATCGCTTTACAGGCATTAATCATCTCATGACGACTACCGTAGTTGATTGCCACATTAAAAAAGACTCCTTGATTATGCTTTGTGCGCTCCATTGAGCGATGCATTTCCTGCTGTAGGGAGGGAGGTAAAGGAGTCAAGTCGCCAATAAAATTAATGCAGACTTCTTCTTCTTCCATCTCCTTTAATTCTTTCTGCAACAGCCTTTCAAATAAACTCATCAAAAAGCTAACTTCCCCTGTGGGACGACCCCAGTTTTCGGTTGAAAAAGCATATAATGTTAAATGTGAAATGCCTAATCTGGCGCAATTTTCTACTACTATTTTAACCGATTGGGTTCCATTTTCGTGACCAATAACCCGCATCATGCCTTTTTGTTTAGCCCAACGCCCGTTACCGTCCATAATTATTGCTAAATGCTTCGGAAGATTTTTTAAATTAATATGTTCAAGTAACTCTTTCATTTATTTATCTTTGCAATAACATGGCTTTTTGCCAAATGAATAAGTTACAGAAAATCCTGTAAAAACAAACCAATCGTTGCTATTTCCGTTTCCAAACCTAAGTGCTTTTAAACTTTCATCTTTGGGGTAGCTTCCATCTAAATCATCTTGAAAAGTAAACCGAACGCCACTTTCTAAACCCATTACCAAATTATTGCTTAATTTAAACTTAAAACCAGCCACAATTGGTATAGCCAATCCCCAAGAATTACCTTGTATAACATATTTATTGTTATTTATAAACAAGTCTTCCGAATTAAAATAACTTAATCCCGAATATAAAAAAGGTGTACCAAAAACTCCTTTTTCGTGCTGGTTAAATTCAAAAAATTAAATTCATAACCTGCAGAAATTTCTATAATTGTGTTTTCAATGCCATAATTTCTGGCTACTCGAGCGGCGTTGTCTGAATTGGCATCTAAAGCTTCAACTCTAGACCTTATTATTGATGCTCGCCAAGAATGACGTGGGCTTTTGTTCCATTTATAAATTGCCCCAATAGCAACTTCATTAGGCTTTATGTAGTTTGTCGGACCCACATCGCCAATAAAATTACTACCACCACCAAAAACACCAATTTCATGAATTTGAGCATTTAAAGCAATAGAACATAAAAAAAGTAAAGTTATGTATTTTAGTGTCTTCATATTTTACAGCCTGCAAATATAATAATTCTGTTGTGCTAACAAAGTGAAAATTATATTGTTTATTAAAAAAAGTCTTTATTTTATTAACAAACGAAATAAACCCAATTGTAGTATATTGAGTAAATTGAAATAAATATAAAAAATTT
>JAAUOU010000129.1 GCA_012034765.1 Pleurocapsaceae cyanobacterium CSU_1_1 | reverse complement strand
TACCTCTTCCGATCCTAATAAAGGGTTATTTAGTGCAACACAAAGTCTTACTGCCGAATTAGATCTGGCGATCGACAATATTTTTTGATATTTGATATTTAAACTTAAAGCTCTGATTAAACAAGTCATAACCCTCAAGCTTTACAATAGAATTTGAATAATTAAATAAATTTTTACAGAGCAATACTTTCAGTCATTATGCAAACTCTGGATAATCTTAACCTGAGCAACAATACCGCTTTTGATCCCACCATCCATAGACGGAAAACGCGAGGGGTAAAAGTTGGCGATATCACTATCGGTGGTGGCAATCCAGTGGTGGTGCAGTCAATGATTAATGAAGATACTCTAGATATCGATGGCTCAGTTGCCGCAATCCGCCGTCTCCATGAAATTGGCTGCGAAATTGTTAGGGTGACCGTCCCCAGCATGGCTCATGCCAAAGCCTTGGCGGTCATTAAGGAAAAATTAGCCCAGACTTATCAGCCAGTTCCCCTCGTCGCAGATGTTCACCACAACGGCATGAAAATTGCCTTAGAAGTAGCCAAGCATGTCGACAAGGTACGAATAAACCCAGGTTTATATGTCTTTGAAAAACCTAAAAGCGATCGCACTGAATATACTCCCAGTGAATTTGCGGAAATTGGTAGTAAAATTCGCGAAACTTTAGAACCCTTGGTTGTCTCACTGCGAGATCAAGGTAAAGCAATGCGCATCGGGGTTAACCATGGCTCCCTCTCGGAAAGGATGCTCTTTACCTATGGCGATACTCCTGAAGGAATGGTCGAGTCGGCGTTAGAGTTTATTAAAATCTGTGAATCACTAGAGTTTTACAATATCATCCTCTCTCTTAAAGCTTCCCGTGTCCCTGTAATGCTGGCAGCCTATCGCTTAATGGTACAGCGTATGAATGAGTTAGGGATGGAATATCCCTTGCATTTGGGGGTTACAGAAGCAGGAGACGGCGAGTATGGCAGGATTAAATCTACTGCGGGTATTGGTACTCTCTTGGCTCAAGGCATCGGTGATACAATTCGGGTATCTTTAACCGAAGCGCCAGAGAAAGAAATTCCTGTTTGCTATAGCATCTTGCAAGCTTTAGGACTACGCAAGACCATGGTAGAGTATGTTGCCTGTCCTTCCTGTGGTCGAACTCTATTTAACCTCGAAGAAGTGCTGCATAAAGTACGCGAGGCAACCAAGCATCTGACAGGTTTAGATATTGCCGTAATGGGCTGTATTGTCAATGGGCCAGGGGAAATGGCAGATGCCGATTATGGTTATGTTGGTAAGCAGCCTGGCTATATATCTCTCTATCGTGGTCGAGAAGAAATTAAAAAAGTTCCTCAAGATCAAGGGGTAGCGGAATTAATTAATTTGATCAAGTCTGACGATCGTTGGGTCGAACCAGATTAGACTTCAGGCTGGCAATTTGTTCATCTGGCAAACTTAGCTGTAATCGAAGTCTCTGCCAAAATATGGTCTTTAATTAAATAAGATAACTTCGCCCCTGTTGTGCCAGCATCAGCAGCTAAACTCTGAATATCTAGAGCATAAACCGTAAAAATATAATTATGGGGGCGATCTCCTTTTGGAGGACAAGCACCACCGTATTCACTATCGCCAAAATCTGTGTAACCCTGTTGACTACCTTGGGGTAAATTACCATCATTAGCATCTCGACTTAAGCTCAACACATTTCGAGGAATATTAAATACTGACCAATGCCACCAACCTACCCCTGTGGGTGCATCTGGATCGTACATTGTTACTACATAGCTTTTTGTCCCTTCAGGGGGATTTTGCCAACTAAGTTCGGGAGACATATTATCTCCCATACAGCCAAATCCTTGATAGACCATTGCTTCTGGTAACAAATCACCATCTTCAAACTGTTGGCTTTTGACCACAAAAGAAGAACCATAGATCGGTAGACTAAAGGCACTTAAAACAGTAGCAGCGATCGCTGATATATACACTAAACGCATTGATTTGATTAGGAAAACTACCCTCTAATTATTTCCTTGAACCAACTTATGACCAGAGACTATACGGTTCAAAATTTAGCTCGAACAGTTCAAATTTAAGTTTACGTATGAGCTATTTCAGAAGGCTTTAAACCGTAGTGTTGTTTAAAACGTGCAGCAAAACGAGATGGAGATTGATAACCACAGGCGATCGCCACTTCTGAGATTGCATATCTTTCTTGTGTCAGTAGCAGCATCGCTTTCGACATTCTTTCCCGAGTTAAAATTTGTCTAAAAGTTAGATTATAGCTTTTTAGCTGACGCTTTAAGGTAGAAACACTCAGATTTAATTTCTGTGCTAGTTGTTCAGCTGTCCAAGGTTGAGCTAGATCTCTGCGGAGTAGGTTAGTAACTTGAGTCACCAGATTTGGATATATTTCCTGCATTACAAGCGATCGCAAATCACTGTTGAGCAACAATAAGATAATTTCCATTACATGATGCTCATTAAGATCTGAGCTATTTGCTTGGCTGTTAATAGCGCTCTGGACTAAATAGATCAAAGATTGAGCTAAGGTTGGAGATAAAGATATCGCAAATTGAAGCTTAGCTTGCTGTTGTTCAATATCATCAACTAGTTCTGGATAGACTAATTTCACCTTTTGAAAGAGAGTGTTTGATAATTCTAAAACTAATGCAGTGTAATAGTTAGGACTAATATCTGGCTGATTAATTACGTCTAAAGCGATCGCTGAAGGTACAAAAAACAATTCTCCTGGTTGGAAGACATATTCTCGATCATCAACATAAATAATCTTTGTCCCTGATAAAATCACCACTATAATAGGCTGTTCAAGCTTAATCCCCCGCAAACATTCTCGACTACGAAAAACTAATTTTGTTAAAGTGGCTAACTGCTGAATTGCTACCGTCTTTTCTGCCGTATTGGTATTGTCAGGAATTTGATTTACCAAAAAGATTAGCTTGTCTGTTAAATGTTGGCGTAAAATTTTTGCTTCTGGCATTTTGCTAATGTTGTTCTAAAATACCCCAACAACGTTCAATGGGATTATATTTGTTGTGATAAAAGGGAAAGTAAAGTAACTGAATAGGTTTGCCTATATTGTCGGATAACTCTACCATTCTGTTGAGAAATTGAGTCCGAATTCTACTATTTTCTGCGCCATTATCGACCTTAATTTGAATTAAATCTATAGGAAGAAAAGATGAAGAAATAATTACTTCAGTTCTAAGCAGAAATTGAAACTGGTAAATAGTGTTAGAATTCCCATGTAGCTAGGGGTGCCTAAAGATTGGCTGAGATATACCCTAAGAACCTGAGACTGGTTAGCACCAGCGGAGGGAAGCTGTTTATTAAGGAAAAAAAATATGAGAAGCGAATGGATTGCCAAGCGTAGAGGACAGGGCAATGTGTCTCAGATGCATTATGCACGTCAGGGAATTATTACCGAAGAGATGCATTACATTGCTAATAGAGAGCGGTTACCAGCAGACTTAATTCGGGATGAAGTGGCTAGAGGCAGAATGATTATTCCTGCCAATATTAATCACCCGAACTTAGAGCCAATGTGTATTGGTATTGCTTCTAGCTGTAAAGTGAATGCCAATATCGGTGCATCTCCTAACTCTTCTGATATCAATGAAGAAGTAGATAAGCTCAAGCTGGCGGTTAAATACGGTGCTGATACTCTGATGGACTTGTCCACAGGTGGCGGTAACTTGGATGAGATTCGCACTGCCATTATTAATGCCTCGCCAATTCCCATTGGTACAGTGCCAATTTATCAGGCACTAGAAAGCGTCCACGGCGATATCGAAAAGCTTTGTGCCGATGACTTTCTCCGCATTATTGAAAAACACGCCCAACAGGGTGTGGACTATATGACTATTCATGCAGGGATCTTAATTGAGCATCTGCCTTTAGTTAAAAACCGCCTCACAGGGATCGTCTCTCGTGGCGGGGGAATCATTGCTCGTTGGATGCTGCACCATCACAAGCAAAATCCTCTCTATACTCATTTTGATGAGATCATTGAGATTTTCAAAAAATATGATGTTTCCTTTAGTCTAGGGGATTCATTGCGCCCTGGATGCGCTCATGATGCTAGTGATGCAGCTCAATTAGCAGAATTAAAAACTCTGGGTCAACTAACTCGTCGCGCTTGGGAACATGATGTTCAGGTGATGGTTGAAGGGCCGGGTCATGTGCCAATGGATCAGATTGAGTTTAACGTGAAAAAGCAAATGGAAGAGTGTAGCGAAGCACCTTTCTACGTTTTAGGCCCATTAGTCACAGATATTGCTCCTGGTTACGATCATATCACTAGCGCGATCGGTGCTGCTATGGCTGGTTGGTACGGTACAGCAATGCTCTGTTATGTAACGCCTAAAGAACACCTTGGCTTACCCAACGCTGAAGATGTACGTAATGGTTTAATTGCCTATAAAATTGCGGCTCATGCTGCGGACATTGCTCGTCATCGTCCTGGTGCGAGAGATCGCGATGATGAACTGTCTAAAGCACGTTACAATTTTGACTGGGAGAAACAGTTTGAACTGTCTCTAGATCCAGATAGAGCTAGAGAATATCATGATGAAACTCTTCCCGCAGATATTTATAAAACTGCCGAGTTTTGTTCCATGTGCGGGCCTAAATTCTGTCCTATGCAGACTAAAGTTGATGCGGAGGCGTTAACTGAGTTAGAAAAATTCTTGGCATTGGAAGAAGAGAAGAAAGCTGTCGCTCAAAGCTAACTAAAAAAGCTAACTAAAAGTTTAATTATAGAGAGATGGATCAGGTAATTCTCAGGGGTAAGCTAAAATATGGCTTACTCTTTTTTTATCGATTAATCACCTTATTTTTTAATAATATACCTCCAACCAGGATATAGATACTTAAAATAAGTAAAGAAGCGATCGCAACTGCTAAAAATATTTAAATTAAAATTATTATCAGTAAAAAAATAAGCCCATGCAAAATCTAGATCGAATTACTTTTAACCCCAAAATTATGGCTGGACAAGCTTGTATTAGAGGAATGCGTATTCCTGTATCTTTAATTTTAAATTTATTAGCAAATGGCAAAACCACAGAGGAAATTATTGAAGATTATCCTTATTTAGAAGTAGAAGATATTCAACAATCATTACTTTATGGTGCATGGCTAGCTAGAGAACAATACTATCCCAAAATTAGTGAAGCAGTAGGATGAAGTTTCTCGCAGATATGGGAATTTCCCCTCGAACAGTAGCTAAGTTAAGAAGGGAAGGCTATGACGCAGTTCACTTGGTTGAAGAAGAGTTAGAAAAACTAGAAGATCGAGAAATTTTAACTAAAGCCAGAAATGAAGAAAGAATTATCTTAACTGTTGATTTGGATTTTGGTTACTTGTTAGCAGTAAGTGGCGCAATATTACCTAGTGTAGTTTTATTTCGCTTAGGCAATGAAAGCAGAGAAGTCATAGAAGAATATTTAGATGATGTATTGCTTCAATTCAGTGCAGAATTAATGGCAGGAGCGATTATTTCAGTTAAAGATGATGGTTTCAGAGTAAGATCATTACCTATTAAATAATATCAAATAGACAAAAGACTAGTCCTATAGAAGCGATCGCAACTGCTAAAAATATTCAAATTATCTATGGTGATTACTTTTTACTAGATTTACGATTGAGATAATAGTGCCAGAGAATTTTAGTAGCGATCGCTCTATAGGGTTTCCAAGTTTGCGCAATGGTTTCTAATTCCAGGATCGTGGGACGGAGGGCTAAATCTTTGATTTCTTTAACAGCGATCGCCATAGCCAAATCTTTACTGGGAAATACATCCTGACGCTGTAAAGCCATCATTAAGTAAATATCTACTGTCCAGTTACCAATGCCTTTAATCGCCGTTAACTTTTGTCTTATTTCTGAATCAGCCAACTTTTCTAGACTAGCCAAATCCAAAGTGCGATCGACTACTGCTTGAGCCAAGATGCGACCATAATTGGTTTTTTGCCGACTAAACCCAATGGCTTTGAGTTCAAGATCATCTAAAAGTAAAAAGTTTTCAGGACACAGATTATCTACTGCATTGTTAAGCCTTTTGACATCCTCCCACCGCTAATTCGGAGTACCGAATATAGCGGGGGATTCCAAAGATTACTCTTTGGGCTTCCTCTTTCCACGACCCGACTTACTTTGAGGAGTTTCCCCACCAAAGCAGAGGTCGATGTCTCCAGAGGCGTACCGCCAGTTGCTCATGGGGGAAACCCCCAAGACCGCACTGGCGTATGTTCCGATGTGTCCCACCGTACTTAAACCTTTCTCTAATATGTTTCGAGCAGCATTCCAATCTCTATCTTGCGTATGCCCACAATGAGGACAAATGTGAGTCCTGACACTAAGAGCTTTTTTAACAACCTTGCCACAGTTGGAGCAATTCTGACTGGTGTAATGAGGTGGTACGGCAACCGTGACTACACCGAAAACCTTGCCAAAATACTCAACCCAAGTACGGAAAGTCGTCCAAGCTGCATCGGATATGGATTTAGCCAAACGTCTATTTTTAACCATATTCCTCACTCTCAAATCCTCATAGGCAACCAAGTCGTTAGACTGGACTACGCATCTTGCCAACTTCACAGCAAAATCTTTACGCTGCCTACTTACTTTGAGGTGCTTTCTTGCCAGTTTATTTCTAAACTTAGCTCGGTTTTTAGACCCTTTTTGGGTTTTGGACATGCGACGAGAAAGACGCTTGAGAGACTTCTCACTTTTTCTCAGATGCCTTGGGTTTTCAACTGTTTGCCCATCACTATCCGTATAAAAATGAGTCAGTCCAACATCAAGACCGATGGTTTTAAACGTTGGTTCTTTTTTCTCAAGCCGTTCTTGGTCGAGACAAAATTGCGTGTAGTAGCCATCAGCGCGACGAACTATTCTAACTCGCTTGATTTGCTTCAATTGATAGAAATGCAAATCACGAGTACCCCACAGCTTAAAACTACCTGCACCAAAGCCATCGGTGAAAGTGATATACCTGCAACACTCAGAAAGTTTCCAACCCGTTGTTTTGTATTCAACAGAACCATGTGTCTGATGTTTTTTGAACCGTGGGTATCCTTTCTTACCTGGTTTGTTTTTCTGGCAGTTATCAAAGAATCGAGCAATTGCCGACCAAGCTCTCTCAGCCGATGCTTGTCTAGCTTGAGAGTTGAGTTGGCTTGCAAAAGAAAACTCTTTACCCAGAACAGCACAGTATGCACTCAGATCATATCGTCCGATGTCGCGGTTATCCATCCAGTATCTCAGGCAAGAATTGCGGACAAAACGAGCAGTACGAATGGCTTCATCAAGCTTGCCATACTGCTCTTTCAATCCCTCAAGTTTTGCCTCGAATACCAACATGGTTACGTCGTTTTATCTGACGTAATCTATCAGATCATAAACCCTGTCCGCAATTCATGAGGGGCTGTCGCCTGTGCTTTGCCAGGCGTTCATACGCCCCGTCTCACCGCCAAACGGAGTACCGTTATGGCGGGAGCCTTCTTGCGGTTGAAGGTAAAATGATTACTATAATTTTTTATTGACTATAGTTAGTTTACTATTTTTTGGATAACAACAGACATATCTAAGATTATTTTTTAATTTGTTTATTTTAAGTAAAAATTTCTAAAGTAACTATCTATCAAAAGATACAAAATACAATTTAAGGTAATTTATGTTTTGATATTGGTCATCAATCAGATCAAAGATAATACCAATATCTATCTTCGGAATTACCCTTTATTTATATTTATCATATTTATCTATATAAAGAGAGATGTAGCGACAGTGTCCTCACTGTAAATTTAGAGCAAGTTAATAAATGCAAAAAATAAATTTATGAATCTTTTATTACAAATTGCTGCCAACGAACCTCATTTTCCCTATGCAGCAGTGGCAGTGATGGGGATAGGCTTTGTCGCAGCGGTTACGATTGGTTCAGTCGCTTGGTACAACTCCAAACGTCCGCCAGGTTGGGAAGGCAAAGAGCGTCCAGAGATTGTTCCCGAAATCGATAAGTAATCTTTAAGCAGTCTTTAGCAGTCGAATCAACAATTTTATCTATCAACAGGAGACAAAAGTATGGAAAACAAAAATCCTAACGAGGACAATTATGATCGCGCTATCACACCTGCCGAAACAGCAGCTAGGATAGAAAGAGAAAAAGATAATTTTAAGCACACTCCTGAAGCTGAAGGAGATCTAGACACAACTGCTGGCTACACAGTAGATCGCGAAGGTTTAGCAAATAATTATGCGGTTGAGCCTGAAATGTATTACGAAGAGCCAGGAGACAGAAAAGAACAGGAAGAAGCAGAAAAACTAGAGCGTGCTGAAGAATTAGAAGACGTTAATACTCCTGGTGGTAAAGGCGTAGGTATTATTTAAACCTTCAAGAAAATAGAATAGTATAATGTGGCTTTAAAATTTAGTTTTTGAAGCCAATTTTTATGTTTATGCTAAATTCATTCGCAGAGAAAACAGATATTTAAATCTAAAAACCTACTAAGGTTGTCAAAGAGAATGTAATAATTATCATTGTTGTATTGCAATTAGTTTTTGATGCTCAATAGCCAATCTGAATCAATTTCTTTATCTCAACAGGACGACCATACTACAGCTAATATTTCCTTGGAAACAGATCCTGATTGGACAGTTAGTGATAGTGAGAAACTGTATAACATTGAGGGATGGGGAGAGCCTTATTTTGCAATTAATCAAGCGGGAAATGTCACTGTTACCCTCGAAGAACAGGGGAAACCAATAGAATTATTAGAGATCGTTGAATCTTTAAGTCAACAAGGAATTAGTTCACCATTATTAATTCGTTTTCCCGATATTTTAGCAGATCGGCTAGCAAGACTACACAACTCTATGGCTCAAGCGATCGCTCGCTATGAATATCAAGGTAAGTATCAAGGAGTTTTTCCGATTAAGTGTAATCAAAATCGTCAGCTAATTGAGGCGTTGGTTAACTACGGTAAACCTTATCATTTTGGCTTAGAAGCAGGATCGAAGCCTGAATTGATGATTGCTTTGGCTTGTTTGGCATCGGTGAAAGAAGGGCAGCCTCTGTTGATGTGTAATGGTTATAAGGATCGCGAGTATTTAGAAACAGCTTTACTTGCAACCAGATTAGGACACAAGCCAATCATTGTGATTGAGCAGCTTCAAGAATTAGATTTACTGATCGCAATTGCTCAAGAATTAGAAATTTCACCGATCATCGGCGTGCGGGCTAAATTAAATAGCAAAGGGATTGGCAGATGGGGAGATTCCACAGGCGATCGCGCTAAATTTGGTCTAACTGTGGCTGAGATTCTGCAAATATTGCGTCAGCTAGAAAGCATTGACAAATTACACTGGTTGCAACTCCTGCATTTTCATATTGGTTCACAGATTTCAGCTATTGGTGTAATCAAAAGTGCCATTCGTGAAGCTAGCCAGATCTATGTACAGTTAGCCAAGCTAGGGGCAAAAATGCAGTATCTCAACGTAGGCGGTGGCTTGGCGGTAGATTATGACGGTTCTAAAACTAATGTTCCCGCTTCCAAAAACTATAATATGCAAAACTATGCTAACGATATTGTGGCGCAGGTAAAAGATGCTTGCGATCAATCAGGAGTAACTCATCCTATTTTAATCAGCGAAAGCGGTAGAGCGATCGCCTCCCATCAATCCGTATTAGTATTCAATGTTTTGGGTAAAAGTCAGATCTGCCATGACAATTTAACTCCACCAACACCGAATGCACCTTTAGTAATCAAAAACTTTTGGGATACTTATCAGGGTATCAATCATACCAATCTTCAAGAAAGTTATCACGATGCGATTCAGTTCAAACAAGAAGCCTTGAGCCTGTTTAATTTTGGCTATCTCAGTTTAGTCGAGCGATCGCAAACAGAAGAACTATACTGGGCTTGTTGTCGCCAGATTGCACAAATGCTACAAGAGACGGAAAATCTCCCTGATGAATTGGCTTCCTTGCCTCAAGTTATGGCATCTACCTACTATATCAATTTATCAATTTTTCGCTCTGCTCCCGATAGTTGGGCGATCGAGCAACTTTTCCCCATCATGCCTCTACATCGTCTCCAGGAAAAACCTACTGTTAAAGGAGTTTTAGCCGATATTACCTGTGATAGTGATGGTAAGATCGATAAATTCATCGATCCCCATCAAACCAAAAAAACTTTAGAACTACATCCCCTCGATAGCAAATCGACCACACCATATTATCTAGGCATGTTTCTTGTTGGCGCATATCAAGAAATTATGGGCAATTTACATAATCTGTTTGGCGATACCAACGTAGTCCAGATCAAAAGTACCCCTACTGGCTATCAGGTTGAATCAATTGTTAAGGGCGATACCATAGAGACAGTCTTAAAATATGTGCAGTACGACAGTAAAGACTTACTAACAATTATGAGCATTCAAACTGAATTAGCCCTGCAAAATCAGCAAATCACTCCTGAAGCAGCCCAAAAGTTACTGCGAAATTACGCCAGTACTTTAAATAGCTATACTTATTTAAAGATTTAGTACAAAATTTGACGAAAATCTTAAATCTACCCAGTAAACATCAAAGAAAAATTTAAGATATTCAAGTTATTACTACAGTTTTTTGCCTGTCAATAATCGTATTTAAGCAAGCAAGTATATATGTTCAACTTGCCATCCACAACTGCTGCACTCCAAAACTATGTCAGATTCAGGTTTAGAAAAATTGTTACAACGTTTAACTAATAGTTTGACTGAAGATCTCTTAGTTCAAAGCGTGACAGATAATATCAGAAATCAACTCAAAGTTGACCGTGTGGTTTTATATTATTTTTATCGCCACTGGGAAGGAAGAGTAACCTTTGAATCCTTAAGCGCCAAAAAATATTCAATTTGGGGTTCGACTGGCCCTGATGAATGTTTCAATGGTGAATATGCAGCCTTGTACCAAAATGGTCGAGTAAGCGCGATCGCTAATATTGAAACTGCACCGATTGCTGATTGCCATCGCGATTTTTTGCGGGAGCTGGGGGTTAAAGCCAATTTAGTTGTCCCAGTTCTCCCCACTTCTGGCTTATGGGGTTTACTAGTCGCTCATCATTGTCAAAATCCTGTTGATTGGTCAAAGTCTGAGATAACCATGATGCAGGCGGGAGCAAACACTCTGGCTCGTTCTGAGATAATTCAAAGGGGGCAATAAGTTAAGGGGGCGATGTCGATCGATCCGCCTAACAAAGGTCAAAAAAGGCC
>JAAUOU010000128.1 GCA_012034765.1 Pleurocapsaceae cyanobacterium CSU_1_1 | reverse complement strand
GCCGCCACGAAGATTATATGTCTAAAATGCTTGCACCCATCACATTGGGGCGGTCAGCTTTTAGGTAACCAAGGGCTTGCCCGCATGTAGCTTCTTACCTAAAACGTGACCTTGTGTAAACCGCAAACCCTGTCCAAAATTCATCCCGCCGACAGAGTCGGGGGTCTTCTTTTGGAAGAAAGATAAATTTAAAACAAGAAAAAATTAATCTCTTTTAATCTATTATGGGATTCCAGTCTAGTTAAAATTGGGAGCAAATATCTGTGGCATCACCAACTCGTCTATTGATAGCAGCTAGTGGTACAGGGGGGCATTTATTCCCAGCGATCGCTTTAGCCCAACAGCTACCAGATTATCAAATAGAGTGGTTGGGTACGGCAAATCGCCTGGAAACCAGTCTTGTTCCAGATGACTATCCTCTTAACACCATCTCTGTCGAAGGATTTCAGCAAAAGTTGAGTTTAAAAACCCTCAAAATTATAACGGGCTTTTTTGCTTCAATTTGGCAAACTCAAAAATTAATCAAAGAACATCAGATTGATGCGGTGTTTACCACAGGGGGCTATATAGCCGCCCCAGCAATCTTGGCTGCTCGTTTGCAAAAAAAACCTGCCATCATTCATGAATCAAACTATATCCCAGGAAAAGTAACCAAGTTTCTCAGTCGTTGGTGTGATGCTGTGGCGTTGGGTTTTGCGGGAACAGCCGAGTATTTACCCCAAACAAAGACAGTGTACGTCAGTACGCCAGTGCGATCGCAATTTTTTACTCCCCAGCCGTTAGCTTTAAATATTCCCGATGATGCCGTGGTAATTTTAGTCTTCGGTGGCTCTCAGGGTGCAGTGGCGATTAACAAACTAGTCCGAGAGGCTGCCCCTGCTTGGTTCGAGCTTGGTGCTTATGTCATACATCTGACAGGAAAAAACGACCCACAAGCTGATAGCTTACAACATCCTCAATATATCTGTTTGCCTTTTTCAAATAACATGGCAGGATTATTACAACGAGCGAACTTAGCCATTAGTCGGGCGGGGGCTGGAACAATTACTGAACTGGCTTTTACTGGCACTCCTGCGGTACTGATTCCCTATCCCTTTGCCGCCGAAGATCACCAAACCTATAATGCTCAAGAATATAAAGATGCAGGGGCAGGGGTAATATATCAACAAGCCGAATTAACAGCAAAGACATTACAAGAGCAGGTATCCCAGTGGTTGCGATCGCCTGAACTACTAAAAGACATGGCAGCCAAAGCCAAAGCTTCAGCCGTTATCGATAGTGCGGAAAGATTAGCGCAACTAGTACGCAGTTTGACTGCTGATTTTTGACTTTTGTACGGGTAAAGCAATGCCTTACCTCTACTATTTTGACTTCTGACTTCTAAATCTAATTTACGCAATAATTTACAATAAAGATTAATTATTCAGTCTGACAACATCAATAAAAGCGATCGCTATGACAACTGTTGAACAAGCATCAGCATCCTCAGAAATGGATGTTGCGAAAAAAGGTTTACCCGTAACTATTATCACAGGCTTTCTCGGTAGTGGTAAAACTACTCTGCTAAATCATATTCTGACTAATCAAGAAGGACTCAAAACCGCCGTTTTAGTAAATGAGTTTGGGGAAATAGGTATTGATAACGAGCTAATTGTATCCACCGATGAGAATATGGTGGAATTGAACAATGGCTGTATCTGCTGTACTATCAATGAGGATTTGGTCAATGCAGTTCATAAAATCATGGAAAGAGCCGACAAAATCGATTATTTGGTAGTAGAAACTACTGGACTTGCCGATCCCCTTCCTGTCGCCTTGACTTTTCTGGGGACAGAATTGCGAGACATGACTCGTCTTGATTCGATTATCACCATGGTAGACTGCGCTAACTTTAGTTTGGATTTATTTAATAGTGAAGCGGCTTTAAGTCAGATTCAATACGGCGATGTGATTGTCTTAAACAAAACTGATTTGGTAGACGAAGCCGATGTCGATGCCTTAGAAGTTCGAGTTAGAGATCTCAAGCAAGAAGCTCGTATTCTACGTACACAAAAGTCACAAGTATCTCTGCCTTTGATTCTCAGTGTTGGTTTATTTGAGTCTGATAAATATTATGAGCAGACAGAAACTGCCGAACATCAGCACGAACATCACGATCATGACCACCATGAACATCAACAAGATCATGATCATCATGGACACGATCATGAACACCATGCTCATTTCCATCATCTAGAAAACGATGGTTTTACCTCAATTTCCTTTCAGTTTGATCAGCCGTTTAACATTCGTAAATTCCAATATTTTTTAGACAATCAGCTTTCCGAAAATATCTTCCGCGCCAAAGGAATTCTTTGGTTTGATGAAAGTCCTCAACGGCATATTTTCCATTTGAGTGGTAAGCGTTTTACCCTAGAAGACGAAGAATGGCGGGGTGAGAAGAAAAATCAACTGGTTTTAATTGGTCAAAACCTTGATGAAGCAACTATCAGAAAACAAATTGAAAATTGCGTCTGTCTACCAACAAGCGATCGCGCTCAAGGCTTTGGAAAGTAACGGGGCTTTGCCCCAGCTCTTAGCTATTAGCCGTTAGCTCTTAGCTAAGAGCTTTTTTGGTAATTAATAGCAATTCAATTAATGTTTGCAACAGACCGTATTTGGGTAGGGGCGAACAACTATTCGCCCTCAGCATAGTTTGTGATAATAATAATACTAGACAATAATAGATAAACAACTCTTAATTTCGATGACGACTAATATAGATGAATGCCAAGATGGTGATAAGTTAGCTATTGATTTGATAAACAACTTTAAGAATGACTAATAGTAGCGATCGCGAAGCGGATCCAAAGAGGAATCATCCATCAGCCATAACTTCCTGTATTATTGTCGGTGGAGGAATTACGGGATTAATTACCGCCACGATTTTGCAACGAAAAGGAATTAACGTCATAGTACTAGACAAGGGAAAAGGTATTGGCGGACGTTTGGCAACTCGGCGGATGAGTCACGAAAATTCTGTGGAAGGGGTGTTTGATTACGGCGCTCAGTACTTCAGCGCTAGCGATCCACGATTTCAAGTTTGGGTAGATGATTGGTTAAAGCATGGCGTAATTAAAGAATGGTGTCAGGGTTTTGGCAAAAGTGACCGCAAGCCAAGATATTGCGGAGTTAATGGCACTCGCGGTATTGCTCAACATCTAGCTCAAGATTTAGATGTTCATACCAATACGAAAGTAGTTGAGATTGGCTATGATAGCTTTTGGCTAGTTAAAACCGAGGATGAACAGCAATTTCAAGGAGAGATGTTGTTGCTGACTCCTCCCGTACCTCAAGCTCTAGATTTATTAGATGCTTCTTTGATGGTTTTACCATTAGATATTAGATTCTCTTTAGAGAGTATCAGTTACCATTCGTGTATTACTTTACTGGCTTTGCTCAAAAACCATAGTAAGATTCCTGCACCTGGCGCGATCGCATTAGAAGACAACTATTTAACTTGGTTGGGTGATAATCATCAAAAAGGTATTTCTCCTGATGGTTATGCCATAACCCTTCAAGCTAGTCCTAGTTTTAGTGAGGATTATTGGGATAGTGATGATGCAGAAATTGCCTATAAATTACTTTCCGCAGCCGCCGATTATTTAGATTCTCCCGTAATTAAATATCAGGTGCATCGCTGGCGTTATAGTTTGCCTAAAACTTTTCATCCTGAACCCTATTTGGCTTTGTCGGAAATACCTTTGATTATGGCGGGAGATGGGTTTGTTGCACCCAACATAGAAGGCGCAGTCTTATCTGGGATTGCTACGGGAGAGCTAATTGCTAAACGGTTTAAAGGTTAACAATAAGCAGTGAGCAATGAACAGTGAGCAATTAAAAAAGAAAAGTTATTAAACTGTTAAGAGCAGTTTGCTTAATTATTCTTAATCTAATCATCATGAAATTAATTCCCAGGCTCAAACAATCGTCTTTACAGCAAAGACTACAGTGGATCGCGCAACCAGCTAAATATATGGATTCGGCGGTTAAGCAAGCTCCTGATATATTTCTGGCTGATATTACGGGGGGAGATGGGTATATCTTTGTTAACCATCCTGAAGCAATGCGACAGATTGTTACTAGCGATCGCTCGAAGTACTTTGCTTCTAGTAAGGATAATAGATTGTTACAGCCTTTGGTAGGCGATAATTCTCTCTTGATGATTGAAGGCGATCGCCATAAGCAACGGCGCAAACTATTGTTACCTCCCTTTCATGGGGAAAGGATGCAGGCTTATGGAGAGTTAATCTGTAATTTGACTCGCGATCTTGTCAACCAACTAGAACTAAATCAATCTTTTGCTGCCAGACACATTACCCAGGAAATATCGTTACAGGTAATTTTGGAAGCTGTTTATGGTTTACAAGATAGTGATAAGCCTAACGGCATGGCTTCGCTACGCTCTGAGGAATTAAAGCAGCGCATTGCCAGACTGGCTAATATTTTTGAATCGACTCTCACTTCCGCCCTGTTGTTTTTTCCCTGGTTACACAAAGATTTAGGTGCTTGGAGTCCTTGGGGGAATTTTATGCGTCAGCAAAAAGCGATTGATCAAGCTATCTATCAGGAACTTGCTAATAGAAGAACAGAAGATTGTAGCCAACGCCAAGATATTCTTTCTCTAATGATGTCCGCACGAGATGAGTCGGGAGAAGGGATGAAAGATGGCGAACTACGAGATGAATTAATGACCCTGATGCTGGCAGGACATGAGACTACCGCTACGGCGATCGCCTGGGGATTATACTGGCTACATCGTTATCCTGAAATCAAGGCGAAATTACAGGCAGAAATCGCTAGTTTGGGGGCAAATCCTGACCCCATGGCGATCGCAAAATTACCCTATCTCACTGCTGTTTGCCAAGAAACCCTGCGGATTTATCCTGTGGCAATGCTCACATTTCCCCGCAACGTTTTAGAACCTACAGAATTAATGGGATATAAACTAGAAGTAGGACAGGTATTGATGGGCTGTATTTATCTTCTGCACCAAAGAGAGGATGTTTATCCCGAACACCATCAGTTTAAGCCCGAACGCTTTTTAGAACGAGAGTTTGACTCTTATGAGTTTTTCCCTTTCGGTGGGGGGAAACGTCGCTGCATTGGCGAAGCTTTGGCAATGCTGGAATTAAAGCTGGTATTGGCAACAATTATTAGTGAATATGATTTGGAATTAAAAAGCGGAGCATTCCTGGAGGGAAATCGCCCAGAAATTCCAGCCAGAAGAGGTGTTACTCTCGCACCAAAAAATGGAGTTCAGATGGTTTTTAAAGGTAAACGAGCTTAGAGTAAATTAGCTATATTTAAAGCTGTCAGCCTTGTAAGATAGCCTGTAAACGGTTGCGAAACTCACCTTTAGGATGTCCTCCTTTAACTTCTCCCATAATCTTAAAGTCGTCATCAGGAGATTCGCAAACAATATAAGTTGGCCATCCCATATCTTTCTTATCGGGATATTGCGCCATCAAAATTTGACGATACTTACGATAGGTAGCAGTATCCTGCATTTTGACATCGATAAAGTCTAACTCTAGTTCTTTGGCAACCTTTGCATCATAAAAAGACATTTTGTGGCACGTTCCACAGTCTTCTGACGAAAATTTAACTATGGCTTTGGTCATTTTATCTATATATCTAAAAGTCAGTAAAACTAATTACCTAGATTATAAAATTATTTGACTCAACTACTGCCAAAAGTAGCGATCGCCGTTTGGGGAATAATACTAAATAGGAAAACGCTTCATCATCGCATTAGCCTCTCTAGCATTGTTAGACAAAGTGTTAGAAATATTAGGAATTTGCGGAATTTGCGACAGCACATCAACAGTGCGGCGGAGCATTCTGACAATATCTCCTTCTGCTAAACTAACGCTGTCACATAGATCCTGCCAGTTCATCCCTAACGCCCACTGTTCGCATAATCCCACCAGTCCATATTCGCGCCAAACAGGTAAACCGACTCCATGACGGCGCTGTACCTGAAATAAACGAGTTCTAATTTCTCTGATGGCTGAATCGCTAGATTTCTTAACCCCTAAGACTTCTAATACTTCTGGTGGTGGGGGAAAGTCGCACCAAACATCAGCGCGGGGAGTTTCGGAAATTAAAGCACAAACCGTAGCTGCTAGGTGATGGGGTTCAAGATGTTCTAATTCTCCAGAGACAAATACCAAAGCTAACCACAGTTCATTGTCGCCTCGAATCGTTGCCGCTGCTTGACCTAAGAAGCTAGGGCTGTATTCTTTTAACGCCTCAAATTCTTGTAAGACGCAGATCAGACTGAGAAACTCTTCCCAATAATAGGACTGATTCAACTTTTGCTTTTGATATTTAATCTGAGTTTTGTGTAGTTTGTCTCGTAGTTGCAGTCGCTTTTGATATTTTTTGAGCAGTTGATTCGGATTATCCACTTGCTGTACGGGATGGGAATCAATTTCTCGCTGTAAGCAGTCTAGTCTGTTCTGCTGTTCAGCTACTTCAGCAACAGGAAGGATGGGGATGAGGCGATCGCTAATTTGTTTGACAATGAGCGCCGTAAGTTCATCTCCTTTACGCCATTTGCCTAACTTGATATTATCTAGCGGGGGTAAATCAATTTCAGCGATTTCTGCATCAGTCAAAGTTCCTTCGTTGATTTCGGTAACGTCAGCGTTAGCAGCAACATACCAGTGATTATCTGCACCTAAACAGAGCAAGTTAGGCGCTCTACCCGAACCTGGAATTTTAGCGACTAATACCGCAGCTAGAGGGGAATTGAGGCGAATATGCTTACCTTTTAAACCGATAATTCTACCAGGCTCAATTTGAGGAACTAAAGGCTTAAGCTGATTTTTTTGGTTAATTTCTGCCTGTTGTTGCAAAATGTCGAGTAATCGCTGTTCTTCGATCGCCCGCTCTCGAAGTTTTTGATAGCCAGCTAATTTTCCTGGGGGAATAGCAGCGAGGGAAATATCTAACTTAGCTAATTCGGTCGTAATTTCGGCGATCGCCGTTTGTTCGGGAGCAAGTCTCTTTTGCGACAGATATTCGGCAAAGCTGCGCTCTAGTAATTCTTTGACTTCAGGTAAGGTATACTTCTGTAATAGGTTTAACACCATGCCATAGGAAGGAGTAAACCAGCTTCTTAAGGGTTCGGCGCTGGAAGTTGCCAGAAATGCAGCCTCTTTTGCTCCTTCAAAGGGAGTTTGCATGGTGACTACATGACCTACTCGATCTTTGCCTCTTCTGCCTGCTCTACCAGCAATCTGCAAGAATTCTGAAGGACTAAGCATACTGTGTCCTCCGTCGGTGCGTTTAGAAAGAGCAGACATGACCGTAGTGCGCGCAGGCATATTGATTCCCGCTGCTAGAGTAGCAGTGGCGAAAACAATCTTGACGAGTCCCATTTCAAACAGTCTTTCCACTAGTTCTTTCCAGGCTGGTAGTAAACCTGCATGGTGGGAAGCAATGCCCCGCATTAGAGGCTCAATCTGGTCAATACGGGCGATTTGGGAATTCTCACACAAGAATTGCCACAGTAAATATTTTTGATTGGGATTGGCTGTTAAATAATTAGCTAAGTTCATCTCTGCCTGCTCATTATCGGCTAGATAATCTCGCAGTAATTCAGCTAATTCGGCGTTAACTGAACCAAAATAGGTTAATAATGCTGTCTGTAGTTCAACATTATTAGTTAAAAAGAAATACAGTAAGATACTTTCAATTTTCTGACCTTCTTCGGCGGAAACTAAAGCCAGACCATCAATCATCTCTACTGCCTTGTCACAACCCCGTCGGCTAAAAATAATGTAGATCGCTGGGAGCATGTCTTTATTGTGTAGCTGCTGCACCACCTGATAAATTTTGGGACAGTCTTTAATTTTTAAGCGTTTGACCTTTTGTCCTTTATGGGCAGCGACGGACTTAAGTTTGGGGCTGATCTCGGTTTCCGTTTGATTTAACAATCGGTGTAGCCCACTGCGATCGCAAAAGTAATATCGTAGAGGAACAGGGCGAAAATCGGAATTGATCAGTTCGCATTCATATCTTGTTGTATTGTTCGGCTTAGAATTACGCACCTTTGTAATCCAGTCCGTCAACTCTTGAGGATTACCAATGGTCGCTGATAAAGCTACTAGCTGAATTTGGGGAGGACAATAAATAATTGATTCTTCCCATACTGTCCCCCGAAAGCGATTGCTAATATAGTGACATTCATCCAGCACCACCGCTTCAACATCGGCTAAAGATGTGCCTAACTGTCCGATAGGAGTTTCGTAGAGCATATTCCGAAAGATCTCGGTGGTCATGACTACCACATCAGCATTCGGATTAATAATTGTATCTCCTGTCAGCAAACCAATCCTGCGGGAGTCTCCTTGGGCAAACTGTTCTTGAAAATCGCGAAACTTTTGATTAGAAAGAGCCTTGAGAGGAGTGGTATAAAATACTCGTTTGCCGTGGCTGAGGGCGCGATAAATAGCATATTCACCAATGAGAGTCTTTCCCGAACCTGTAGGGGCGCAGATAACTACAGATTTGTCTGCTGCTAGGGCGGCGATCGCCGTATGTTGAAATTCGTCTAGCTCAAAGGGAAATAATTCTTGCAGATTCAACTCAGAATTAGAGGCAATTAGATTCACAAGTGGTTCTATAAAGTCGGACTTTGGGTCACTATATTAGATTTAATTCTTTATATTGTGACATTTTTGCCAAATTTATGATTTAATCCCACAAGATTAAGACCCAGCGATATCTCTAATCAACATAACTTTAGAGCTAATATAGCCAATTAAATTCTGGCGATCTTCCGAACTCAAACTCGAAGATTTATCAATCTGGCGCATAATTTGCTGGATTAAATCCTGATCGTCTAGCTGCAACAACACCTGTTGGTTGATAGCTGATACAGAAGACCAAACCGCATGGACGATTCTTGATTCTATATTAGTATTTCTCATAATGTTGAATTTTAGCCTAACGACTATCCGTAATAAAGTAATTTTCGATACTCTAAGAACCTAACACAAACATAAAGAAAATATTAAGAATTTCCAGAATTATCAACATAACTTCATTAGCGACAAGTTGAGCGGTTGTGTTAACTTTTCATCACGCCACTTCCCTAAATCCCTAGCTCCCCATCTCCCTATCTAATTTTGAGCCTCATCGAACTCACGGATCTAAGGACAATACAATGTGTCTTTTGTATTTCGACCTGTAGTAGGATTAGTGCCACTGGCAATCTCACATAGTTTTCTTTCAGTGGTGGGACTGAGCAAAGCGTCAGTAAAGTCTGCGCCTGTAATAATCGTCTCATTCATCAAAGCGTTAGTTAGATATGCACCTGTTAAAACTGCGTTAGTTAAATTGGCACGGGTGAGACGTACCGATTCTAAACTGGCATAGCTGAGGTTAGCACCTTCTAGATTAGACTGAGCCAAATTTGCGCCAAAAAAACGCACTCCCGTAGCATCTATAAAACTCAGATTGCTATCTCGCAGATTAGTATGGTCGAAACTAGCATCCTTCAAATCTTGGTGGGAAAAATCTGAGTTGATTAAAGATTGTTTATTGTAGTCAGCACTCCAAGCAGGGGCGACTCCCCAGGAAATCGTCACGATCAAGGCAATAACTAAAGTAAAAACACCTGAGATAAGTGTTGATACAGTGGGTAGATAAAATTGACTGTTGAGTTTCATCTTGTGATTAAATCTTGCTAAAGCTTATTTTAAAATATTTCCTGTAAATCTACAGTTAAATTAGGCATTAGGTCTTCTCCTGAAAGGTTTTTAGGTTCAAGCAAGACTTCAGTTTCTTTGCCTACACGATATATCTCTACTCTTTTCTCATCAGGATCAATTAACCATCCTAATTTAACTCCACAAGCTTGATATTCTGTCATTTTACTTTGCACATCAGACAAGCGGTCATTAGGAGAAAGAAGTTCTATTACAAAATCTGGAGCTAGGGGAGCAAATTTTCTTTTTTTGCTTGGTAGTTAGTTCATCCCAGCGAGATTTTTTAATCCAGCTAACATCGGGAGAACGTTTAGCATCGTTAGGTAAAGTAAAGCCCGTTGAGGAATCAAATACGATACCTAGCTTAGTCTGGCGATTCCAATACCAAATTTGCCCAAACAAGTCACCATTTTGTCTGCCGCTTTCACTCCCTGTTGGAGACATAACGATTAATTCTCCTTGGCTAGTCAGCTCAAATTTGGTATCCCGATTTTGAGCGCAAAGCTGCTCGAATTGTTCGTCAGTGATGGAATTAGCTAAAGCTTTAATGTTAATGGTTTCGATCACTGATTATTCTCCTAAGTAGATAATCGAATATCGATGAGTGTAATAATATTCTACATTTATGGATAAAAACGGAAAAAAGCGGAGCGCTGCTTGTTAAGTTTACTACAAACATTTAGACATTTAGATAAGCCCTTGCCATATAAAAACAGGCAATAGATTTGCCATCAATTGGTTCACCGTTAAGAATAGCTGCTTCTAATTCTGACTCGCTCATTAGCACCACTTCCATATCTTCATCCTCATCCTGCTGTGGTGGTGTCGCTAACTTTTCTAGATCTTGTGCCAAAAAAGCATAAATATATTCATCAGAATATCCAGGGGCGAGGATAAATTTACCCATATCCTGCCATTTATTAGCCCTGTATCCCGTCTCCTCTTCTATTTCTCGCTTAATCGTCTCAAAAGGAGATTCATTGGCTTCTACCGTTCCCGCAGGAAATTCGAGCAATCTACCTTCTACAGTAAAGCGATATTGTTTAACCAGGACAAACTTACCATCAGCGGTGATGGGAACAGCTAAAGCGCCCCCTGGATGGCGGATACATTCCCATTCTCCCTCCACTCCATTAGGTAAACGCAGTTTTACAACTTCATAGTCAAACTTGCGCCCTTTGTAAGATAGCTTACGCTCTAAAATTTCTGATGGTTCGTTGTCTACAGACATGATGATTATATTAATAGTGCCTTGATTGCACAAACATCATATCTTGGTAATGCTATTAGGACACAACGTATTTTAAGGGCGAATAGCATTCGCCCCTACATCTAATTCGTAAGCGATCGCTTGGGTATAAAATTATTACAAGCATCTAGCTAATAGCTATCAATTATTAGCAAGTTAATGATTAATTTTAAAAATATGGCTGGTCAACGGAAATCGAAACAAAACCCGATTGCATATCAAGAGTTCGGTAACGTAGATAACTCACAAGCTATGGCGAGGGGAGTTGCCGATCTTTCACCCAACCAACAAGATTTAAGAATACAGGCAACGCGATCGGGGCGTAAAGGTAAGACTGTAACGATTATCACGGGGTTTCAACATAAACCAGAAACTCTTAATCAGCTATTGAAGAAGCTAAAAAGCCAATGTGGTAGTGGCGGTACGGTGAAAGATAATACTTTAGAAATTCAGGGTGACCACAAGCAAAAACTATTAGAGACACTAA
>JAAUOU010000127.1 GCA_012034765.1 Pleurocapsaceae cyanobacterium CSU_1_1 | reverse complement strand
TCAATATTTTTGATGTAAGATAAAACTACTCCTTCAATTTTAGTGGAGTAGAAAAAATGAATGTTCGAGACAGAATAACACTTAGTTCATTACAATTTCTAGGTTTAGGCTTAGGCTTGGGTGCGACATTAGTAGCAGTCTTTAATCCTTTAGCTGCTCAAGAGACACCATCGATAAAAATTGATGGGTCTAGCACTGTTTATCCCATCACCAAAAAAATAGTCGAAGACTATCAAGCCAGTCAAAAAAAGCCTGTCGAGATTGAGATTGAATTTTCGGGGACTGGTGGAGGTTTTGATAAATTTTGTAGTGGGGAAACTGAGATTAATAATGCTTCGCGTCCGATTCAACTAGACGAAATGGAAACCTGTCGAGAAGCAGGAGTTGCATATATAGAGTTACCCCTAGCTCGTCCTCTATTTATCTACGTTAACGCTGCTGCTGCTAGGAAAAATAAGGAGTTAGTTAGATTTACACAATTCTATTTAAAAAATGCTCCAGAAGTTGTCGGCAATGTCGGCTATGTTTCCTTACCCGATGAAGCATATCAAATCAACGAAGTCACCTTTTACCGAGGTGAAGTAGGAACTGTTTTTGATGGTCAATCTCAGTTTAACGTGACTATACCCGAACTATTACGCAAACAAGCTCAATATTAATCTTTAAATAAGTAATTCCTATGAATCCAGAAAGTCAACAAATCAACGCCAAAGCCGTCAAAGCTGGAAGTCAACTGAGTTTTTTCGAGAAATATCTTACCTTATGGGTAGCTTTGTGCATTATTGCGGGAATTGCACTAGGAAAAATCTTTCCTGGGGTAGCTCAATCTTTGGATGCGATGAGCGTTTATAACGTTTCAATTCCTATTGCTATTTGTCTTTTTTTCATGATGTATCCGATCATGGTAAAGATTGACTTTTCTCAGGCAAAAAAGGCTGCAAAATCGCCGAAACCAGTTTTGTTGACCTTAGTAATTAACTGGCTAGTTAAGCCCTTTACGATGGTGGCACTTTCTCAGTTTTTCCTTGGTTGGCTATTTCAGTCTTGGCTATCAGAAACCGAATTAATACGGGGTGTAGAAGTTACTCTCGCTAATTCCTATATAGCAGGGACGATTTTATTGGGAATAGCTCCCTGTACTGCAATGGTACTGATGTGGGGGTATCTATCCTACAGTAACCAAGGACATACTTTAGTAATGGTAGCGGTTAACTCTCTGGCAATGTTGTTTCTTTATGCACCCTTGGGTAAATGGTTGCTTTCAGCGAATAATCTCACCGTACCTTGGGAAACAATTGTACTTTCTGTCTTGATTTATGTCGGGCTGCCACTGTTGGCGGGAGTTCTCAGCCGTTACTGGATTTTTCATAATAAAGGAAGACGTTGGTTTGAAGAAAAGTTTTTGCATTATCTTTCCCCAATTGCGATCGCAGCATTACTTTTAACTTTAGTTCTTTTGTTTGCCTTTAAAGGAGAGCTAATCGTCAATAATCCCCTACATATTCTACTGATTGCTGTACCGTTATTTTTACAGACTAACTTAATCTTCTTGATTACCTATGTCGCAGCACTCAAACTGGGTTTAGATTACGAAGATGCAGCCCCCGCAGCTTTAATCGGGGCGAGTAATCATTTTGAAGTTGCGATCGCCACAGCAGTAGTATTATTCGGTCTTAACTCTGGTGCAGCTTTAGCGACTGTAGTTGGTGTCTTGATTGAAGTACCAGCCATGTTGATGCTAGTAGAATTTTGTAAGCGTACTGCCAATTGGTTTCCCAGACAGCCAGAAAAAGCCACCTTACTAGATCCTCGTTGCGTAAGTCCTTATCAGTAGGTGGAATTATTAGCTATTAACAATTAACAATTAACAAGAATGAAAAAAGTCATGTTCGTCTGTAAAAGAAATTCCTGTCGTTCCCAAATGGCGGAAGGTTTTGCCAGAACACTAGGTAAAGACAAAATTGAGGTAACATCTTCTGGGTTAGAAGCCAGTCGAGTACATCCCACAGCGATTGAGGTAATGTCAGAAATTGGGATTAATATTAACGATCAAACCTCCGATCCTTTGAGTGCCTTTAATGCCGATGATTACGATGCTGTCATTTCTCTGTGTGGTTGTGGCGTAAATTTGCCCCCAGAATGGGTTACACAAGAAGTATTTGAAGACTGGCAATTAGAAGATCCTGACGGACAACCCATTGAAACATTTCACCGTGTTAGGGATGAAATCAAAGAGCGAGTAGCGAATTTAATTGACCAAATTAGCTAACAAAGAGTGAATTTAACACTAGGTTGCAAATTGCTCAATTCTGTCATTAGTCAAGCCAAAGAGTGGGGATTTATCTGTCAGTATCAGGAATCTAGCTCTTGGTTAATTTTCTCCTTACAACCAGATCGAAAATGGAAATTACAACAAGACGAAGATAGATGGATTTTAATAGTCGGGAATATTCCTCAACTTCGTCTTCATACTTCAGAAGCGATCGCTTTTTTAAAACGCTATCACACAAAATATCACCAGCAAAACGATTAAAATACTTCTACGGTAATGTATTATGGAATTGCAACAGATTTGGCAGCAATATAAAGATCCCCTTCAACAGTTCTTGCGATCACGAGTCAGAAACCCAGCAGATGTAAAGGATTAAAAACCAAAACCGAAAATCAAGTTTCCTGCTGTTATGCAGTACAAGATAAGGTTTGGGTCAGCGCGCCGGATAACTCGCCTTGGGAAATTTATACGGTTTTAGATGATGCTGGTACTTTCGGACGGACTCAAACTCATGCATCAACGGTTTGTGCTACCTGTTAAGTCAATAACAAAGTGCAGATTCTCAATTGGGTCTTAATCATTCTCAATACCGATAAAGATAGTAAGGTTAATTTGTTCTCCAAACCGTTCGATTGACCTTACTACTTTCATGAATAGATTCCATAGCACTACGCATTAAAGTTAGGACATTCTGCAAACTTGAAATCAGCAAGCTGTAAACTTCTGACTCCTGATTTGCGCTATATGCCTTTTAATTACTTCAGTGGAGAATATATAAATGTCAGTCCAAATTTGCGATCCCGATTATGTTTGGTGGCTCGTACCAGAAAAACTAGCCGGGATGTCTCGCCCTCCGCTAAAAGATTTACCCCAACTCTATCAAGCAGGGATGAGGGGTATTGTTTCAGTAATGGATGAGTCTTCAGGGATAAAAGAATATGAGGAGGCTGGATTTCAAGCTCTGTGGCTACCAATCACAGGGGGAAAACCGCCAACTGTCGAACAAGTTAAGCAGTTTGTTCGATTTGCCAAACCATTAATAGAAAAGAATCAAGCAGTAGTAGTTCACTGTACCAGTGGTAATCGTCGAACGGGAACATTACTGGCTGCCTACTTGGTTGCGGAAAGAGAAAACCCAGAAAAAGCGATCTCTTTACTTGAAACAGTTCGTCCTACAGCAGAACTCCGAGATGCTCAAAAAGAGTTTCTTGTTAATTTGCCACAGCTATTAAGATAATTTTTCAGAGAAAGCAAAAATGACTAATTTCGACCATCCACCGAGAATACTATTTTTATACGGCTCATTAAGAGAACGTTCTTACAGTCGTCTCGTAGCCGAAGAAGCAGCCCGAATCATTACTGACATGGGGGCAGAAGTAAAATTTTTTCATCCCCACGAACTACCACTACGGGGTCAAGTTGATGAAACCCATCCCAAGGTGCAGGAATTGCGAGAATTGAGTCAATGGTCTGAAGGTCAAGTGTGGTCTTCTCCTGAGATGCACGGTAACGTGACGGGTATTCTTAAAAATCAAATTGACTGGATACCTCTGGCTATTGGTTCTGTAAGACCAACCCAAGGCAAAACTCTCGCAGTGATGCAGGTAAGTGGTGGTTCACAGTCGTTTAATGCGGTTAACACCCTGCGAATTCTAGGGCGATGGATGCGGATGTTTACTATCCCTAATCAATCCTCCGTAGCTAAAGCCTACCAAGAGTTTCACGAAGACGGCACGATGAAAGATTCTGCTTATAGAGACAGGGTAGTAGACGTGATGGAGGAACTATATAAATTTACCCTACTGCTGCGGGATCAGGTTGATTATCTAACCGACCGCCATAGCGAACGCAAGGAAAAAGAAACAGCTAATAGTAAATAAATACAAAGGAATATCCTATTGATATTAGTAACAGATAATACGCTAAAGTTAAGTTAACTAGATAAGTTGGGGAATTAAATTTAATCTTTAATTTTCCCTAGCTACTTATATCCTCAGACGCTCATTATGATTTCAGCAAAATCATCTCTAGGTTTGCCAGTTGGTTGTTTGCGCAAAGTACACCACATTGCTTTAAATGTGAAAAATATGGAAGCATCCAAGCATTTTTACGGCAATGTTTTGGGCTTGCATCAGTTAACAGGAGATGAAGTCCCCTCAACTTTGGTCAAGCTAGTGGCAGCAGGAAAAGTTTGTAATTTTAAAACCCCTGACGGCATCATTCTAGATTTATTTGCCGAACCCGATCTGTCTGCTCCAGATCCAGATCCAGAGAAACAATTTACCCGTGCTAATCATTTGTCTTTTGATATTGAACCACAGCTATTTGACAAAGCGATCGCCATTTTGAAACAGCTCCAAATTCCTGTGGCGATCGATGTTGTAACTCGTCTGACAGGACGAGGGTTTTATATTTATGACCCTGATGGTTTTATTGTAGAAATTCGCTGTGATCCTTTGATTTAGTTATTTAGTAAGAGCAATTAACAGGTTATCTGCCAACTTTTCCTGAAGCTAAAGCGGGAAATCTAACTAGATAAAAAGGTGCTTTAAAAGTATTTTCTCCATTGTTTAGAGGTGGAGAGTTTTGTAATTGGCTGACGGTAACATATATATAATCATCTGGGCTAAAAGCCATGCCGTCAGTCCAACTGAGCAGTTTTTTATCTTGATATAGAGTTTGATATGTTCCCGCTGCATCTACTACCCCGATCGCATTATCAGTAATGGAGGTAATATAAACATTACCTGCGCCATCAACGGTGATCCCATCACAGATTGGCTTGTCTCCATAGCGTTCGACTCTACTAGAGAGGTCTTCAAGGGTAAGAGCAGGATCTAATAAATCTGCTGTGGCGATGCGATATAAGGAAGTGCTGCTCATGGGTGCATAGTAAACCCATTCATTATTGGGATCGACAGTAATTGGATTAGCGCCAACTTTAGCGGGCTTGCCTGCCATATTAATCACTCGTTCATCAACGATCAGGGGTATATCTTCAGGACGAGTGGAAATATCTCCTTCTAATACCCTGCGGGAAAATCCTGTATTAAGATCGACGACGATTAAAGCCGAATTATCTCCGCCAGCAGTATCGGTAAGATAAATTGCATTATGGTCTAGATCGACAGCTAAATCGTTTAAAAAGGAGTTTTCAGCAATAATCGGCTGCGGGAGATAAATTACTTGATAGAGTTCATCGTTTTCCGTATCCCAACCCAGAATTTTTCCTGCTTCTGTTCCGTCACTATTATCGAGCATCCAGACTACACCATTTTCATCGGCTCTCAGTCCTAATACCGTATGCAAACCGATTCCCTTTTCCTCTGGTTTGCTACTCCAAGCTTGATTGGGAAAAGGGACTACAGTGTTATCATTCAGCAATTCCACAACCCGCAGGGGCGCACCATAAAATTGATGCTGACTCATAATAATTCTGCCTGCTGGAGTGATAGCAATATTGCCTGGGGGATGTTCGGCGGGAAATTCGGCAACTATTTCTAACTCGTCTGTTAATTCATTTTGAGCAACTACTGGATGATGAACAGCAAAAGATAAGCAGATAACTAAAGTCGTCACAGATATTAAGTAAACTATAAAACGTAAGAGACGACTAGGATAAATTTTATTTTGATAGTTGTGCATAACTTTGGGGTAACAATAAGTAAGTTATAGTATCAATCAAAAACTTCTCAATAAATAATAAAAATAAATAAATGAACGAACGGTGTATGATTCCTGTAATTAAAGCTCTAGCTGATTATCAAGCCTATCGAATTAGTCCTAACGATACTAACCGCTTGGCGATCGTTTTTGATCCTAGCAGTGCTAATGATTCATTAACTGTCTGTGTTGAAATTTTTGAAGTAGGGAGCGAAACTCCTCCCCATCGTCACAATTTTGCCATAGAAATGTTCTTTATTCTTAAGGGGGAAGGTATGGCAGTCTGTGATGGGAAAGAAACATCTTTACACAGTGGCGATAGCGTGTTGATGCCAAAAACAGGAACGCACTATATCAAAAATACGGGTTCAGAGCGTTTATATGCTTTATGTATGATGGTGCCGAATGAGGATTTTTCGGAATTAATTCGCAATGGGATACCTGCACCTCTAGATGAACAAGACTTAAAAGTATTGTCTCGGATCAATTAAACACCAGTCAACCTACTCTGCTGGTGGAGAATAAACAATATACCTTTTTCTGATCGCAATCATTTAATTTGCTAATGAGTTGGTTGGTAGATTTATTAATCCAAATTAACTACAATTTGGTTATGCACCAACATTTCGTGTGCCTTGATGAAAGGTAAATTGATCCAGGATAAATATCGTATTCTCAAAATTTTAGGACGCAATGCCTTTAGTGAAACCCTTTTAGCTACAGACAATAGCAGGTTTTATAGTCGTCGTCGCTATATTATCAAAAGATTTCGCCCTATTTTGGGCAATCCAGAGGCAGAAAATATTAGGCGTTTATCTTATCAAGAAGCTAGAGTACTGAAGCGTTTGAGCGGTAAAAATCGTCAAATCCCTCGGCTATATGAATATTTCATGGACGGAGAAGATTTTTACTTAGTTCGAGAATGGATTGCTGGTTTAACTTTAAAACAGCGAGTTGAGCAAAAAGGACCACTATCAACAGAGGAAGTAGAACAGATTTTGAACAGTGTTCTCTCATTTCTCAAGTATATTCATAGCTATGGCATTATTTATCGGCAATTAAAGCCTAGTACCATCATCTTACGTC
The DNA here is from genome assembly GCA_012034765.1 of Pleurocapsaceae cyanobacterium CSU_1_1. Lineage (GTDB taxonomy): Bacteria > Cyanobacteriota > Cyanobacteriia > Cyanobacteriales > Xenococcaceae > Waterburya. The sequence goes on along the minus strand of JAAUOU010000127.1, from coordinate 4,793 downwards.
AGGATTACTGGTTGCCAGCATCTTTGCAAAACTGCTTGCCAGTACCAATTTATTTTGGTGGGGTGAAAGATTTAGAAAATCAAGTTGATAACCACCAGCAATATAATCTAGCTGTGCCTTATCGACGAGACTATATTTCGCCAGAACAGAAACAAGGCAAATCGGTTTTTGCCAGCGATCTTTACAGTTTAGGTTTAACGGCTATTTATCTCTTAACAGGTAAACATCCAGGAGAATTCTCTTTAGATCCTCGCAGCAAAAAACTCAGATGGCATCAAGAAATTCCCAAGCAAAAAATTCATTTAGTTAGAGTAATTGAACGAGCTATTTGCCCTGAAATGAGCGATCGCTATATTTCTGCCGAGAAGATGCTTCAAGCATTAAATTCTGTGCCAGTTAATCTAGCTATGCCTATAATTGAGCCAGTACCTAAGCAGATTAAATTCCCTTCAGAATTCAAGGTCATTTCTTTATTGTCTGGAACGACTTTGGGAGTTTTGGCTCTTATTTTGGTTATTTTCAACAGTGACTTGACTCAGTTTGCTAAACGAGATGGCGAGCAGTATCTTAAAAGGGATTCAGCCAATATAGTAACGGACACCCTAACTACTAGTTCAGTCTTTGCGCTTAAACAGCCTCCAACTACTATTAATATTCCCGCTTTTCCACTAGGAATGACGGAGCAGAAAATTGCTGAGTTACTGGGAGAGCCAACCAAGAATAGTAGCGGATATTGGTCCAATAGTCGAGCCTTGCTATATCAGGATGTTGTGCCAAGGCAAATTTCTTTAGGCTACTTAACCGATACTGACAGCACTAAAGTTCGTCAGGCGGAGATCGCCTTTTCTAGATCAGTAGACTTAAAGACAATTAAACAGCAGGTAAAGCAGTTGATGCAGGATAATTATTCGCCAGAAATTGAGCATCATCTTGAGCAAGTATATTTCAAAACTATCTCTGGCTACGAGTTCCAGGTCAATAATATTGAAGGGGTGGTGCAGCAAAATCCTGAAAACCATATTTATTTTGCTATTTGGGATCGCGAGTTTCATTGATAAGCAGGTGCAGACAAAATAAATATTTGATTAAACTTGTTGTTGCTGCCATAGTCGCAACCTCACGAGAAACTGCGCCCAATAATGACTTAAATCGTCGGCATTAAGCAAGAAAATTTGGGCTGCTCGATCCTCAAGAGCGATCGCAATTAAGGCACGCTCGATCTGTACCCCATAAAGATGATTGACCGCAGCGGTATAGGCGCTAACCTGGAGACAATAATCGTTAATCCATTCGAGTTTTTTGGGTTTAGAGGCGGTTTTCCAGTCAAATAAACATAGTTCTCCTTGCCACGTTCCCAAACAGTCTAAACGCCCAGCATAACCCTGTTCGGCATGATATACCGCCGACTCTAATAAGTGAACTTCCCAGACGGACTCTAAAATAGGTTTGATTGAGTGCCAATAAGGATTATCTGTTACATCATCGGGTAAGTCTTGACCATCCAAAAACAAATTGATTGCTGTATGAATCGAAGTACCGCGACGGCAGGCTTGGGTACTAATTTGCTGTGCTTGAGCATATCCCACTCGTTTGCGCCATCTCTGTAAGGCAAGGCGATCTGCTTCAGGTTTAGTTGCCGCTAAAATTGTGCTGACAGAAGGATAAGCCTGCCCATCAAAGACTAATCTGCGTTGACGATTAACGGTTTTATATTGGGGAGAAATATAAGTAAACATATTTAACAATGAACAGTGAACAGTGAACAGTGAACAGTGAACAGTGAACAGTGAACAGTGAGCAATTACCTCTCCTTGAATTTTTCTTCGTTCACGAAGAGGTCTTAAACCTAATTATTCAATATGCGAAGCGGTATGCTAAAGCCCTAAAGGACTAACTTCGTGTCGCACTAGCTTCGCGTCGTCCTTTAGGACGCGCATCAATTGTTAAATGTTAAATGATCATTGCTCATTGATAAACATCTGCACCGAAGATTGGGAGATCGTCGGTAACTTTTTGGGAGGATATAGCTTGATTAGCTCGGCGGAATCTATGATCACTATAGGACAGTAACTAAAACCTATGAGCGCATTGATCGAAATTAAATCTTTATTAAAACAGCCTGAACATTTAGAAGCCCGTCTTCAAGAGATTCCCTCAGAACCAGGGGTTTATTTCCTGCGGAGTAGCAATGGGGATATTTTATATATTGGTAAATCCAAGAAGTTACGTGGGCGGGTTCGTTCTTATTTTCGCCCAGCCCAAAAATTAAGCGATCGCATTGCGATGATGGTGCGTCAGGTGGCGGAAATTGAATTTATTGTCACCGATACGGAAGCGGAAGCCTTGGCTTTGGAAGCCAATTTAATCAAGAAGCATCAGCCCCACTATAACGTGCTGCTTAAGGATGATAAAAAATATCCCTATGTCTGTATTACCTGGTCAGAAGATTATCCGCGCATCTTTATTACCCGTAAGCGTCGAGCAACTCAAAAGCGCGATCGCTATTATGGCCCTTATGTAGATACTCGTCTGCTGCGCTACACCCTGCACATAATTAAGCGTGTTTTTCCCCTTCGCCAGCGTCGTCAACCTCTGTTTAAAGATCGTCCCTGTCTTAACTACGATCTGGGCAGATGTCCTGGAGTATGTCAGGCAATGATTACCCCCGAAGACTATAAAAAGATCGTGCAGAAAGTAGCGATGGTGTTTCAGGGTAGAAGTGATGAACTGGTAGTTAGTCTACAGAGCAAGATGGAGAAGGCAGTAGAACGACTAGACTTTGAAAAAGCGGCTCAATATCGCGATCAGCTTAAAGCTCTACAGAGTCTCAATGCCGACCAAAAAGTTGCCCTCGCCGATGATACCGTTTCCCGTGATGCGATCGCTCTGGCTGCGGATGATAAACACTGCTGTATTCAGCTCTTTCAAATTCGTGCAGGTAAACTGGTAGGTCGTTTGGGCTTTTTTGCTGATGCTCGTTCGGGTACACCAGGCGCGATTTTACAGCGAGTACTCGAAGAACATTACACTACCGTCGAAGCCGTCGAAATTCCCACCGAGATTTTAGTCCAGCATGAACTGCCCGAACCAGAAATCTTGACCGACTGGCTGAGTAGCAAAAAGACGCGCAAAGTAAGCTTAATCAATCCTCAAAGACAGGTTAAGGCAGAACTGATCGAAATGGTGGAACGCAATGCCAACTATGAGCTAGAGCGTACTCAACGAGTGAGCGATCGCAATACTCAGGCATTACAAGATTTAGCAACTATTCTCGATCTCAGCGAACTGCCAAAACGAATTGAAGGATATGATATTTCTCATATTCAGGGTTCTAATGCCGTGGCTTCTCAGGTGGTATTTGTGGATGGTGTTCCCGCTAAACAACATTACCGCCATTACAAAATTAAAAATCCTGATGTTCAAATCGGGCATTCCGATGATTTTGCCAGCATGGCAGAAGTAATTGGTCGTCGTTTTCGTAAGTATCGGCGCAGCGCCGAAGAACAAAACATTCCTTGGTCGGAGTTTAAATATCAAGCAGGGGAACAGCAAGATTTCCCCGATGTAATCATGATCGATGGCGGTAAAGGACAACTATCTTCTGTAGTGGCGGTATTACAAGATTTAGACTTACTAGATGTAGTTAAGGTAATTAGTCTGGCTAAGAAAAGAGAAGAAATTTTTCTGCCAGGAGAATCCCAACCTTTAGATACCACAGCCGAACAACCAGGGGTGCAGCTACTTAGAAGAGTTCGTGACGAATCCCATCGTTTTGCCGTCAGCTTCCACCGCCAACAAAGACTAACCAGCAGTAGGCGATCGCGTTTAGCCGAAATTTCTGGTTTGGGCTTTCAGCGTCAAAAGCAGCTTTTGGCTCATTTTCACTCCATTGACTATATTCGCGAGGCAACGGTAGCCAAGCTGACGGAAGCTCCTGGTATTGGCCCAGGATTGGCACAGGAAATATATAATTACTTTCATCCCAATCAAGTTAGTGACGGCTCTGTATAAATATAAATCTGTATCAAAGAGTGAAGTTCTAAATAGAATGAGTATATGTTGAGAGAGAACGAACTATGAGTCATCAGCAGAGAAATTGTGCATCACTTATCTTTAAAGATGCTAAGATAACCAAGCAATATTCTCTGTCTACTACAGGCGTAGTAATCATTGGTCGTTCTCCAGATTGCCAAATTGCTTTAGACCCGTTTAAATTTATTACCGTATCCCGTCGCCATGCAAAGATTAAGCGAGTGGGCGCTCACTGGCAGATTGAAGATTTGGGAACGACTAACGGCACTTTAGTTAATGATTTGCCGATTCATGGTATTCATAAATTACGATCTGCGATCGCATTATCTTGGGAACTCAAGGGCCTGAATTCACTTTTAAATGTTTGCTGTATGATGTCAAGCTTGCTCCTTTAACAATAGATGCTCAAGATGTCCAACCAGATAAGAGCAAAACTTCTCATCCAGATCCAGAGACTAGTTTGACCCAGGCTTCTGCACCTAAAAACGCGACGAAGATTCAAGCAAAAGCAACTGTCTTGAAGCAATCAATCGCTCCTCGGTCAGTTTCCCCTAAGATTTCCCCTAAAACCCTCTGGAATTTGGTTGCCGTGACTGAGCGAGTGCAGTTTCCTGGACATTCTGCACCAGTATTAGCTTTGGCATTTAGTCCCGATGGACAAATCCTGGCAAGCGCTGCCCAAGATCAAAACTATCAAGTTGTGGAACATGGTAACCCAGACAGAAATTACTACTTTGAACGGACAGAAGCTAGCAGCCAAT
>JAAUOU010000126.1 GCA_012034765.1 Pleurocapsaceae cyanobacterium CSU_1_1 | reverse complement strand
ATCCCAGCGTCTTAACGTTTCGACCGATACTCCTATCTGCTCCGCAAATTCATGAGGTCGCATACTTATACATTTTTTTGAGTTATGTATAAGTATGTATAATAAATTAACTACTAAAAGTCAACAGGTTTATACTAATCTTCCGCAAAAATATAACGGCGTAGATCGGCAGGATTGGGTTCAGGACTGCTTTCGGCAAATTTAACTGCCTCATCTATAGTAGCTGACACCCTACTGTCAATCTCTTTTAGTTCTTCTGCCGTAGCCAAATTCTGCTCAACTAGATAGGTAGCAAATTTTTTAATCGGATCGCGCTTACCCCAAAATTCCTTCTCTTGAGGATCTCTAAGTTCATCAGGATCTGCTAGAGAATGCCCACGAAAACGATAGGTCAAGGCTTCAATTAAGGTTGGCCCTTCTCCTGCGCGAGCGCGTGCTACCGCCTCTTTAGCCAGGGTGTTAACCGCTAATACATCCATGCCGTCAACCTCATACCCTGCCATGTTAAAGACGCTCGCTTTTTTATAGATTTCGGGTTGAGAAGTAGCGCGATCATGAGCCATGCCGATCGCCCATTTGTTGTTTTCTACGACATAAATAATGGGTAATTTCCAAAGTGCTGCCATATTTAAACACTCAAAAAACTGACCATTGTTACTAGCCCCATCACCAAAAAAACAGACCGCCACCGCATCAGAACTTTCATCCCCCATGGCTTCGCGACGATATTTGCTCTGAAAGGCAGCACCCGTAGCTACAGGAATTCCCTCGGCGACAAAAGCATAACCCCCCAAAAGCCCATGCTCTGCCGAGAACATGTGCATTGAGCCACCGCGACCCTTGCTACAGCCTGTTTCTTTACCAAATAATTCTGCCATTACTTCTTTGGCAGGCACTCCCGCACTTAAAGCATGAACGTGATCTCGGTAAGTGCTAGAAACATAGTCGCCCTTAGTTCTTAGAGCCTTAATTATTCCCGAAGATACCGCTTCTTGACCGTTGTAAAGGTGGACAAAACCAAACATTTTACCTCGATAGTACATTTCAGCACACTTATCTTCAAATAAGCGTCCTAAAACCATATCTTCATACAAAATGAATCCTTCTTCTTTGGTTATCTTGACAGAACTAGCATCAAATTTAGGTAAGGTTCTTTCAGCACACATAAAGTAGTTTCAAAATAAAGGCGCAGATATCTATTGAATCACAAAACTCCAGTGGACGAAAGTAGTAAGGTTTACTCCTCATCTCCTAGATAAGAACACCAATCACTCCAACCGCCAGGATACAACTTAGCATTGTTGATTCCTGCCCAGCTGAGAGAAAATAAGTTAACACAGGCTGTTACTCCAGAACCGCAGTAGACAATTATTTCTGCTTTTGAATAATTTTCCCATAACTGTTGCTGTGCTTGCTGGGACTTGAGATATCCCGATTCATCACTCACCTGCTGCCAAGGAGAATTAACTGCACCTGGTATACTTCCTGCAATCGGATCGATAGGTTCTGCTAATCCCAAATAGCGATCGCGATCGCGCGAATCAACAATTACCACACCATCATGGTTTTGAGCAGATTTAACTGCATCTATATTTACCAACCAATCTGGATGAGGTTGAGGTGAAAAACTCCCCAATCTATTTTCGGCAACAGCGTCACTCACGGGATAATTATGTTTTAGCCAGTCATTCCAGCCACCATCAAGCAAAACTACCTCATTATGTCCTAAGTAACGTAACAACCACCATAAACGCGCTGCAAAAGCAAACCGAGCATCATCGTAAGCCACCACTAGGGTTTCATTTTTGATAATTCCTATGTCTGCGAACTTTTGACCCAGCAACTCCAGATCTGGCAAAGGGTGTCTTCCTCCGTGGCGCTGTATTTTACTAGCTAAATCGCGGTCTAAACTCAGGTAGTATGAGCCCTCAATATGACTGAGGCGGTATTGTTCTTCGCCCCAGTTTGGATCGGCTAGCCGAAAACGACAATCTACTATTACTACTTGGGGATTATCTAATTGAGAAATCAACCATTCGCTATCGACTAGATATTTTGTTTTTTTCATCGTTTAATAAATGGGTTTGAAACCTCGGCTTCTTGCTCAATAACCTTAAGCGGGGTTCCCCCGCGACGCGAAGCTAGTCCTAAAGGATACCGACAAGCAAAGAATTTAAAATTAGCGAAACACAATAGTTAAACATAGCTAACAATAAAAAGATAAAAGTAGGCTCAGACCCAGTAATGGGCGAGGGAGTGTCAAGAGTTATTTTTGACATGACTCAAATAGATTATATTTAGACTCGATTTACCTTAAAAATTTACCTGATAAAGATTTTATTTCGGGGCAAGAGGTTATGTAGCTTTTCGCTGAGTAGATACAGGAGAGCGCTTTTTACCCAAAACCCGATCTACCCAATCATGTAGCAAAATATAAAAACAAGGAATAAGAAACAAGGTTAATAGGGTTGCCAATGCCAACCCTGAAAAAACCACAATACCTAATGGTTGCAAAAACTCTCCTCCTTGTCCTAAGCCCAATGCTAAAGGAAACATCCCGACTACAGTGGTGATAGTAGTCATGAGAACAGGACGCAATCTTTGAGGTGCTGCTTGTACAATTGCTGTGGCGCGATCGCATTTTTCTCGCTCTCGAATTTGATTGGCTAACTCTACCAAAATAATCGCGTTGTTAACCACAATACCGACTAGTAAAACTGCTCCCACAATTACAGTTATACCAATTGCCGTTTGAGTAAGAAACAGTCCCCAAATTCCTCCCGCCAATGCCAAAGGTAAGGTGAACATAATTACCAACGGATCGATCAGGGAATTGTACTGTACTGCCATGACTACAAAAACTAAAAATGCCGCCAGTCCGCCTAAAACAGCGAAAGAAGATTGAATTTCTTGATTGCTTTGAGCAGCAGCGCTCGGTAGACGGCTAACTCCTTCTGGCAAGTCAATCTCTTGAAAAATTTGCTCTAGTTCAGTCAGGGCTGCTCCTAAATCGGCATCTTCATTGAGGCTACCAGAAATTAGAAATACCTGTCGTTGGTTAATGCGCTGAATTTCTCCAGGGGCTTGTCCTTGTTCAATACGGGTAACATCTCCCAAACGAATTAAGCGATTACTATCATCGATAAATAAGGGAATTTGCTCTAGTTGCTCGGGGCGACGAATTGCATCTTCTTTTAGCTCAACTCTGACATCTACCAGGCGGTTTCCCCGTTGCAGTTGGGTAGGTACTGAACCAGTAATCGCCGTTTCTAAAGTATTACCAATGTCTTGAATATTTAAGTTGAGATCCGCAGCCCTTTCTCGATCTAGTCGAATTTGAATTTCAGGTTGCCTAGAGTCGGCATCGGGACGAAAACTAGATAAGGTGGCTTGTTGTTCTAAGGCATCTAATACCTGCTTTCCTGCTTGTTCTAGTATCTGAGCATTTTCTCCCTGAAGGACTACATCAACATCTGCACCTCTTACTGGCGAGTTATTTAAAACTAAACCTCGCACTTCACCAGGACTAAGGCGCAGGCGAATATCAACCAAGTTGAGGCGATCAAATTCTGCTGATACCCGCGAGACATAACCCTCAACATCTGTATTTGGCTGAAGAGTAATAGTACTAGAACCTCGTAGGGGGTTTTCGCTGGTGTTGCTACCAAACAAAAAGCCACCCGATGTCGTAAAGACATATTCAGTTTCTGGCTGTGCTAGTAGAATTTCATCCACTTTTGCCATGACTTGGCGGTTTGTTTCTAAAGGAGTTCCTGGGGGGAATTGAGCGCGTAATTGCGCTTGACCTGTATTGATCCGAGGCAAAATTTCTTGAGGAACTTGACCGACAACTAAAATAGTACTGCCACCCAGCAGTAAAAAAGTCAGTCCAACTACAAGTAACCGCCGCCGCAAAACCTGTTTGAGCATAATTCCGTAGCGTCTAGTAGCAGCTTCAAATTGACGATTAAATGCTCGCAGTAGCCAAAAACGCCCAATGGAACTAGATTTTCGGATCGCCAGTAAACGAGAAGTTAGCATTGGCACAACTGTTACTGCTACTAGAATTGAGGCAGCCACCGCAAAGCTGACGGTGAGAACTAATTCATTAAACAGCAGAGAAATAAAGCCACCGATCAGCAAAAAAGGTAGAACGGCGACTAAATTGGTACTGGTAGAAGCAACCAAAGCCGATTCAACCTCTTGACTGCTAGAAATAGTTCGCTCGATCAACTGACGAGAATTAAGTCGCGTCTTCGCATCTTTGCCCGGTGTCATCCCCGCACCTTCGGCAATATTTTCTAACATGACAATGGAGTTGTCAACGACAATTCCCACTCCTACTGCCAATCCGCCCAAGCTAAATACATTAAGAGATAAGCCAAATAGCTTCATTAAAATAATTGCTGTTAATGCTGCTAATGGAATTGCCAACACAATAATTGCAGTCTGACGCAATGAACCGAGGAACAGCAAAACAGCGATCGCAGCTAGTCCCGCGCCAATTAAACCAGAATTGGTAACATTACTAATGGCATTTTGAATAAAAATCGATTCATCCAAAGTTGCCACCAATTCCAGATCTTCAGGAATTATCCCTGCTTGCTGCAACTCTTTAACTCGCTGTTTGATTCCCTCGACGACTTCAATCGTATTGGCTTCAGGCTGCTTTTGAATACTGACTTTTACCGCAGGTTGTTGGTTCAGAAACACAAAAACTCGCTGGTTAGCTTGACCATCGATAACTTCGGCAAAATCTCGCAGATATACGCGACGTAGGGGAACTGAGTTATTTTCTGTCTCGGCTGCTGCCGAATTCTCTACATTCTCCACTTCAAAAGAAAGATTGAGAATTGACTCTGCATTCTCAAAGCGACCAACGGCACGGGTCAAAGGTTCGTTAAGCTCGCCTAAAATTCGCCCGCCAGAAATATCCTGATTAGTTTCTTCTAACTCGGTGAGAACATCATCTAAGGCTACACCCAAAGCTTGAAGACGGCTGAGATCGAGCAAAACTCGTACTTCTTCCTCTACACCCCCCGAAACATCAACCACGGCTACACCCTCAACAACTCCCAGTTCCCGCGCCAGTTCTTCATCGGCAAACACACGCAACTGCAAAGGATCTAAAGATTGAGATGTCAGTGCTAGTTCGTAAACGGGTAACTGAGACGGATCGACTTTAAATATCCTTGGTTCTTCAACTGTATCTGGTAAGTTAGATCGCGCCCGATTAAATGCAGCGGTAGCATCATTTAAAGCTTGGTCGATATTCCCCCCTGGTTGAAAGTAAAGGTCAACACTTACCTGTCCCTCGCGAGTTTGGGAAAAAACCTGTACCACTCCTTCAGTGGCAGCCAGCCCTTCTTCTAAAGGTCGAGTCACTTCATCTATGGCAACTTCGGGGGAAATGCCAGGTACATCTACTCGCAAACCAATGCGAGGATAGGTGATAGAAGGTAGTAAGTCTACCTGGATGTTAAACAGAAAAAATACGCCGATCACAATTACCGCTAAAGTTAGCATCAGAGTACCGATGTGCTGACGAATGGCAATAGTGCTGATACTAAAATTGGTAGGAGGAGAAGTTTTCATCATGGAGGGGCGAACGGCCGTTCGCCCGTACAGAAGTCAGAAGTAGGGACGTTCCATGGAACGTCCGTAGAGGCCAAGGTAATGCCTTGCCCGTACAGAAATTAAAGGCTGGAATTTTATGATTCTGATGATTCGGAGATAAAGCTAAGACGAACTCGATCGCCATCTTGTAAATTGTCACTGCTACGCACGACAAATTTTTCTCCTGGTTCTAGTCCAGAGAGAATTTCGACTTGAGAGTTAGCGCGATCGCCCAATTTCACTTTACGGGCTGTAACTGTTGCCTGTTTTCCCTCCCGCTTGAGGATAAATATGGTTGCAGTATCTGATTGGGAATTATTTTGTTTTGCTCCCTCTGATGCCACTTGGACTGCTGTTTCAGGAACGACAATGTTGCGATCGCTCTGTTGACCAAAATTGACCCGCGCCAGTAATCCCCGACCAATACGGCGATCGCTATTAGGGATAGTTACTTCTACGGGAATCAAACGGGCAGTAGCATCGGCAGCCAAAGAAATTTGGGTTACTTCTCCTGTAAAGGTCTTCTCTGGTAAGGCATCTAACTGTACTTGTGCCATCTGTCCTACCCTAATCCCTGCTAGTTCTAGTTCGGAAATTTGCACCCGTACCTGGATTTGGCTAAAATCTCCTAATCTCAGTACTTCATCACCTGGTTGGGCTAAGTCTCCTGGTTCTAAAACTCGTTCTAATACCGAACCCGTGACGGGAGAATTTAATACGGTAAATGATTGTCTTTGTTGTTCTTGAGCAACTAATGCTTTTTGTGCTGCTACGCGCTTTTGGGCAGCTACTACTGCTGAAGAGCGATTGGCTACTTGTTGTTGAGCAGAGCGTAACGCTTGTTCTGCCGTCCCCACTGCCGTTCTATCTAATTCTGCTTCTTGCTCGGAAATCGCCCCCTGCCCAAAAAGTTGGTTTGTCCTGGCTGCATCAGACTGTGCCTGTCTTAGTTCTAGTTGTGCTTGTTCAACTTGAGCGCGGGCATCATTAACATCTGCTTCTAAACTGGCTACTTCCGATTGTAGGGCTGCTACTTCGGCTTCGGCTTCGGCTACCGTAGATACTGAGATTGAATCATCGATCCTTGCTAATACTTGACCTTGCTCTACTCGATCGCCTACGTCTACCGCCACATCCAGCAGTTGTCCTTCAATGCGCGATCGCAAAGAAACTTCTCTTACTGGAAAAGTCGTACCTACATACTCAGTGTCTTTTTCTAATGACCCAAGACTAGCTACTGCTATATCAACAGATAAAGATTTTTCTTGAGGACGAGAAGATTCACTTTGAGCATCTCCTGGGGGTAACAAACTGCAACCTGATGAAAGCAATGGCAATACAGGTAAAAAGAGTAACCAATATAAAAGCCTAGCTGAGTTTTGCGACCGATAAGTATAGCTTGTAGAAAAAAAATTGACTAGCATAATTTAGCGAAACTGAAGCGGGCAGCGGTGATTCAATTTCGTTGGTATTGAATCAAACTAGATTAAAGTTATATTTTTGACAGTTATATTATATCAACCTTATATTAAGAAGTGTTAAGGCGATCGCGGTATCTAAATGAAGGAGAATTAGGGGATTGTCCCGATTCGCCAGCTTTAGTAATCAGATGATGTTGGGGTGATAAATGACAGACAGGATCGGTAGCAGTTGCATCACCAGTTAACAACAGAGCTTGGCAACGACAACCCCCAAAGTCAACAGTTTTACGAGAGCAGCTACGACAGGGTTCTTCCATCCAGTCTGTGCCACGAAAGCGGTTAAAGGCTGCGGATTCAGACCAAATCCATTCTAAGGAGTGATCTCGAACGTTATCAAAATCCAGTTCGGGAATTGAAGCAGCCACCTGACAGGGTAGAACACCCCCGTTGGGAGCAATTACCATCGTGCGCTTTCCCCACCCGCCCATACAGGGTTTGGGATATTGTTCGTAGTAATCGGGCAACACGTATACAACACCCATGGGAAAATATTTTTCTTGTTGGGCGATCGCTACTGCTTGTTTGGCTCGTTCTAACTGTTCTAGGGTGGGTAATAATGCATCTCGGTTAAGCAAAGCCCAACCGTAATATTGTGTGTTAGCTAATTCAACTCGATCTGCTTTTAAAGTTTTGCATAGTTCTAAAATTTCTTTAATGCGATCTAGGTTATGGCGATGTAGCACCACGTTAATCGTGAGAGGAAATTTCAACTGTTTGACTAAACGGGCTGCGGCAAGCTTTTGTTCGTAGGATGGAATTCCTGCGATATAGTTGAATTTGTCTACTTGGCTATCTTGAATACTAATCTGAATATGATCGAGTCCACAATCTCGTAGTTTGATTGCTCGCTCTTTGGTTAAAAGAGTACCTGCGGTAATTAGACTGGTATAAATGCCCTTTGCTGCTGCGGTTTCTACCATCAACTCCAAATCTTGACGCAACATAGGTTCACCACCTGTAAACCCAAGCTGTAAAATACCCAGATTTGCAGCCTGTTTAATTAGATCTAGCCAATATTCAGTAGTCAATTCTTGACGATATTTACTACTATCGTAGTTAGTCGGATTAGAACAGTAGGGACAGCGCAGTGGACAGCGATAGGTTAACTCGGCGATTAGGGTTAGAGGCAGATCTATATCCATCATGGTGTTTTGTTAATCAACAATCCTCGTTTCAACATTTTTAATAACAAATTCCGCACCTGATTGATATCTACGTCGCGGAATTGACTTGATAAAATTTGAGAGATCGCCGTAAAAGAACAATAACCATCGCAGATAGAAAGTATTGCTACCGCAGTAGGATTCAAAAACAACGCACCTTCAGGAAATAATAGCCAATGCTGCTGTCTAGCTTCATTCCAGTGTAAACGCACACCATTGGCAAAACCTAAATTGTCCAGAGAATAAACTCGATCTTCTTCGCTCATTTTAGAAAAATTAAGTAATTATTTTACTTGCTACTCAACAGGGCGAGTCTCACCTCGCTCAATTGCATCTAGCTGACTCCAGAGCAAATCGCATTTGAAGATTAATGCTCGAACGGCTTGTTCTTGACTGTTACGGGTTCGACAACGTTCTAAGACCAAGTTCAGGGCATAACGAGCGTCGCGGGGTGCTTGTTTTAAACGTACTCGAAAGTATTCAAATCCAGCGGGATCGATCCAGGGGTAATGCTTTTCTAAAGCTGCTAACCTTACCTGAATTGCACCAGGGCCAAACAATTCGGTTAAGGAAGAAGCGATCGCAATAATCCAAGGTTTAGTACGGCAAAAATTGATGTAGGCATCCACCGCATAGCGTATCCCAGGCAAAACATAGCGCTCGTCTAATAGTTCTGTGGGATCGATCCCTACCGCTTCACCCAACCTCAGCCAGGCTTCAATTCCCCCTTGATCTTCTCTCCGCCCATCATGGTCGATAATTCGCTCGATCCATTCTCTTCTAATTTCTCGTTCTGGACAATTGGCTAAAATAGCAGCATCTTTTAAAGGAATACTTTTCTGGTAATAAAAGCGATTTGCTGCCCACAGTCTTATTTCCGTTGGACTCAACAAGCCTTCATTCATTCGGCGATGAAAGGGATGGAGATCGTGATATCGGGATTTTTGAGCATAAAGTCGGGCTGACAATTCCTCTACTGTCCAAGGTGGTTTTTGTTCTTCTACTCTTTGCATCTTGCTTGAGATAAATACAACATTTAACTTTGTCTAGCTATAACTACAGTTCAATGGTTAATCCGTCATAACCAACTTCCATCCCTGCTGCTTCAACTAGTTGGCGTTGGGGTGAATTACCAATGAGAATCGGATTAGTGTTATTAATATGAGTAAAAATTTTGCGCGACGAGGAAAGTTGAGATAGACGCTTGAGACTACCGCCCTCACTTGAAAGGGGTAAATGACCCATAGATAAAGCGGTGCGGTGTGACATTCCCAGTTTTACCAGTTCGTCATCCTGCCAAAAAGTACCATCTACCAAAATACAGTCACTCGACTCAAACCGAGCGATAATTGAGGGAGTTAATTCAGCTAATGCTGGTGCATAAGTAGCAACTCCACCAGTGGCGCGATCGCGGAAGGTAAACCCTACTACCCAATCACCCTCTGCCGAAGCTCGATCTCGCATATACTTAGGCGGAGTACCAGTTAGTAAAAAGGCTTCTATTTCCAAGCTAGACTCTTCTTTGTCGCTAAAATCTATCACCGAACCTGGTTCGATTTCCGACCATTCCACCCCACAGTAACTTTCTAGTACCCGCAGTAAAGAAAAACCTTCAGTCAATGCCCGTCTTACAGTATCCGTGCTGTAAATCTGAAGTGGTTCATTTGACTCTCTCAAAATCATTAAACCTGCGGTATGGTCGATCTCAGCATCACTCAGCAGTACGCCTGCAATTGGACTAGAGCGAATTGAAGTAGGGAAGCGATCGCGGAGGGTTTCTAGTTGTTGACGCACATCGGGAGAGGCGTTGACCAACAACCAATTTCCTGAACTACCACGAACCGCTAAAGATGATTGAGTACGCTGATGTACTCCCTGTTCCCTTTTGCGAGTAGCCTGACAACCAGGACAGTTACAGTTCCACTGAGGAAATCCACCTCCTGCTGCCGAACCCAAAATACGGATCTGCATTATTGCCACTGATGGACGTAAGCAGTTACTTCCATACAAAGATCAAACTCTTCAAACTCAGGTGACTCCCAGACGGCGAGAGGTTTTCCCGTAGTAGAGAGGGCTGTGTCTGTCGTATTTTTACCTTTATTACTATTGGCAGAAACTTTTTCTTTTTTACCAGAACCTAAACAATCTTTTGCTCGATTTACCATTATGTTTGTTACTCCTAATTGTTTACTGTGTTTTACTTTTAAAGTAGAGATTAATACCTACTACGATTTTTCCTAGTCACCCAACCACCCAGTCTCAACCTTCAGGTTCAATACTAATCAAAGATCCATTCTGCTCGTCTGTTAAGACATACAGCATCCCGTCTGAACCTTGCCGTACATCCCTTACTCTTTGACCAATTGAAATTGACTCTTCACCCAAAATATTACCCTCTCCGTCGAGGTCGATACGACGAACATCACGAGAAACCAATCCTCCTGCAAACAAATCTCCCTGCCATTGAGAAAAGCGATCGCTCGAATAAAATGCCAGTCCAGAAGGTGCAATTGATGGTGTCCAGATTAACTCTGGTTCTGATACATCAGGACGAGAATTAATTTCTGCTACTTTTCCACCAGTGTATTCATCACTGTAGCTAACTTCTGGCCAACCATAGTTTTGCTTGGCTTCAATTATATTCACCTCGTCGCCACCCCTCGAACCATGTTCTGTTGACCAGACGCGGTTGGTAGCAGGATCGATGGTCATTCCCTGAATATTACGGTGTCCGTAACTCCAAATAGCCGAATTTGCGTCGGCATTATTAACAAAAGGATTGTCTTGAGGAATTGAACCATCATCGTTTAAGCGCACCACAGAACCAAGATGAGAATTAAGATTTTGAGCCTGTTTGCGTATCAAGTCGCCATTAAGCTGAATTGGCGGATTACCACCATCCCCCAACCCCACCAACATCGTATTATCGGGTAGCCAAACGATACGCGAACCAAAGTGTTGACCCTCTGGTTTGGTCGGATTGACTTCAAAAATATCCTCCCAATTTTGCAGACTAGTTCCATCAAAAGTAGCTCTAGCAACTTTGGTACGGTTCGCCTCGTTAGTACCATCAGAATAGGTAAAGTAGACTAGCTGATTTTTAGCAAAATTAGGATGTAGGGAAATATCTAACAAACCCCCGTGATTGACAGCAAAGACTTCAGGAACTCCCGAAATAGCTTCTAAATCTAACTTTCCATCTCTGACAATTCTCAACCTTCCTGGTCTTTCAGTAATTAGCATTGAGCCATCGGGCAACCATGCCATACCCCAGGGACGCTCTAACCCTTGTGTGATAGTTGTCGTTCTAAAATTATTAGCAACTGCAACATTACTATCGGATACAACGGGACTATTTGATGAGCCATCGCCAATCTGAGCAGAAGTAGATTTAGATTCTTCTAAAACCGAACAACCTATAAAAGTTAAAAGAACGCTCGATAATAGTGCTGTTTTAATTTGACGCTTGATCATGCTTTTCATGCTGCTTGAAATGCGATCGCTTTACGAAGATGTTTTCTCAAAGTGTTTCGATAAAAATTTCAATTAAACTATATTTTTAGCTTAAAAGGTAAAGATGACCAAAAAATGACAGTCGGTTCAACGCAGATATCTTTTTAAATGCATAATCCTGCTCTAACTGAGATCTTGTACCTTATCACAGAGAGAGAAATCAAAACCTTGATTGTTTACCAGCGAGTTTAGTAATTAGATGTTAATTCTATTAGTCGAGGACGATCTTGCACAGCTAGAACCTTGCAGACAGCACTATCAC
>JAAUOU010000021.1 GCA_012034765.1 Pleurocapsaceae cyanobacterium CSU_1_1 | reverse complement strand
GTGAATCCACAATATACATCAATGCTTTTGCCGTACAAAGATGAATTTGTTTTTTACTGATTGCGGTATCAGAGAATATTGGGATGAAGAATTGAGCCTTTTGATTGATAGAGACATTTCAGCTTCTATCAATGTCAAGAGAGTGGGGCTGGACTTGTTCCCCACTATAAAACGGTCTAAAGGGAATCCAGTAATAGTTGTATCTACTACTAATAGTACCTCAAAACTAGTTCTGACTACCTTGAGAGGTTTTCAGAAGCCCGCGTTCTGCCGTAAGGCGAACGTCGGGTAAGTCACTAAAAACAATCTATACAATCAACAATGGCTATTTTGGAGTAGCGATCGCAGTTCATGTAGAATCAGGATAAAAGCTGGATTTAACGAGTATTAGTTATTCTGATTTTATCGCCAAATTTTTACGAAGAGAAGAAATTAAACATTACCTTTACCAAGCGGATTTAGTCTGGCAATGCTGTTCTAGCAATGACCTAGCTAATTCATAACTGTTGGGGTGAGACTGCACTGTATAAGCCTCTCTTTCCAAATTTTGACGTTGGGTATCAACGTATCGTTTAAAAAAGGGCAGCGCTTGGGGAATTGGTTCAAGCTCTAAATTAATCGCCTGAAGCTTGCCGTTGCCAGCACAATATTGAGCAGCATGAACGGTTTCATGGATTAAAGTCGCTGTACTAGCACCGAGTTCAAATACAATCGGATTAATCCAAATTGATTTACTTTTGGGGTGCAGCATACCATAAGGCTTTCTAACTTTTCGCCTTAAACCATTCTGCTGCTTCGGGAAATTGATATTTGGTGGAACAGCAATATTGACCTGAAAGCCATAACTTTCAAGCTGCGTTTTTAGTTGTTCAAATTTAAGATCGGCTTTTGGCAACTGACTAATGAGTATGATGGAACTAAATAACAAAAATTTAAACACTATGGTGACTAAGAGATTAAGAGTGTGTTTGTCAAGTAAACATTTGCTTAATTGTTGGCGTTAAATATTCGGCTAGAGTTGTCGCATCCACTCCTAATTCAGTCCGTTCCTGCGCTGCTTTAATCCCTGCTTGAGCGTGCCACCAGGCAGCAGTAGCTACGGCATTAAACATGCTATCTTCAGTTTGGTTACTTTGGGCAGCTAATCCTGCCGTTAACCCAGTTAACACATCACCACTACCACCTCTGGCTAGGGCGGGGGTACTCTGAGCAACCAGCCAAGTCAATCCTTGAGGATTAGCGATCGCCGTTCTCGCTCCTTTTAGTACAACAATAGCGCCAGTTTTTTGGGCTGCGGTTTGAACTGCATTGAGGCGATCGTCTAGATCGGTAACTTCAGGAAATAAACGTTTAAATTCCCCCACATGAGGCGTTAAAACCGTTGGTGCAGTGCGTTCATTTAAAACCTCACCCACATTATGTTCTGCCAAAATATTCAGTCCATCAGCATCCAGGACTAAACAACAGTCAGACTGTAAAAGTTTAATTACTACCGATGCAGCACCACTGGTTAAACCTGGGCCACAAGCAACTACATCAAACTTACTTAGATCGGTATTGGAGAAGGGTAAAGAGGCGATCGCTCCTGCTTTATTTTCAGGACAATCAACGATTAAAGCTTCGGGTAAATGGCTAGTAAGCAGTGGTTTGAGAGATTCGGGGACAGCTACCGACAACATGCCAACTCCGCTTGAGCGCGCCCCCAAAGCAGATAAAATAGCTGCTCCTGCATAGGTGCGTGAGCCACAAATTAAAAGTAGGTGTCCTTGACGATATTTATAGGTAATGGCAGGGCGAGGTAGGGGCAAGAAGCTTAGGGCGATCGCCTTGGTGATCTGCTTGAGCGCTATAGGTTGGGGCAATACTGACCAGATATGATGTCGTAGTAAACCAAAATCAATCCTACTACTTTGACCCAAGTATTCTAGAGCATGATCCTGAAAAAAGGCTCTTTTCCACAACCCTAAACAAAGAGTATGAGTTGCCTTAATACTGTTTCCCATCACTACTCCTGTATCAGTATGGATGCCTGAAGGAAGATCGATGCTGACCACTGGTTGCGACCAACTGTTGATAATATCAATTGCCTTAATGATGTTTTCTGGCAAATTGCGGGTCAAACCAAAGCCAAACAAACCATCAACAATTAATTGACAATGACTTAAGGGCTGAATATCTTCGTAGAACGTAATACCTAAACTTGCCACATAGTTAGCATGGTTTGCCGTTAATTCTTTAAGCTTAAAAAACGGACGATATATTTGAACCTGATATCCCGCCAAATAGAGTTCACGGGCAATTACTAAGGCATCACCACCGTTATGTCCTGGTCCAGCTAAAACTCCTACTGAGGGAGTTGTTGCCAAGGGATACAAACTGATGATTTTGTTAAAACACAACCCCGCTGCCTTCTCCATCAAAGCCTCCACAGGCATTCCTGAAGCGAAGATTTGTGATTCAATTTCTCTCATCTGATCGGCAGACACGATCGCAGTTTCAACTATATTTTTCATCGTCTTCGAGATATCAGCAATATCATCAGGTTATCTCAATTTGATCATAGTTATAAGCAGAGAATGCAGTCTTGAGAGTGCTATTTAAACCCTTCTATCTACTACCTCAACGCCAGCTAAACAAAGACTCGATGCTGTAATGATGGCATCTGTTGGCGTACCTGCTGTAAACGTTGGGGATTAATTTCTGCCACGGCTACTCCAGGCGCGTTTCCTGCATCAGCAAGAATTACCCCCCAAGGATCGATAATCATAGCGTGTCCGTGGGTATAACGACGTTCATAGTGGTTTCCAGTTTGAGCAGGAGCAATTACATAGCAGGTGTTTTCGATCGCTCTTGCCTGTAATAATACTTGCCAATGATCTTTACCTGTAAAGGCAGTAAAAGCAGCAGGAATAAACAAAATATCTGCACCCTGACGAGAAAGATAGCGATAAAATTCTGGGAAGCGTACATCGTAACAAATGGATAAGCCTAATTTACCCAAATGTTCTGATTCATAAATACTTGGGATAACAGTTCCTGCCATCACAGTACTAGATTCTTGATAAGTGTTGCCGTCAGGAACATTAACGTCGAAGAGATGGACTTTTTGATAGTGAGCTACCTGTTGACCATCGGGAGTAACTAAAGATGCCGTATTGTAAGCTTTCTCTGGATTGTCGCCTACGGGTACGGGAAAGCCACCACCCAAAATTGTAATTTGAAATCTCTGCGCCATTTTTTTGAGAAAATGCTCGGTTTTGTCGGCAATTTCCTTGGCTTGGGCAACTTTGTCCATTTCCTTGCCCAAAAAAGCAAAATTCTCAGGTAAACTAACTAATTCTGCTCCTCGGCGTACGGCTAATTCGATTAATTCTTCTGCTTCGACCAAGTTTTTCGCGAGATCTGGTTTGCTGGTCATTTGCACAGCAGCGGCGAGATATGAATTCATGGAAAGATTTGAGTTGTGGGTTGAGCTTTTTTAGAATATAGCTAAAAGATTGGTTTAAGAAACCTTATTTACAAAGAGAATCCCTCTGGCAACAAATCTTTAATAGTTGAGGTTTGCCATCCCTGATTTCCTTGAAAAATAACTTGAGCATTTTGTCCAAATTCCCAGATCACTTGGCGACAAGCACCACAAGGGGAACAGGCAACATTATGGCTGTTGGCTACAGCGATCGCTTTTATAGTTATTGTATCCTGACCGCTACCGATTATGGCATTGGCGATCGCATTTCTTTCTGCGCACATACTCAAACCATAGGAAGCATTTTCTACATTACAACCTGTAAAAATTTCTCCTGGGAAAGTTAACAATGCTGCACCGACTTTAAACCCAGAATAGGGAGCATAGGAACTGTTTATGGCTTGAGTTGCTTTTTTAATTAGCTGGTCTTGTTCTGATTTAGTTAATTCTGAGGTAGTCATGATAAGTTTTAGAGAGCGAATGCCCTAAAGGATTAGCTGAGTCTCACGACTTGCTATGCAATCGCGTCGCCATTCGTCCCTACAAGGTTGCTACAGAAGCTACACTTTGCTTAACTTCGGATCTACCTTGTGCTACAGCATTTGCCAAATCATAAAGCATAGTTTTAGTTGTATCCCAGTTAACGCAAGCATCAGTGATACTCTGACCATACATAGCAGGCTTGCCATTTTTGGGAATAGATTGATTTCCCTCAATTAAATGACTTTCAATCATTACCCCGACAATATGCGCTGAACCAGCTTCAATTTGTTGATTAATGCTGTTTAAAACCGTGACTTGTTTGAGGTAGTCTTTGCAACTATTACCATGACTACAATCAATCATCAGACAGGAGTTCATTGCCTTTTTTTTCAAAGCCGTGACTGCTGCTTCAACATCACCAGCTTCATAGTTTGGTTTAGCTGCACCACCTCGAAGAACTAAATGCCCATCGGGGTTGCCAGTAGTTGTGACAATACTGGCTAATCCATCTTGATTAATACCTAAAAAGTGGTGAGAAATCTTGGCGGTGAGCATGGCATTAATCGCTGCGTTGAAGCTACCGTCAGTCCCGTTTTTGTAGCCTACTGGCATTGATAAACCAGAAGCCATCTGACGATGAATTTGACTTTCTGTAGTCCTAGCACCAATGGCTGTCCAGCAGATGAGATCGGCAATATATTGAGGAGTAATTGGGTCGAGTAATTCTGTCGCTGCGGGTAAACCGATGTGAGCAAGGTCTAAAAGAAGCTTTCTGGCAGTTCTCAAGCCGTTGTTAATGTCATAGCTATTATCTAGATGAGGATCGTTAATCAGACCTTTCCAGCCTACGGTAGTTCGAGGCTTTTCAAAGTATACGCGCATGACAATTTCTAGCTGATCTTGAAACTGCGATCGCAACTTCGCCAACTTTTCTCCATACTCTTGGGCTGCTGCCACGTCATGAATTGAACAAGGACCAACCACTACCAGCACTCTCTTGTCCTTGCCTTCAAGAATATTGCGAATGCGATCGCGAGTTTGAGCTACAAGTTGAGCAACTTTTGAGGCGATCGGTAACTCGCTTTTAATAAATGCAGGACTTAACAAAGGTCTAGTTTCAATAACGTGCAGGTCGCTAGTAATATCCATATTGGCAATAAATGTTTTTAAATATCTGTATTAGGCAGAATAGATAGGCAAGGCTCTATAATTATCGCTGATTATCTCAATTCTGTGGCGCTAAAAATTAGATTTAAATTCCACTAAATTTGACTTTTAATCTAGTCTATATTCTGTAATCAGAGCAACCATCGCCAATTTGAATCTCGTAACTTAAATTAAACTATGCTGCAAAATCTCTAAGTGCAGTTATTCTGTTAAAGATCTAACCGATCTCGTACATAATTATTCGCAAATCTTTATGAATACCCATATTGTTACTGGCGTTGCAGGATTTATTGGTTCTCATTTAGCCGAAGCTCTTTTGCAGCAAGGATCAGAAGTTATTGGTGTGGATCAATTCAACGATTACTATGATCCGCAACTCAAACATAACAATTTGGTTAATCTCAAGCAGTATGCCAACTTCAAATTTATTAAAGCAGATATTCAAGAATTAGACTGGCGAGAGTTATTAGCAGCGGTCGATGTTGTCTATCATCAAGCAGCCCAAGCAGGAGTTAGAGCTAGCTGGGGTGAAGGATTTAAGAACTACACAGAGAGAAATATTAATGCAACGCAGGTCATCTTGGAGGCAGCCAAGCAGGCAACATCTTTAACCAGAATTGTCTATGCTTCAAGTTCATCGATTTATGGCAATGCAGTGACGATGCCGACCCCCGAAACCCTTTGTCCTTTACCAGTCTCTCCCTACGGTATTACTAAACTTGCAGGAGAGCGTTTGTGTTGGCTATATCAGCAAAACTTTGATGTTCCCGTGACTGCTTTACGCTACTTTACTGTCTATGGGCCAAGACAACGACCCGACATGGCTTTTCATAAATTTTTTAAAGCAGCAATTGGGGGTGAAGCGATTAGTATTTTCGGTGATGGCAAACAGACTAGAGACTATACATTCGTGAGGGATATCGTAGCTGCTAACTTAGCTGCGGGGGAAATACCAGAAGCGATCGGTGAAGTGTTTAATATTGGTGGAGGAAGTCGGGTAACCTTAATTGAGCTATTAGATATGATGGAACAAGTGATGGGATTACCTATCAAGCGCAATTATTTAGAGAATGCGGTGGGAGATGCCCGTCATACTAGCGCCGATATTACCAAGGCTCAGAAGATTTTAGATTATACGCCCCAAGTTTCTCTCTTGGAGGGATTGACCCAAGAATGGCAATGGATTAAATCATTGTATGTTTGACCGTAGGGGCGATTTGTGGGTAGGGGGATTCGCCCTAAAGGATTAGCTTCGCGTCCGAATCCCCCCTACAGATTGATAAACTGGTTCATAAACTTGCGATCAATGTAATCTTTCAGCCACCAGAAAAAAGCAGAACGCCAGCCTAAAAAATCCCAGGAGGCGATCGCCTTATGATCACCTGTACCAATTAAAGCTAGATATTTATCCTGGGGTATATAACTCTGTGGCGGTTGTTGAGTCAAAATATTCTGCCAGTTATTAAACAAGGGTTGTCCTTGACGCACTGCAAACACTCCTGCTTTGGGACGTTGATGGTTAACCATGGTGGCTATATCTCCCGCAGCAAATATATGCGGATGAGAAATCGACTGGAGAGTATCTGAAACTAAGATAAAGCCCTGGTTATCGGTTTTTAACTGAGACTCATTAATCCAACTTGGTGCAGCAGCTTGAGTTACCCAAAATATATGATTAGATTCAATCTCTAATCCTGATTGACAAATAACCCGATCTGCTAAAACTTTTGTAACGTCCTGTTGTAAATGTAATTTAATACCTCGTTGCTGAATAATTTTGGTGAGCTTCTTACTTACCCAGTCATTGTGTCCAGATAATAACTGTTTACCGCGATGAATTAAATGAATTTCTAGAATATGCTTATCTTTAAAAATCTCTTTTAAACAACTCTGCATATTCAACGCCAACTCCACACCTCCTGCGCCACCACCAACGATCGCAATTGATAAGGGTTGTTCTGGATGAGCTGCTGCTGACTGTTTTAACTTATACCAAGCATCGAGAAATCCAGGGACGGGTTTGGCGGGGATAACATATTCTTTTGCCCCTGGAACAGTGAGGGTTTGAGGAATGCTGCCAATATCTAAAGACAAATAATCAAACTTTAACTGCCCAGATGCACAAATTACTTGGTTACTTTCTAGATCAATGCCAATAGCGCGATCGCCAACAAATTCCGCCCCCGCAAACTTAGCCAAACTGCGTAAGTCGATATGAGTTTCATCGTAGCTATAAAACCCCGCCACATGACCAGGAAGCATCCCCGAATAGGGTGTTTGCTGGACATCACTAATTAAAGTTAAATCAACGTCTGGGAGGGATTTAAACCCCATTGTCTTAAGGCGATCGCATGGGAATGTCCACCACCGATTAAAACTAGCTTTTGGTTCATGAATATGATAACTGGCGATCGCCTATATTATTAACTAACTCTAGCGTTTAAAAAAATAATTGAAATGCCTACTGTTTTAAGAATAGGTGCATACCGTTTTTATTTTTATAGCCATGAGCCAAACGAACCACCTCATATTCATATAGATAGAGATAATCTGTCGGTGAAATTTTGGATAGAGCCTGTAGTGTTAGCTAAAAATCATGGATTTGGAGGGAAAGAGCTAAGAAAGTTAGAATTATTGGTAAGGGAAAATCAGAAAAAACTTGTAGAGGCTTGGTATGGATATTTTGGAAATTAAAGCTGATGAAAGAGTCCAAAAAGTTTATTTCACAGAGGATACTATTAGTGTCAATATTATGGATGGTAGAACTATTACCGTTCCCTTGGTTTGGTATCCTCGATTATTAGCAGCTTCTCCTGAACAAAGAGAAAAATGGGAAAGTTGTGGAGGTGGTTATGGTATTCATTGGCCAGAGATCGACGAAGATTTAAGTACGGAAGGATTGTTGAGAGGCGCACCAGCACCCCGCAGCCAATTTACGAGCAAGCTGTAGAGTTGCTTTTAATGTCGATCGCAAGTTGTTTCTAGATAATTGGCGATCGCTTTAGCAATTTCTGTTTTTCCCACTGCTTTTTGTGGTGCTTCGTCTTTGGTTACGAGATAAGCTACCTGTGCGCCTGTGGCTTGGTGTTCTTCCCCTCGATTGGCTACCACCATTTGATAACCTTGCTGTAATCTATTGTTCGCAATATCAATCAATTCTTGATGAGAGATATTTTCTTGATATTTAAAAGTAATCATGCCTAAGCTGGGAAACTTGGCTTTCACGGCGTTAATTACTTTGGTGGTTGGGATTAAATCAATTTTAGACAATTCACCACTAGGAATTTTGCCAGGGAATACTTGAGCAGGTTGATAGTCAGCTACCGCAGCGGAAAAAATGCCGTAACGATAATAATTGTTTTGTAATTCGCTCATGACTTCAGTTAGATACTCGTCGTAGGTAGTGACTATCTGATGCGGGAGATACTCAGGAGGGGAATAACTACCCTGTCCATGAATTAATTTTACTTTTGCCCCCCGCAGGTATAATTCTTCAGCGATACAAGTGCCTAATCTCCCTGTAAAGCGATTGGTAAGACGACGGATATTATCAATAGGAACAGCAGTGGGTCCGCCTGTGACTAAAATAGGGATATCCTTAAGGGAAGATTGACTAACTGCGCGACAGACGGCAAAAGAGATCGCCTTTTCTGCGGGTAGATTGTTTTTACCATTGGCAACTTGAGGCGGGATAATTTTAACTCCTAGGCGATCTAACTTACGTAGAGATTCAATCAGAATTGAATTGTGCAAACTACCATGCATCGTGGGCGCAATTAAAACTTGAGTTTTACCACGCTCCATTCTGCCAATCGCTGAACCCAAAGTTGCCGTAATTATCCCATCGGCAATGCCCAAAGCCATTTTGTTAATGGTGTTATAGGTAGCAGGAGCGACTACATAAGCAGCAAAAGGATGATCATCGCTCAAATGTTCGGCATTAGCCGTGAGCTTAGTAACCACAGGATTGGTAGTACTCCACTCCAAAGCATCAATAGTCGTATATCTCAACGCTTCAGGAGAAGCAAACGCCACTACCTCTGCACCCTGACGACGCAGAGTACGGGCAATTAGAGGAGCTTTCATGGCAGCAATACTACCCGTTACCAATAAAGCAATCCGCTGAGATTGTAAATGAGTTGATTCTAAGGTTACTTCGCGATCCGTAGGATACACAGATGCCCTTCGTAAAGCGGTATCCTCATCCTTTGGGAGTTCTTTAGGGTAATCGTCTAATGCTAAATCTGGTGGAGATTCAAAATCCCATTTATTCATACAGTTCTACTGCTCAAAGTGGTTGCTTTTCAGGAATACCAACAGCGCGAGGAAATTTTTTAGCAGTGGTGGAATCTTTGCGAAGATAAATGCAGTGACGAATTCCTTTGCTTAAAGGAGTTTCCCAACGATGGATTAGTTCAATCTTGCCGCCTAATTGTGTTGCTGCTGCTGCTAAACCTGCTGTATCTTCCTCACTCCAATGCCCGCGATAAAGAATGGCGAATCCGCCTTTTTTTACAAAAGGAAGACTATATTCAGCACAGACAGATGGTTTACTCACTGCTCTTACTAATGCTAGATCATAGCTAGCGCGATCGCCTGGAATTCTTCCCAATTCTTCTGCCCTAGCTACTATCCCTGTGGCGTTCTCAAGCTGTAGTTTGGTAATTAGATCGTTGACAAAAGTAATTTTCTTACGGGTTGAATCTAATAGTGTAATGCGCCAATGAGGAAAAGCGATCGCTAAAGGAATACCTGGAAAACCTGCTCCAGTACCCACATCAATAATCTGCAATTTATGGGATAAGATCTCCTCCAGTGCAATTATTCCTGATAAGGAATCCCAGAGGTGCTTCTCCCAAAAGTCTTCTGGTGAAGTAATCCGAGTTAAATTTTGCTGGCGATTTCCCTCTAAAACTTCTTGATAAACCTGTTGAAATAGTTGCTCTTGAGCATCGCTTGGCTGCCAATTTAGAGTTTGTGACCAAATCTGATTCATTGGGGGCAGTACGTTGGTTTCAATTTGACTCATAGGCTTATAAAAATTATCGATTCAAGGCAGTTGACTCCATCGGTTGTAAAACGCCATGATTGATAGTCCAACAGCGATCGGCTATATTAATTAGTTCGACTGGATCGTGAGTTACCACCAGTAGCGTCCAATGCTGCTTTAATTTGGCTAACAGTTTGGCTAGCTGAATTCGCATTGACCAATCTAACCCTGCCGTTGGTTCATCCAGCATTAGGATATTAGGCTGACGAATTAGCTGTACCGCCAAGGCTAAACGACGTTGTTGTCCCCCACTAAGAGCGTGAGGTGATACCTGGAGAGATATCTGCTCTAATCCTACCTCGCTTAAAGCATCTCTGACTCTTTTCAGGTCTAATTCGGGATGACCTAGTCGCAATTCTTCTAAAATTGTTCCGCCACAAAAATGCCGTTCAGGAAACTGAAAGACTAACCCCGCTAGCTGCTGTAGTTCTAAATCGGTTAATTGTTTAGTGCGCCAATAGATTTGACCTTGAGTCGGTTCGGCTAATCCCGCTAAAATTTCCAAAAGTGTGGTTTTGCCTGAACCACTTGCCCCGACTATTAATCCCAAATGCTGGGCTGGTAGCTCTAGGTTAATATCCTTTAGAATCGGTTGGGGAGTTGCAGTCGGATGATAAATTAAATTTTGTATACGCAGCATAAATTCATAAATTGCAGTTTTCTTTTTTGATTATACGCGCTGAAATTAGTTTGATTTTTGAGTTTTTTGGGAAATTGTCAAGTATACTATCTACTTTCTTTTGGAACTAAATTATTATTGTTTACGTCTACAACTATAAAATTTATAAATAAAATAGACAAAAAATAGACAAAGTTTATTCGCTATATTATGAACAAAAAAAATATTTCTTCAGTCTAAAAAAATATTATCAACGAATATTGTTAACTCTACCCATAACAGTTATATTATTGCTAAATTTCAATAGTAGTTCTGCCTGGGCAAAAGACCCGTTTAGAGTAAAAAATGCTCGTGATATTGGTGAACATACCGAAAAAGCTTTTAAAACTATTTTTCTGGAAGGCAATTATCAAACTGTTAAGCAGGAATTAAACCAGGCAGAAGTTAAAGAACCAAATGAACCTTTAGCTCATGCGCTATTAGCTTCTCTAGCCTATACCGAAAAAGACTGGCAAAGAGTCAAACGGTACGCTGATGAAACCTTATCCTCGGCTAAATTGCTAAGTAAAACCGATCCTGTTAGGGGCAACCTTTACTTAGGAGTAGGTCATTTCTTAGCTGGAGCTTATATCTACGAAAAGCAAGGTGCGCTGCCAGCCATTAATAAACTACAGCAGGTATTTAAGTATTTAGATCGAGCAGAGGATGCCGATCCTAACGATCCTGAATTAAACTTAATTAAAGGCTATATGGATTTATTATTGGCGGTTAATTTACCCTTTTCTAGTCCCGAACAGGCGATCGCTCGTTTTGAAGCCCATGCTGCACCAAATTATTTAGTAGAAAGAGGATTGGCTGTAGCCTATCGCGATCTCAACGACTATAACAAGGCGCTGAAATATGCCGACCTAGCTTTAAAAACTGCTCCAGAAAACCCAGAACACTACTATCTTAAAGGGCAAATTTTGAGAAAGATCGGCAAGCAGCAAAACAGTATCACAATACTTACAGAAGCGATCGCTAATTATGACCTAGCCTTAGCTAAATCAAAACAGCTGCCTGAATTTGTTTTGGAAACTTTAGAACGTGAACGTAATTCGGCTCAAGAAAAAATTGTGGAAATTAAATCAGGAAAAAAAAGTTAGTTGCTACAATGATTGATAAACAATTATACTTGTCAACTTAATTTAAATTTTTAATTTACATTACTTAATTATTTTTATTTGCAGTTAAAAAATATGAGTTAATTGTAATTAATTATTAAAATTGGTTCTAATCTTATCAATACATAGAATAGACTTTTCATTTATAGATTTTTTATGAGTCCTATTACCTTCTTAATTCTAGTGGCAGGATTAGTGCTACTTGTAGTAGGGGCAGAGTTCCTCGTTAAAGGTTCTTCTAGACTTGCAGCAATGCTGCGGATACCTCCTCTAATTATTGGCTTAACGGTAGTAGCCTACGGCACCAGCGCTCCAGAAATGACCGTCAGCGTGATCTCAGCGTTATCCCCACAGGGGGCTAATATTGCGATCGGCAATGTAGTAGGTAGTAATATTTGTAATGTTTTACTGATCTTGGGTTTATCTTCGTTGATCGCTCCTCTAGCTGTATCCAAACAAATGATTCGCTCTGATGTACCGATTATGATCGGCGTATCACTGCTGTTGTTGATGTTTTCTTTGGATGGTCAACTCGGCAAAGTAGATAGTATTATTTTGTTTATTGGTGCAATAACATATACCTTGTCTTTAATCTATCAAAGCAGTAAACAAGGTGTAGAAGAAGATGAGTTTGCGCAAGAATACAGTTTATCTGAACCAGTTACGCCGATAGCTTGGGTTAAGAATACGGCATATATTATTGGAGGGTTGGTTCTACTAGTGTTGGGTTCTCGCTGGCTGGTAGATTCAGCAATCACAATTGCCCAATATTTCCAGGTAAGTGAACTGATAGTTGGTTTAACTATTGTTGCTGTGGGTACATCATTACCAGAATTATTTACTTCAGTAATCGCTAGCTACCGTGGTGAAACAGATATCGCCGTCGGTAATGTCTTAGGCAGCAATATTTTTAATATTTTGGCGGTGTTGGGTATATCAGGCATAATAGCACCCAACGGCATCAATGTTAGTCAGAGCGTGATTAATTTTGATCTGCCAGTGATGATCGCCGTGGCATTTTCCTGTCTCCCCATTTTCTATTCTGGAAAACGGATTGAGCGCTGGGAAGGGATATTATTTTTGTTTTACTATGTAGCTTATACCGCCTATCTAATCTTGAATTCAGCAAATCCTCCCCATCCCATTTTGCCTTTGTATGTCAAGATTATGATGCTTGGAGTTATTCCTGGGACTATTATTGCCATAATTACGATCGCAATTATGGAAAAAGGGCAAAAAGTAAGAAACATGTCTAGTTTAGACTCGTCTATTGCTTATGAGCGGCGAATTTTAAAATTTAAGTCGAGCTAATTATTTAACAAATATTTACAATGTAGGTAAGACGTATAGTAAACAATCATTATGAATCTTACTTATTTTGATAGCAATTCTTGGCTGATAGAAATAGATCGCATGAGAATTCTGATCGATCCTTGGTTAATCGGCAAGTTAACCTTTTGCAATCAGGCTTGGCTCTTTGAAGGTAGCAAAAATAACTCTCAGCCAATCCCTGAAAATATTGATTTGATTCTGCTTTCTCAGGGGTTGGAAGATCACGCACATCCTCCCACTTTAAAAGAGTTGGATAAGAGTATTCCCGTGGTAGCGTCCCCCAATGCTGCCAAAGTAGTAAAAGAACTAGGGTATATAAACATAACTGCCCTGGAGCATCAAAAAACTTATCAATTAGGACAGGTAAAAATTAAGGCTGTTCCAGGTTCGCCCGTGGGTCCTACTCTAGTCGAAAACGGCTATATCATTACAGGGTTAGAGTCTGGCAAAAACATCTACTACGAACCCCATGGATATCATTCTGACTCCCTAGAGGAAGCTGCGCCAATTGATGTGATCATCACGCCGATTATCAATCTTAAATTGCCTTTACTGGGGGCAGTAATTAAAGGACAGCAAACAGCACTACAAGTCTGCAAGCAGTTAAATCCGCAGGTAATATTAGCTACGGCGGCGGGAGGAGACATTGATTTTAAAGGCGTAATTACCTCGATTCTCAAAGCAGAGGGTTCAGTAGAAGAGTTTAACCGCCTATTAGAGCAAAACAACCTTTCGACTAAAGCGATTGATCCTCAGTCTGGGGAAACTATTGAACTATCATTGGTTTAAATCGCCCGATCATTATTCTAAGGAAATAATCGATCTGCTGCTGTCTTGAGGCATAAAAGTGCGATCGCTCGGCAGAGGTGCAACTGGTTCGGTTAAGGTAAATTTACCTGCCTCGATCCATTCCTTTAATTCTTGAGCCACCTTTAGAGAACGATATTTACTAGCTAGAGGCGCAACCTTAACCGATCTTCCATCGATGCTCATATGTCCTTTTTGGAGCTGTTCATAGCTCACCAGACCGAAGGTGGGGCGGACTCGGCGAGGAATTGAAAAATCAATTACAGGAGCAACAATGTCTCGGTCTATTACAGAGCAGTTGTGAATTACTTTTTCACTAGTCACAGGTAAGGCGACTCCTACTCCCAGCATGATTGAAGGACCATAATTTTTGAAATAGCAGCCCCTCACCCAGTCAGCACTCATTTGTTTAGCATCACCAATGAGAGCAACCGTGGCAGCAGGGCCAATGGGAGTATGATTGGGTAAGCGTTTTTGCAGAGGAAAATGTTGTGTCCCTTCCCAAGCAATATAACCGATCCCACCACCCAAAAATATTTTGCTGCCAATGCCCACAGAAGTTAAGTCTGGATCGTTAAGTAGGGGAGAAATTGCTCCAGGATTCGAGTAGACAGCATTGCCCAATCTCGGCTGTAATGCTCCTAAATAAGTATATAAAGTGCGATCGCCGCCATTTACGCCCACAATAAAGTTTTGATAGAGATTGCGCGGGTTAAATAAATAAAATTGATTGATATTATCCTTCGTGATGGCGTTTTCCCACATTGCCCTGGGATAACAATCGGTTTTTTGCCCAATTGCTTTAAGCTGCACTGCTCTTCCCGCAATTAAGTCTTCGATCACATGAC
This sequence comes from Pleurocapsaceae cyanobacterium CSU_1_1, assembly GCA_012034765.1. GTDB lineage: Bacteria > Cyanobacteriota > Cyanobacteriia > Cyanobacteriales > Xenococcaceae > Waterburya. The sequence goes on along the minus strand of JAAUOU010000021.1, from coordinate 32,070 downwards.
CACCACCTTTTTCGCCACCGACACCCTCTCGCAAATTAGGATCGCTTTCTTGAAGATTGTAATCCGCTGTAGCGGTTGCTCCCAAATAGAGATCTACTGCCCCAAAAGCAGCATAGGCAGCAATCCCATCCAGCCAACATTGACGAATTTTGATTGGCGGATCGGTATGTCCCAGGTTGATAATTGCTCCTGTGGACTCCATTGGCTCAAATGTTCCTGTCGTCACTACATCAACCTGTTCAAATATTTTGCTGATGCCAAGCTGAGATTTTGCCTTAACTTCTGCTACTGTCCAGACGACGGCTTGACCACGACTAATTTTTTGATTAATTTCAGCGATCGTGCGCATATATATTAAATACTGATTATTTGCCCTAAAGGACTAACTGCGTGTCGTCCTTTAGGACACTTCGTTATTCTTCTTCTAATCTAGCTGCTTCTTTGATCACTACTTTTTTTCCAAGTGTGGTTTTCCGATCAAAGAAGAATTCCATTGATCTAAAACATCTTTAATAATTACTTCTTTAAACCAAATCTGAGCCACCACTGTTAAGGGTAGAGAAAGAAATAGACCGAGAAAACCAAAGAAAGTGGCGAAAAATATTTGAGACAGCAAGGTGACAGCAGGAAGCAAAGCAACCTGTTGCGCCATCACAATCGGAGTCAAAACATTACTTTCAATCTGTTGAATAATTATATAAAAAACCAGTACAGCTAGAGATTTCCAGGGAGCTTCAATCAGAGCGATCGCCATGGGCGAAATTACGCTCAAGGTTGGGCCCAGATTAGGAATAAAGGTCATTACTCCCGCGAGCATTGCTTGAGATAGAGCGAGGGGAATACCCAGCACCAAAAGGACAATAAAGCTTAAAAAAGCAATCACCACCATGTTAAATAAGATTCCTACTAGCCACCCTTCTAAACCCTTGGCACATAAATCCAAAATCTCTTCAACTCGGCGACGATAAAAAGCAGGAAATAAACGCTTAAAACCCTGTTGATAAGTAACAGGATCGGCAAGTAACATCAAAGTGATCGCCAACAGGAGCAAAATACCCAGCAAAACTCCCAAGGAGTTGTAGAAAATTGTTAAGCCACCGCCTAAGAATTGTTTGATTAAAGGCTGTATCTGTTGATTTAATTCTTCGGTGTCTGGCAATAGCGTAATTATGCGAGGATCGAGACGCTCTGAGAGTAAATCAATCCAGATATTTAATTTTTCGATCCCTTGAGGAACTAGTTTGCCTAAATCTTGAAACTGGTCAATAATGGTGGAATGACAATCCAAACACAGCCTATGGTTACCAGGATGAGTAACAACATTGACAAAAAAACAGCGTTTACTCGCTTGATGCCTCGTTGTTGAAAAGTTTTAACTAAGATGTTTAAAGAGGTTGCTAAAACAATCGCCGTAAAGAGCAATAGCAGTAGCTGTTTGATTTGCCACAATATATATAAGGAGATAAAAAAGACAACTAGACCAATCCAAGTACCAAAATTCACTTTTTCAACTCCTCTGGTTCAAAATAGCGGGTATAAAGTTGGTCTATAGATTAACCTGAAATAACCTTGTTGCCAGCTTATTGTTGCCAGCTTATTTGTTCAATTTAAAGCGTAACTAAACCTGGCAGTAGCGCCAGCCCAAGATCAACCCAATCACCACAGATGGCATTAATACAATAGTTAAAGCAGTAATTGTGGTGGGCTGAAGCTCTAGATATCTTCCCCCATACTTAACTGACAAAGATAATCCAAGAGAAAGTAGCAGTATTTTAAATACAAAGATAGCTTGATTGTCCATGTCCATTAAGCTTAATTAATTGATCGCAGTAGCCAAGAAAAAGTAGTTGCTATCCACAACTTTAGCAGGTGAAAATAGCTGTCTAATAATTATTGGTAAAATATTTGTAAAATTAAGCAAAAATTTATTGGTTGGATGATCGCACACAAAATCATCTTAGCTTTTGCTTGATAAAGGTAACAAGTTGATTAAACTGTTTCTTGATCTGCTCTGACTCTTGTTCTAGACGATAAACTTTGGACTTTAATCGTTCAATTTCAGCATTTAAAGCAGAAATATCGGCAGTAGCTCCAACTGATGCTTGAGGCGAAGCTGTGGTGAGCGGTTGAGGCTGTTTTTTTGCCTTCATCATCGCATCGCGAATCGCATTAATCAGTTGTTCTTTATCAAAAGGTTTCTCGACAAAGGAAAAATATTCAAAAGGTTCGGTAATTTTATCGGTGACTTCTTCCTTGCGACCAGACATCAAAACCAAGGGAATTGAGCGATATTGTGATTGCTTCTGGATCTCTTGATATACTTCCCACCCACTCATTTTGGGTAACAGAAAGTCTAGCATAATTAAATTAGGGTTCTCTGTTCTAATTAAATTGAATCCCTCAAGACCATCTTTGGCTTCAATAATGTCAAAATTACCCTCTGGCAACATATCTTTGACTCGCATTCTAATGACCTTACTGTCATCAATAACTAGAATTTTGTGGGTTGACACGATTTACTCCTAAGCGACTAACTCTTGATGCCTGATATCGACTAGACTGGTTTTAACAGTTAGTTTTCGGTTACAAGTCTAGAGTTCCCTTTTGAATTACTAAAATAACAGGAAAAAACAGCTAATAAATAATTATTTTTGTAATCTACGCCCAATGTAAATCCGAACAACAAAAAGCGCTTTAATTAAACGTTTTTCTTTTAATTTAATTTATGTATTACGTAGCTCAATAAGGCTCTGTTGATGCTTTTTGTCAAAGCTGAAAATTAACAACGAATAGCTTTAAAAGTAACTAATTTACAATCAACTTGATTTATATTGCAGTAATATTGCCAATCGTCACGAAATTATGAATCACTCTGCACATTATTCAACTCAAAACCATTGGCGTAAGGAAGCAACTTCTTTACCTGCTTGGTTAAAACGACCTATCGGTAAGGCAAGTCAACTGTCTACCGTACAGCAAATTATTAAGCAGAGAAATATTCATACGATCTGCGAAGAAGGAAGATGCCCTAATCGTGGAGAATGCTACAGCAATGGTACTGCAACTTTTTTATTAATGGGTCAGACCTGTACTCGCGCCTGTGCTTTTTGTCAGGTAGAAAAGGGTCATGCACCAATGATTCTCGATCCTGATGAGCCGCAAAAGGTAGCTGATGCGGTTCAGCTATTAGGCTTGCGCTATGTGGTGTTAACCTCGGTCGCCAGAGACGATCTAGATGATGGGGGTGCAGCTTGGTTTGTCAGGGTGATGACAGCTATACGTCAGAAAAATCCTCAGACTCAGATTGAAGTATTGACCCCCGATTTTTGGAGTGGTAAATCGGCAGCTATTAGCCAGTCGCAGAGAGTAGCAACGGTCGTAACAGCAAAACCTGCCTGCTACAATCATAATTTAGAAACTGTTGCTCGCTTACAAGACCCTGTGAGAAGAGGTGCAAAATACGATCGCTCCCTCAATGTTCTACGCTGCGTTAAAGAGATAGATTCTAGTATTGCTACTAAATCTGGTTTGATGTTGGGGTTAGGAGAGACAGAAACCGAGGTAATTCAGACTTTAAAGGATTTACGGCAGATTAAATGCGATCGCCTTACTCTCGGTCAATATATGCGTCCTTCTTTGGCTCATCTTCCTGTAGAAAAATATTGGACTCCCGATGAGTTTACTCGTTTAGGCGAAATAGCACAAGATTTGGGGTTTGCTCATGTTCGTTCTGCACCCTTGGTTAGAAGTTCTTATCATGCGGGAGAAGATTAAAGTAATTTAAATTAGTTTAAATTAGCAAAAGTCGCTCTAGAGCGATCGCTAGATCGGGAAAAGCTTGAGGAGTAATTATTCCAGCAGTTAAGGTTTGGATTTGGGAGTAGGCATTATTGACTGGTTGAGTATGTATAACAAGTTGTTTGTTTACTAGATCAATTACCCAATATTCAAAAATACCGTTACGAGCATAAATAATGGATTTTTTTTCTAGATCCGATTTAAGTGTTCGGCTAGAGATTTCCACTAGCCAATAGATGTCTTGTGGGTAGGGATGACGGGTAAAGTATTCGGTATAAGGCGATTTCACAATAGCGATATCGGGTTCGGGTTCAGAGTTGTCGAGAGTGATTGGATGTGCTTCGCGGATAATTGCTCGATCTCGTAACAAATCTCTCAAGTATTCAGCTACCGCGTAATTTGTCGAGGAATGCATTGCTCCTTCGGGACTCATTTCAATAATTTCCCCTTCTAATAATTCCACCCGACGTTCTGCTAATACGCCTGATTCTATTAGTTCATGCCAATCGGCGATCGACCATTTGAATAGGGAAACCATGATTTTTTTAGTTTAGCGATGCGATTAGATCTATCTATATTCTATAGTTTTGTCATTAGCCGATATATCTTAGGTAGTCTTGTTAACAGGGAATCACTTCAACATTAGTAATGAATAATAACTGGGAACCGTCACAAATCGAGAATAAGATTGGCATCAACTTTAAATACGATCAAACTCTTCGCCTAGCATTGATTCATTCTTCCTATGCCAAGCTAATTGATGAGCCTGAAATTAACAATCAGCGTTTGGAACTTTTAGGCGAGACAATTCTTGATTTAGTCTTAGTTGACTATATTTACTGGAATTTTTCTCACTTTCAGGTAGGAAAACAAAAGGCATTGGTTAGTAAGTTAACCGAATCAGAAAGACTAACTAATTTTTGGTACGATTTACAGCTAGGCGAATTTTATCCATTTTTGGATCTAAAAGAAGAACGTCATCGTTTGCGAGTCAAGCAAAGTAATCCTTTTGAACAGGCGTGTAAAGCTCTAGTGGGCGCAATATTTATAGATCGTGGGTTTTCGCAGACGCGCAATTGGTTACAAAAACGGCTAATCGTACCATCGCTCAAACGTTATCTTAAGCCTGAATTAGAACATACTCCCTCGGATAAACATATCGAGTTTTTAGGAGATACTTTACTTCAAGCAGTTGTCGTTGATTATTTATATAAACAGATTCATTTAGCAAGTCCCAACACCTTGAAATCCTTGGCGCGAAAACTTACAGCCAAAGAAAGTCAGAGCAACTACCTAAAATTATCTGATACTGCTTGGTCAGCTATGTTTCCTGAACAGACAAAACCCAAATCATACAAAACTTTACTCACAGAAATATATCTGCATCTTGACAGCGAAAACAGTAAATCTAGCTTTCGTCAAACCAGTACTTACTTTGCTCAAGACTGTCTTGATGATGATGAAATTATGGCACAAGCGATCGCTTTACTTCTCAAAGACGGCAAACCGCAGAAATGGATTATTCATAAAGTGATGAATTATGCCAATAATCAATATAATGAAGGTCGCGAAAAATACTACCAGCTAATTGGTGAATCTGAAGCCGATGCTTAACCGCATCTGAACCAATCAACTAATTCTGATGGCGATAGTCACCACAGCCAATCGCCTGTTCTGTATTAGCTACCGAAGGATTTACGGTACATTTAAGGCGGTAGTCTCCTGTGAAAAAGCGACACTTAGTACAGGGGATTTGATGCATTTTTTGGGCTTGAGCGATGACATCCAAGATGCAGCTAATCAGACTCCAAGCACAAAGACTCAAAATAGAAAAAGCTCCAACGATCCGAAGTTGAAGCAGCAATGGTTTGAATAGACTAGCGGAATTAATGGCGAATTGAAACACAGCTTATTATCGGTGATCACATCATAAGTTCTCATTATGACATGCATCAATTTGTCAAATCTATGTCTCAGGTTCAATATTACTGATTAGATACGGGTCTTAATAATCTGAAATATTTGCATAATTTGCTGCTTGTTAAATGTTTTAAGTAGAGCGATCGCTGCACCTTGAGGATCTGTGGGAATACTCACTGTACTAGTAGTAGTGCTGCCACCAACAGTGCCACCTGCCGTAGCTGCCAACTGCTGAAGGTTTTTACTAGGAACAAGCTGTTGTGCTTGACCAGCGTTTAAATAATCTCCAGCCTGCTTAATTTCTTTAATTACTACCTGAGCAATGGTGCTGTAGGGATATTTTTTATTAGTGATCGCTGTCTGGGTGGTGGCAATTAGATTTTGCCAAGTAGCTTCATTCGGGGCAATTTCCCCCAAGCTTTTGCAGCATAGATGCAGCTTTTGACGACTTTCTGGACTGTCAGGCTGTTTGAAGATCTGAAGCATCTGCTTGAGTATTTTGGTGATTTGCTGACCAATATCCGCTTGACCTGAAGCACTGCCTGAAAGTAGTTGCTGGAGATACTGATCTAAGAGGGCAAAATTCGATTCTGATTGCTGCAAAATTTCTACTGCATCAGCATCCTTAAAATCAGCAGAGTTTTCTAGACGTTCAATTAAATCTTGAAGATGATCGTAGCCATTAAGAAATAAAGTTTCTAACTTTTGATCGACATCCACAGGATTGTCTTTCAAGATTTTGAAAGAATCTTCTAGGCGATGAGCAGTTTTTTGAATACTGGTGTAGCCCAACATCGCAGCGCCACCCTTGACAGAATGAGCAGCGCGAAACATCTCGTTAACAGTCTCAGTATCCTGTACCGACGTAGCTAGCTGTAGAATTCCTTGCTCTAATGTTTGCAGATGTTCTTTTGCTTCTTCGATAAAATATCCGAGAATTCTCTGTTGATTAGCTGTATCCACCTATATCCCCCGTGTCCTTAAACGCTGTAAAAATGTCTATATGAAGCACTATATATTGACAAGTTTATCCCAGACTCCATAAATTGGGTAGTTGATTTTCAATATTCAATGAATGGGCTTGGCGATTTAACCATAATGAGCCTAATCCAGCATTCTTTGCTGCTGCATAATCTTCAGTTGGACTGTCCCCAATATGCCATGCATTCGTGGCAACTAAATTATGTTTACCCAAAGCAATTTGAAAAATATTTGGCTCAGGCTTGGCGAATCCCGCCATTGAAGAAATGGTAATACTAGTAAAAAACTGGTCTAGATCCAAGAGATTCAGTACTTCTATTAAGCGACTGTCAAAATTTGAAATAACGCCTAATTCAATGTTGCGATCGCGACATTTAGTTAGACTATCAATAGTATCAGGAAATACATACCAAGGTTCTTTCGTGCCAAAATAACCATATATTTCTCTAAAAAAAGCATTAAAATCAACAAAGTTTTCTAACACTTCTAGCTGCTCAAAAGTTGCTGATACTACTTGTTTCCACCAGTCAAATTCTTGTTGCTTAATTACTGCTAGTTCGTTAGGCAAAAATGCTAATGGTGGGGCAGATTTAAAGCTAGTTATAAAAGCCTGTTCTATTTGTTTTGCATCGATCGCGACACCATGTTTAGAGGCGTATTGATGATATATTTCGCCGACACTGTTTTTAAGATCGAATAAAGTACCCATGGCATCAAAAAAATGACTCTGGGTAAAGACTCGCGGGGTATTTGGTCTAATATTTGCATGATTAACTGACGTTACGTAGAGAAAAGTTAGTAATTACAATTATGTAGGGAAATAGGGAGATAGGGAGATAGGGAGCGTGAGGTTAACCTATCACTGATTCCCCAAACCCCTAATTCCCAAAACCCCAACGCAAAAACTATAGAGTAAATAAGCAGGTGCGTAACGTCAGTGATTAATTTATCTAAGATTGGTCTGGACTTCTAGCTGAACAGTTTCTGTTAGGTGATTGATGATTTGCGATCGTGAAGCGGTGGGTCGATCGCTTTGATATTTTTGCCAATAATCTTTAAGGTTAATTGGCGTACCTATTTTGGCAATGATTTCTCGTCGCCCTTTAAACTTCGGTCGATCAATTCTAAATACTTCTCTTTCTAAGCGATCTAGCGTGGCGAAATATCTTTCGATTGTCGGTTTTTCTGCCACGTAGCCATCATAGATGGCATCAAAATTGAGTAGTCGAACGGTAGTTAGATAGAGGTGTTCATAGTCTATGGCTGCTGTTCTATCTGGATCGGGCAGGTTGCGTAAAACAGACTGTACTCGATAAACTCGTTCGCGATTGGCTTCGCCACGCCTTCGGCGATCGCGCAATTGATTTTTGGCAGCTATGCTCAATTTTTCTTCACAGTAGCCAAGCATCTGTTTTCTAAGACTCTCAAAACGTTGATTCCAGTCTGCTTGCTCGACAGCAACAACATGATATTCAGCTTCGAGATTATTGAGTACTTTTTCGGCGATCGCTCTCAGGCGAGTATAAGCATCACTGCGATCAGACTTAACGGACAAAGCAGTTTCCAAACGATCTAAAGCTCGATCAATTTGCTCTTTTGTATTGTTGAGGTAACAGTATTTTAAGCTAACAGGTACTAAATAAAAGTCGGGAACTGTGTTTTCTTGTTTAACTAACTTTTCTAGCGCCTTTAAAGATAGCTCAATCGCCCCAGTACGAAAAGGAATTACAGTGTCATTTTGATAAGAACAACCACCTTCGGGAAAAATTACTAGCTTACACTGAGGTTGTTGGAGTATGTTCAGGGTTTGCCTGATGCTAGCGCGATCGCCCACTCCTCGATGAAGAGAATAAGCGCCAACTAGCTGAAGCAACTTGCCAACTACACCTTGAAATGCTTCAATCGCCACTACATAATGAAACAATTGTCCAATGCGGGCAGATAACTGAAACACCGCCAGCCCATCATCTAAATTAGAATGATTGGGTAAATAGACTACTCGCTGAGTGGCGATCGCCCTCAGTTTGCTAGATCCTCTTCAGCTACTGTTAGCCTAAATTTGAAGACCAAATGAGTTACTAGATAAAATATACTTTGAATTAAGCGGGTTAGCAGAAGATTTTGCTGAGGTGGGATAAATTTAGGATCGCTCATCGAGAAATTAAGACGACAACAGTTCAACTAAAGGTTGAGTAATCCAATTAAACCCGACAGTTAGCTGATGTTTCAAGGTTGGTAAACGGTAAAGATAAATTAAACGTCTGGCGACATAAGCCATTGGGCCATCTAATTTTAAACCTAGACCGTTGATTGTCGCGTTATCTGTACCCAAAGTCATCATTTCCCCTAGAGGCTGATAACGGAAAGATAATAAAGGACGGTTAGTTAGGGATGCCCAAATGTTCCAAGCGCAGTAGTCAGACTGTTGAAAAGCAACTTGTGCTGTAGCAGGCAAAGCATTACCATCGCTATCGTAATTATTGGCAGCATCTCCCAAAGCAAAAATATCCTCTCTCCCCTTAACTAGTAAAGTAGGCTCAATTTCTAATAATCCTTGCTCGTTTTGTGCCAAAGGAAGTTTGTTGATTAATTCCGAAACTTGGTTGCCAACCGTCCATAAGACTATATCTACAGGAATAGTATCAGCTTGACCTTTATAAATCAGAGTAATGCTGTCTGAGGTAACTTGCTCCACTTCTGTTTCTAAGTCCTGCCAGATTTGATTTTTCTCCAGGGCTTTAATTGCCGTTTCTCGATTAAATTCCGAGCTATCTTTGAGGATTTGCGTTCCTCGGTCGATGATGCGAATTCTGCCCTTGTCCCCTAAGCGGTCTGCTAGCTTGCAGCTCAACTCCACACCACTATAGCCACCGCCGACTACAGCAATGCGAATTTTATCGCGATCGCTTTCCTCCAATAGTCTTAATTTTTCTTGAAGACGGTAAGCATCATTGAGCGAACGAAATGGTAGAGCATGTTCTTTTGCGCCTGGAATTAAATCCACAGGAGTTCTACCCCCCGTAGACAGCACCAGCTTGTCGTAGTCAATTTTTAAATCGTCCTGTAAGGTAACTTGTTTCCCTTCGATCTCAATCTCAGTAACGCTACCCTGCCGAAAAATTATGCCTGTATTTGCCAATAGTTCGGCAAAGGGTGGAGCAATCTCCCAACTCTGCATCTCTTCGGTAATTAGTTCATAGAGCAAAGGAGAAAACAAAAAGCGATCGCTTTTATCAATCAGAGTTATTTCGGGCTTGTCTGCACTTTGCCAGGGCAATTCACTTAGACGTAAAGCCGTATAAAGACCACCAAAACCACCACCGACAATACAAATTTTTGTTACGCTCATAAAAATATCTATCTCTTACCAAACAGCTAATACTCAATACACTCAATACAATATATGTATTGATTCTAGCGGTTTCACCAAGATTCTGGATCGCTCTTGCCTTTTGCCTCCGTCAAATAAACACATAAGACCAGGTGGAATAAATAAATATTGCTACGGCCAAAGCTGCCAGTAAGGCTTCGATCACATTACCGATTAACGAAGCGACTACAACACCTGCACTTGCTTTTAATGCCTGCTGCATCCTGGCTGAACCTTCGAGATTACTACGATAGAGATATTCCCCTACAAAAGCGCCAATAATTGCCCCAAACAACACGCCAATCAAAGGCCCGCCAAAGGGTAAAGCAGGTAACAAACCGACAAAGCCTAAGACCATTCCTGCGATCGCGCCATATTGACTCCACTTGCTTGCCCCAGACTGTTTAGCACCAAAATATAGCGCCAGATACTCTACTCCTGCACTCAGAATTAAAACTATAAAGATCAAAATCATCGGCCAGCCAATGCCAGCAAAGCCAGTGAAAATACTCCAACCGACAATAGCAGCCAAAATAATGCTGCTGCCAGGAAGCCCTGGAATCATTGCCCCAACTACGCCAATCGCCATCACGGCTAGGACAATCCAATAAACAGTAGTTATATCCATAAATTTAGTAATTAGTAATTAGTAATTAGTAATTAGTTTTTATCTAAAGCTAGAGACGAGGGCTGACTATTCTGGCAAAACGGTCCTGATTCTGCTGTAGTTGAGCGGGAACGCCATTGGGATAGGTTTGGTTAATAATGCTAATTAATTGCTCAATCCGATTTCCAGGATTGGGATGAGTACTCATAAATTCTGGCTGTCCACCTGCGTCACCTCTAGCGGAATTAAGAATTTTCATTAACTCAACAATGCCTATCGGGTTGTAGCCTGCTTCCGTCATAAACTGAAATCCCAAGCGATCGCTTTCTAGTTCATCTTCTCGACCATATTTAAGATTGACCATTTGGTTGACTGCCTGGGCTAAAATTGCTGCTTGTCTCCCGCTTTCAGGGCGATCGCTGGCAGCAACTCCTACGGCATTGACTAAGGCACTCCCTAGCTGTTGTTTAGCTAAATGTTCTGCACCATGTCTACCAACAACATGACCTACTTCATGCCCTAAAACCCCCGCTAGCTGGGCTTCGGAATTTAACTTGCTCAGTAAGGCTGCGGTCAAAAATACTTGTCCCCCAGGCAGAGCAAAAGCATTGATCGTTTGGGGATCGCGCAAGAGATGAAAATCAAAAGGATAGGGCGAATTTTTGGCTGTCGAATTTTGGATAACGCGATTTCCCACCTCATCTACGTAGTTTTGTAAAGTTTGATCGGGATAGAGGTTGCCGTGCTGGGCTGCCATCTGTGGCGCTGACTGGCGACCAATCACAATTTCTTGTTCAGGAGAAAGCTGCACTCTTTGTTGTTCTCCTGTAATGGGATTTTCGCTGACGTTGGTGAAATAGTTGAACATTCCAAAAACTGCGAAGATTGCCCCTATCGCTAGACGAATTAGTAATCGACTCACTGGTTAAATTCTGACTTTAATTATTTATTGGCAGAATGTTATCACGAGTATTAATGCTGGTTAATATTTCTTTGAGGTTACTTAAGCTAACCAAGACAATTCTTAATACTGTTTAATATTGTCATCTTTCAACATTATCTGACAATAACTGATTAATTTAGTCAAACGCTCATTAATACTTTTGAGTCTTTTAAGTTGAGTTATCTGCTGACGCGAGGCAGCTAAAAATAAAATATCTGTCGATAATAATTTAAACTCTCTCAAGATTTCAGTTTGTACTGCTTGCCACCGAGAAGCGATCGCTGGTGACAAATCTTGACTGCTAAGTTGGGCAACGTTTTCTGCAAACCAGCTTGATAACCTTTGAAAATTTTGCTCGATCTCGGATTGAGGGGATTCTTGCTCTTGCCTTGCGAGTTTTTCTCCAAATTTGGTTAACAAAGTCAAGAAATCCTGATATGCTCGATTGTGTGATGTAGATAACATTGTTGAGTTAAAATAAAGTATTGAGCAAAATAAGAGTTTCTTAACCAAGCCTAACTTTTACTCAATGCTGATGTTAAAAACATGTTGTAAACAGTAAGCTTTTATGCTTAACAGTTTGGCAAATTAACTATATTAATAGTCAGGTAAATTACTCAGCCAAACTATTATTTAATTATTAATTTTGACCTGTAGCAACGCTATTCAACTAGAGTTAAAGCAAGTCTAATAGACACGAGTATAGATAGCATAAATTCAAAATTCTCCTATTTGGCTCTTATCAGCGGACAGGTAAACTCTGCCATAAAACGACAGGGCTTGCCTGTCCTTCCACAATTACCTAAAAATTATTTAAATCTATGACCGCTATCTCCATCATAGAAAGCCGTAGTAATGAAGTTCAGCTTCCTCAATGGCTACAGGAATGCCTGATCGATCAAGAGTCGTCAGAGTCGACATCGGATGATTTATTAATTTGTCGAGCGTTCAATTTTGCCTATCAGCTTCATGAAGGACAAACCCGTAAGTCAGGAGAACCTTACATTGCTCATCCCATCGCGGTGGCTACTTTATTGCGGAGTTTGGGCGGAGATAGTGTGACGATCGCGGCTGGTTTTTTACACGATGTAGTAGAAGATACAGACGTTACCCCAGAAGAAATTGAGGAGCGATTTGGGGTGCAGGTGCGTTTGTTGGTAGAGGGAGTAACTAAGTTATCTAAGTTTAATTTCTCCAGCACCACTGAACGTCAAGCAGAGAACTTTCGGCGCATGTTCTTGGCAATGGCGACAGATATCCGCGTGATTGTAGTTAAGCTGGCGGATCGGCTGCACAATATGCGGACGCTAGAACACCTCAAGCCAGAAAAGCAAAGAAGGATTAGTCAAGAAACTAGAGAAATTTTTGCCCCCCTGGCAAATAGATTAGGAATTGGTCGCTTTAAATGGGAACTAGAAGATCTTTGCTTTAAGTATTTAGAGCCAGAAGCTTATGACGAAATCAAGTCTTTAATTGCGGAAAGAAGAGCAGATCGCGAGGCAAGAATCGCTAGAGTTACCGAAATATTGCGATCGGGTTTAAAAAACCAAAAGATCGAGGTGGTGGAGTTAAAGGGTAGACCTAAACATCTTTATGGCATTTATCAGAAAATGGAGCGCCAGCAAAAAGAGTTTAGTCAGATTTATGATATTGCTGCTTTTAGAATTATCGTTAAAACCAACGAAGAATGTTATCGAGCCTTGGCGGTAGTTCATGATGCTTTTACACCGATCCCTGGTCGTTTTAAAGACTATATAGGCTTACCTAAACCAAACCGCTATCAGTCTTTACATACTACTGTAGTTGGCACTAATGGTCGTCCGATTGAAATTCAGATTCGGACTAAAGAAATGCATCAGGTTGCCGAATACGGAATTGCTGCTCACTGGAAATATAAAGAAACAGGTTCGAGTAACGTTAGCATATCTTCAGAAGAAGACAACAAATTTACTTGGCTAAGACAGCTATTAGAATGGCAAAAAGATCTCAGTGACGCTCAAGAGTATATGGAAAGCGTCAGAGATAACCTGTTTGAAGATGATGTATATGTCTTTACCCCTGATGGAGACGTAGTGGCTCTAGCTCATGGTGCGACTCCCGTGGACTTTGCCTATCGCATTCACAGCGAAATCGGTAATCACATGAAAGGAGCGAGGGTCAATGGCCGTTGGTCGATGCTCTCAAAACCCTTAGAGAATGGTGATATTGTCGAGATTGTCACCCAGAAAAACAGTCACCCTAGCTTGGACTGGCTCAATTTTGTTGTGTCTCCTACGGCTCGTAATCGTATTCGCCAGTGGTATAAACTATCCCACCGTGAGGAAAATATTGTTCGTGGGAAAGAACTGCTAGAGAAAGAAATGGGCAAAAGTGGGTTTGATTCCCTGCTCAAATCTGAAGCTATGCAGATTGTGACTCAACGCTGTAATTATCATTCAGTTGAAGATTTGTTGGCAGCTTTGGGTTATGGCGAAATTACTCAAAATCATGTAGTTAATCGTCTGCGAGATGTAGTTAAAGAACGACAACCAGTAGAAGAAACTGAATCAGCAAAAGAAGTAGAAATTCCTACTCATCTGAATAGCAATCAGGAGAAACACAGGGGCGGAAACTCTCCTATTATTGGCGTAGAAGGAATGTTGTATCATATCGCAGGCTGTTGTAAACCCTTACCTGGGGAGTCCATTATTGGTGCGGTTACTCTTAGTTCTAGAGGGATCTCCATTCATGGTCAAGGCTGTGAGAATATAGACAAAATACCAGGAGAAAGAATTATTCCCGTTAGCTGGAATGATGAGGAGGAGAATGGTAAAGTCTTTACTTACCCAGTAGATCTTCAGATTGAAGCAATGGATCGCGTGGGGGTATTTAAAGATATCCTCGCACGTCTTAGCGATCGCGGAATTAACGTCCGTAATGCTGGAGTGAAAACTAATCGTAATAAACCTGCGCTAATTTCTTTGAGCTTAGATATTTGCGATCGCCAACAGCTAGAGTACGTCTTCCAGAGAATTAAAAGCATGAGCGATGTTCTCAATATTCGTCGGGTGATGAATTCTGGGGAGCAATAACTAATAACTAATTAGACAGTAAATAATTTAGCTGTAATTTCTTCTAGCGCTTTTAATCCAGCTAAAGAGCCTTTAATTAATCTAATGGCGGCAAGAGGTTGTGTAATAAGAGCGATCGCCAGAGGTAGAGTCTTAAGGTTTCCTTGACTATCAATGGCTTGATTTAGATCTGGGATATCTCCACGAAGATCGTCACTAACTACTCTAAGCATAGCGACAAATATTCCTTGATTCTTCAATTCTTTTACGTAGTTGTAGCCTTCCATTTCCACAATGGTAGCGGAATACTGTTGAGCGAGGATTAGCTTTTCTTGGGCTTGGGTGATGGCGCGATCGCTAGTCAAAGCATTAACTAGATCGATTGATAATTTCTGTTGAATTTTTGCAGTCAATTCAGCATTAAGATCTATGAGATTATGGTTTAAATCTTGGCAGCTTTTAATTAAAACTGAGTCTTGTACAGTATAAGAATTAGATAAACTACCGCATAACCCCATCATTAAAATATTTGCACAACCATCTATTTGCTGAGAATAATTTGCTAAGACTTGGCTGATCTGCCTAACGCCGATGGGAATAGCAATAACTTGAATACTATCTACTTGAGCTTTTGATAAACCGCGACAAACTACTTGGTATTCTGCTCCTTGAGGCACAACAATAGTATTAATAAGCATCACTACTTCATTCAAATTTATTCAAATTAATGTATGTCCTTAACTAAACCAAAAAAATTAACCAACAAACCTACTTGGTGGAGCAATCTTAAAGAAAACAGTATCACAGTCATTGTGGCGCTAGCTTTAGCCTTGGTTATTCGGCTCTTTATTGCTGAACCCCGTTATATTCCTTCAGAATCAATGTTTCCCACTTTATCCACAGGCGATCGCTTAGTAATCGAAAAAGTAGGGTATAAATTTCACCCACCAAATAAAGGCGATATTATTGTCTTTCAGCCACCAGAAATGCTGAGAATGATTGGGAATTTCGAGAAGAGCCAAGCTTTTATCAAAAGAGCGATCGCCAAATCTGGCGACACAGTAGCAGTCAAAAACGGTGTGGTATACGTCAATGATCGACCTTTAATCGAAGACTACATAGCTGCACCTCCAGAATACGAACTAATACCCGTCACCGTGCCAGAAGGACAGTTATTTGTCATGGGAGATAACCGCAACAACAGTAATGACTCCCATATCTGGGGTTTTCTACCCACAGAAAACGTGATTGGTCACGCAGTATTTCGCTTTTGGCCTTTAGAACGCATTGGGATAGTGTAATTTAAACGGCAAGTTGTGCGGCGGCAAATGACCTTGAACTCTCACCGAATAGCCTTTGTTCCGTCCGCATTACCCTAAATTTATCTTTTTGTGAGAGAAGACCCTCGCTTTGAGCGAAGGGATGAATCGCGACGCGAAGCTAGTCCTTTAGGGAACTTAGCACTAAGTATTTTACAATTAGCTCTACGCATTTGTAAATCTTGTAGTATGATATAGACATCAACATTCTTCGTTGAGGTCGCAATGCTTAATCTTACTTACAACTACAAATTAAACCCGACAAAGGAACAGATAGAGCTAATAGAGCATAATTTAGCAGTCTGTAAATCAGTTTGGAATCACGCTTTGTACGTCAGAAAACTCTGGTACAACAGCCGTAGTTGCAAGATTAATCAATGTTCTCTATTCCATGAATACATTGTTGAACCTTTTGAATATCCTAACTATCATACTCAATCAGAGCAATTAACTTTAGCCAAGAAAACTAATCCTTTTCTGAAGTCTGGAAATGCTCAAGCTATGTTGTCCAACCTATTCCTCATGGTCATGCTATTGGTATCGATGCAGGTATCCAAAGTATGATTGCAACCAGTGATGGTTTAGTACTGCCAAGACCAAAGTTCTTAGACAAAGCACTGCGTAAGATTCAATTACTACAAAGAAAGCTGAGAAATAAGAAAAAAGGTTCTAATAAATGGCAGCAATTACAACATCGTATTGCACTGCTTCACGAGGCTGTGGCAAACAAACGAAAAGAATATCACTTTGATCTAGCTCATGAATTATGTGATGGAGTTGGAATGATATTTGTTGAAGACATAAATTTTGGATCTTGGAGCAAAGGCTTATTCGGTAAGCAATCTTTAGATATGGGGTTAGGGCAGTTCTTCAATATTCTTGAGTACGTTTGCTCAAAGACGGACACCTATTTTGCCAAGGTAGATAAAAATTTTACCTCTCAAATTTGTCCGAGTTGTGGAACTCACACGGGCAAAAAAGACTTAAGTGTAAGACTTCACAATTGTTCTGAATGTGGCTATACAGCCGACAGAGATGTAGCAGCCTCAGAGGTAGTAAGAAACAGAGGTCTAGAAGCCGTAGGAACTACGGTATATAAACAGCCCAGTGATGGCGTTCTGACGGGGACTATTGCAGTCTAGTCAAGAGTCTATATGGGAATCCCTTATGCGAAGCTGTATCCTTTAGGACGCGTCCCGCGATGGGAGGTTCAATTAGCTAATGCAGTTGCCGTAGGGTGGGCAAGTTCAAGACAGATATCTGCTATTAAAGTTGTTAACTTATTGCCCACCAGAACAATGTTTGATAGGTACGCTCTCAAGGGGTGACAACTAAGTCGTCACCACAGCATTAATTTAACATATCGCCCCCCATCAGACGACGATAACGAATTTCTAACTCCTGTTTTAAAGACGGAGAATTCTCTAATAGTCGATCCACAGTAATAATTTTCTCGGCTGCTTCTCGGGCTAAATTAAGCACCTCCTGATCTTCTACCAAACTTGCTAGAGCGAAATCAGGTAGTCCTGATTGCCGAGTACCTAGCACTGCACCAGGGCCTCGAAAGCGCATATCCGCCTCGGAAATAAAGAAACCGTCTTGGGACTCTTCTAGTACCGCTAAACGCTGTCTGGCTTCGATATTTTTGGTGCTGCTCATTAAGAAACAATAGGATTTACTGTTACCTCTACCCACTCGACCTCGTAACTGGTGTAGCTGTGATAGACCAAAACGTTCGGCGTGTTCAATGATCATTACTGTGGCATTGGGTACATCTACTCCCACCTCAATGACGGTAGTGGAAACAATAATCTGACATTGATTATCGCGAAAGGAAGTTAATGCTGCATCTTTATCAACGGAACTCATGCGACCATGTAGTAAGGCAATATTAAACTCTGGGAAGATAACTTCTGATAAACGTTGGTGTTCTTCCGTAGCTGCTTTCAAGTCTAACTTTTCTGATTCTTCGACTAGAGGGAAAATAATATAAGCTTGTCTACCCTGAGCGATTTCTCGGCGGATTAGATCGTAGATTTTTTTACGATCCTTGCCTTGTTTCATCATGGTGTCAATTTTCTGTCTACCAGGGGGTAATTCATCGATCTGACTCACATCGAGATCTCCGTGGAGGGTTAAAGCCAAGGTGCGGGGAATTGGTGTCGCCGTCATGGTCAAAACATGGGGAGATTTTCCCTTATCTAGTAAACGCGCTCTTTGCTGGACTCCAAAGCGATGTTGTTCATCAATTACCGCCAAACCAAGCTTATGGAATTTTACAGGATCTTGAATTAGGGCATGAGTACCTACCAGTAAAGGTAATTCGCCATTTTGCAGTTGGGAATGAATTTCTCGACGTTTGGCAGTTTTCGTGGAACCCGTGAGTAACTCTACTGGTAAATGCAACAGATTAAACCAAGCCACTAATTTACGATAGTGCTGTTCCGCCAATACTTCTGTCGGTGCCATTAATGCAGCCTGATAACCTGACTGAATTGCTGCCAAGATCGCATATACGGCGACAATGGTTTTACCTGAACCGACATCTCCCTGTATTAAACGATTCATCGGTGTGTCAGAATCATCTAAATCTTTAAAGATTTCTTGAACAACTCGCTGTTGAGCATTAGTGAGGACGAAGGGTAATATACGATCAAACTGTTCAATTAATTTTCCTTGGGGTGTAAAACTAGCGCTTGACTGATTTTGCTTTAGTTGTTGACGGCGCTGGAGAAAGCCAAGCTGAAGATAGAAAAATTCATCAAATACTAATCTTCGTCGAGCATGGGCGAGTTCTTCGCTATTTTCGGGATAATGGATACAGGCGATCGCATTTTTTAATTTAACTAAGCCATAGAGATTGCGTAGTTCACTCGGCAAAGGATCCCTCAACTGTGCAGCAGCGGGTAAGGCAGCAATCACCGAATTCCTCACAGTATCAGCAGGGACTCCTTCTGTTAAAGGATAGACAGGTAACAGGCGACCAATTTTAATTGATTCAATGCTCGCACCTACACCGTCTAAAACTTCAATTTCTGGCTTGTCTAGAGTAATGCCATATTTGTTTTGTTTAACTAGTCCTGATGCTGCCACAATCGAACCGACAGGATACTGATTTTTATATCTTTCCTGGGAACCCCGATTACTGAATCTTGCCCCCGTTAAAAAGCGATTTAGCTTTAATCTTCCTGTGGCATCACTCAGGATTAACTCAAAGATCGTCAGTTGCTTATTTCTGGGACTACTAAAACACTTACAGCTTTTAACTGTGCCAATTACCGTTACTGTTTCGCCCGCTTCTAGATGAGTAATCTGTACCTGTCGGGCATAGTCTAAATGATCGCGGGGATAGTAAAACAGTAGATCCCGAACGGTATACAACCCCAAACGTTCTAGATAGTTGCTCCTGCGCCCAATATTAATTACCTGACTTAGAGGCTGATCTAGATTAATCTCCTGTTTAAAATAAGTCTTTGCCTTGGGGCTACTTAAAGTTGCTGTGCGGGGTGTCTTCGGATTCGGTGGAGTATTAGGAGTTTCGGCGATCGCTTTTTGCTGTTGGAGAAAATTACGGGTACTAATCACTAGCTGCTTTCGTTGAGCAGAACTTAAATCACCATAGCTGGCGAATTTTTGCGCAATATCATGCCACTGCATCTTATCCAAGGCAGCGACATTCCTCGGCGGTTTACCCAAACTCAGACAAAGAAACTCACTAAAGCGAAATTGATTGCCTACTAGATCTGCATATCCTCTTTCCGCCTCTACAGATAATGCTTTTTGCAACCTCGCCCAATCTAGTGTTTGTTCACCCATGCCCAATTTTTTAGCTGTCAGTAATTGATATTTTAAATACTAAACTTGTTTCACTAACAAAAAAAGGGTGAATGTCATTCACCCTAATCTTACAACCTACCTTTCGGTTATGGGGTTGAGGAGATATTTTTTAGCTGACTGGTTACTACTTTAAGTTTTAAAGCGCGATCGCCTCGAATGATATTTAACTGAAGACTTTTGTTTAAACCACTGCCGTCAACTATTGACTGTAGCTGTCCCGCATCATTAATTGTCTGACTATCAATGGCGGTAATTACATCTCCCAAGCGTAACCCTGCTGCTTCGGCGGGGGTATTGGGTAGAACACGTACAATTAAAACACCTTCAACTTCAGGAAGAGAAAAAGGAGAATTGGGGTTACTGTTGTTTTGTCGAGCTAATTCTGGAGTCATAGTTCGCATCTGTACTCCTATATAAGGATGAGGAACTTGTTTACCCATAGCTAGAGTGTTGGTAATAGTTTTTGCCTGATCGATGGGAATGGCAAAACCAATGCCGTTAGCGTCAGGGCGGATGGCGGTATTAATACCAATTACTTCCCCTTGTTCATTTAATAATGGCCCTCCAGAATTACCAGGATTAATAGCGGCATCAGTTTGCAAAAAGTCAATGCGCTTATCGGGGATACCTACTTGTGCCGAAGAACGAGTTAAAGTGCTAATAATTCCTAAAGTTACGGTGTTATTTAAACCAACAGGATTTCCTACAGCGATCGCCCAATCTCCTACCTGAACCTGAGCGGAATTACCTAATGTGGCAATGGGCAAATCTCCAGCGGGGTTTTCAATTTTCACTACAGCCAGATCGGTCACTTCATCAGTACCTTGGACTACAGCAGCAAATTCTCTTCCGTCTTTGAGAGTGACAGTCACTCGATCTGCTCCACTAACTACGTGAGCATTAGTTAAAATAATCCCGTCTTTTTGGGTAATAAAACCCGAACCCTGCCCTCTAACCTGTCTTTCTCTGGGGATTTGTGCGCCAAAGCGATCGCCAAAAAATTCACGAAAAAAAGGATCTTCAAATAGAGGTTCAGCTTGACTGGCAATGGTTTTTTCTGTATCAATGCGCACTACCGCAGGACCTGTTTTGGCTACTGCTGCTGCTACAAAGCTGCTCGAACTAGTGCCTACAGGTGCAGGTGCTTGCGCCTGAATTGATTCGTTTCCAGGGCAATCGGATTAATTTGCTTATCATTGAGGTGCTGTCTGGGGCTAAAGTATAAGCCTTAGAAGACATCACTCTTACTGTACTAAAAGTTAAAATAACTCCTAAAAAAAGCGCTATAGCGTGGCTAGCTACTTTACCTAGAAATCTCTTGTTTTTCATTTATTGCTTAATTTCTATTAATTTAATTTATTGATGCTTTCCTATAATAGCTTGACTATAGGGCTGTAGAGAGAGGATTTCAATTCACTGAAAACAATTAAAATAAGTAGTCTATATGCTTTTTTAACATAAGTTATAATTAACAGCGATCGCACTTTTGATTCGTTCACTTTAACTAATAATCACTTTAAAGGTTTCAACTACGCGATCGACAAATTCGGCAGGCAATACTTCACCAGTTGTTTTCCACCAGCGAGTTTTTAAGTCTAGAGTTCTTACCTGTTCGGCAATTACTGACCCCCTAACTTTGTGACCTTCAGGAACGGGAATCATCATCTTAATTTCAGGTTTGACTGTACTGGTTAGAGGAGTGACGACGACTATACCACCTCTTTTTGCATTGTACTTGGCGTGACTTAACACTAAACAGGGACGAGCGTTACCCGACTGCTCTCTACCCTCGGTGGGATTTAAGTTAATCCTGATTACTTCCCCCCTAGAAATCTTCATAGCAGTTCGTCGCCTTGGGGTTCGCTACCAATAAAATCAGCTATATCATCGGGATATTCAAAGCTTTCGGGAATGCTGGCTAGCATTTCATCCAAGGTAGGTGCGGTTTGTTTTTTACTGATAATCAACTTGTCACCTGACTCAGTTATCTCTACCACCGAGTTCTCATCAATTCCCCAACTCTGAGCCACCTTGCTTGGTATGCGAAATCCAATACTGTTGCCCCACTTCCTTAACTCTACTTCCATTGCATTCGCGCCAATTGGTTATACATTGTATAATTATAGCCAAATTTATTTATTAGCCTTTTAATAAAAGCGATAAACTAATTGGCAATAAGCCTAGATAATCGATCTTGTTGATGATAAATTCTCTATCCCCCAATTCTTACGCGATTGATTTTGGCACGAGTAATACGGCGATCGCTCGCTGGAATTTGGCTACTGGTAAAGCCGAACTGGTTAGACTTCCTAATTTATCTCAGCAACTTAGTTCTCAACCCCCACTAATTCCTAGTTTGGTTTATGTCGAGGATGCAGCAGCAGGAAAGGTGATCGTCGGACAGGCTGTGCGCGATCGCGGTTTGGATTTGGCTGGTGATGTGCGGTTTTTTGCTAATTTTAAACGGGGTATTGGTAGAGAGATTCAAGGTTTTTTGCCCGAATTAGATGGAGTCAAGATTTCTTTTGAGCAGATAGGAAGCTGGTTTTTAGGGGAATTGCTGACCAATCTTCAGCAAACGGCAGGAGAAGTTAAATCTTTGGTCTTGACTGTCCCCGTAGATAGTTTTGAATCCTATCGTCTCTGGTTGATGGATATGTGTCAGTCTTTAACAGTGGAGCAGATTAGTATTTTGGATGAGCCGACGGCTGCTGCTTTGGGTTACAGTGCTGCGGATCGTCAGTCGTTATTGGTGATTGATTTTGGTGGGGGAACTTTAGATTTATCTTTGGTGCAGTTATCTGCTGGTGCTACTAATCGTGGTTATCTGCTCAAGTGGGGTCAAAGAATGTTGGGTCACAGTGCTGCTCAAACCAAAAATACCGCTAAGGTAATTGCTAAGACTGGAGATAATTTAGGCGGTGCAGATCTAGATAACTGGCTGGTGGATCATTTTGTCGCCACTCAATCTTTAGATAAGTCTAGTTTGACTACTCGCTTGGCGGAAAGACTCAAAATTCAACTTTCTACTTTCACTCAAGCTAAAGAAGTTTATTTTGATGACGAAACCTTAGAAACTTATGAACTAAGTTTAGATCGCGATCGCTTTGAGCAGATTTTGACCCAGCAAGGTTTAATTAATCGTCTGGATAGTTTAATGGAGCGGTTATTGCAACAGTCTAAACGCCAGGGAATTACCAGAGCAGAAATCGATGCTGTCTTGTTGGTCGGCGGATCAATACAGATTCCAGCGGTGCAGCAGTGGGTAAGGAAATATTTTGATAAAGCTTTGGTGAAGCATCAACTTCAGTTTGAGGCGATCGCCGTCGGCGCTTTACAGGTGTCCCAAAGTATTGAGGTACAAGACTTTCTTTATCATAGCTATGGTATACGCTATTGGAATCGCAAAACCAATCGTCATGATTGGCATCCCATCATTGAACAGGGACAGGCTTATCCTATGCCTCAAGTGAAAGAGCTGGTTCTGGGTGCTTCTACTCCCCATCAAAGCAGTATTGAGGTGATTATTGGCGAACTTAGTAACGATACGACTACAGAAGTGTTTTTTGATGGCGATCGCTTAGTTACGCGCACTTTGTCTACTCAAGATCGGGTAGTTCAACCACTCAACGATAGCGAAGGAGGTAGATCGATCGCTCGGCTTGACCCGCCAGGAAATCCTGGCAGCGATCGTTTAAAATTGCTCTTCAGTATTAACCCTGAGAGATGCTTGTGTATTACGGTTGAAGATTTGTTGACACAAAAATCTTTACTGAAGAATTACATACTTGTGAAGCTAAATTAAGGAAACATACTGTAATATCTATTTATGTAAGAATAACTAGAACTATAAACCATGTTTTAGAGGAATTCACGGCATATCTGTATATTTAGGGGGTTGATAGTTCAACTATTTTAAGTTATGGCGTAATCAAATTATCTCAATTAACGCACTTTCGCCTAGCTAATTATTGCTAATTCATAGTCTCATTCTATATATGAAAATTAGTACTATATTCTAGTTGCTTGGTATTTTTGCTGATTTGCATTAAATATAAACATTGATCGTAGGTAAAGTTGAGAGTGTTGCAGTTGAGTAAATACCCCTACCAAAAAAAAAGCTGACAGAAGAAACAGTGATGAATCATTCGCGAGTCAATATACTAAATATTCCCATCGACAATATAAGTATGGGCGAGCTACTTGATGAGTTAAAACATGGCGGAGTAGTGTTTACTCCTAATGTAGACCATTTAATGAAGCTACAAAAAGACCGTGAATTTTATCGAGTCTATCAGGATGCCGACTATCGAGTATGCGACAGCCAGCTAATTATGTATGCTGCACGTTTTTTAGGTCAGCCAATCCAACAAAAAGTTTCAGGTTCGGATTTATTCCCTGCTTTTTACCAGCGCTATAGCCAAGACGAAAATGTCAAAATCTTCTTGCTCGGTAGTTTAGCAGGAGTTGCAGCAACAGCCCGTCTCCTAATTAATCACAAAGTAGGGCGCAATATGGTGGTGGACTCATATTCCCCTCCCCTGGGTTTTGAAAACGATCCCCTAGAATGTAAAAAATCATTGGAATTATTAATAATTCTGGTGCTAACGTTTTGGCGGTGGGGGTTGGCGCACCCAAACAGGAAAAATGGATTATTAAATATCGCTCCAGCTTGACTGAAATAAAAACTTTCTTTGCCATTGGCGCTACTATTGATTTTGAAGCGGGTAGTCTGCGTCGCGCTCCAGCTTGGATGAGTTCGGCTGGTTTAGAGTGGCTTTATCGTCTACTGTCTGAGCCTGGCAGACTTTGGCGGAGATATTTAGTGGAGGATCTCGGTTTCTTTATCCTCATTTTTCGCCAGAAGCTTCAAATGAACCGTACCAAGAAAAACTATCGTCGCAACAAGAATACATTAGAATCTAGATAGTCGCGCTAGTTACGTTTTAGCCAAGAAATTAATTTCTTGGCGTTAAGAACTTTTAATATTTAGCTGAAAGAAAAATAAGGCCTCGTTCACAGTAGTTTTACTGACATATGTAGCTTCATTTGGCTTCGCCCGCGAATAAATTGTTGCCCTGAAGATTCACTTTGATGTCGTGTTTGATTGTAAATTTAGCTTTATATTTTAGCCTAATTGCTCTATATAAGACATAATTAAGACTTAAAGGCGTGTAGAGGAATAATCGAAATGTTGGAAAGAATATTGTTAGCTGCTGTGATTACTTTTTGTGTTTATCTGTTTTTAAATTTGGGTGAAAAAGCTTCGAGTACTCCTACCATCAATGCTGAACAGGGAGTGATTTCAGGGTTTGTGGAGCAAATTGCATCCATTTCTTTTTAAGAGAATATATGAAGCATGTAACTAATGATTTGAGAAATATTAATAGAATTACAGGCAGCTATTCTTGAACTAGAGAATTAAAAAGATTAGTTAGATTAGTTAGATTAGTTAGATTAGTTGCAGGCATTTTTTTATTGCCAACTTTGTAATTGATCGCGATAATTTCTGAGTTTATGAGATAGTCGATCTCGCTGACTTTCAAATCCCGCTGCGATCGCAATTGAACTAATTCCTGTTAGTAAGCCAATTATCCACTTCAAGAAAGAGTAGGTAAATATTAGGATAATTAGTTGATATAAGACGGTTAAAACCAAAGTAATTGTGCCAGTAAACAGAAAGGCTCTAATTTTTAAACCTAAACCGACTAAAATAAAGCCAAAGGCGATCGCTCCAGTGATAATTGCTGGCTGCTCAAATAAGGCAGTGATACAGAAAATACTGCTCCCCAACAGACGCAAATAGTGACGTAGGTGTCGACGCAGTTTGAGATCTGGATCGAATTGAGCAAGGTATAAAATTGAAAGCCCGATTATTCCCGCCACTACAGTTACGGTTGACTGAGGGTTAGATTCTCCCAGCAATTTGATCACAAGCCAGTTGATAAATCCCAGGCTGATATAGCTCCAGCGAATATTTTTTTGAGCATAAGCAATACGCAGATAAAAGAGAGCAGAAATGAGTAAACTAAGAACTGAAATATCTTCTGCCGTAATTAACGCCATCAAAGCAGGAATAATTAAGGCGCTACGTTGCCAGGGAGTCGATCGCCAACCAAAGTTTTGCCAAGGGATTTGATAAATCAACAAGGCGATCGCGCAGGTAAAAACAATACGCCAAGGATCGAAAAAACTTAATTTACTGATAATTAGACGGCTGTAAACGAGGGTGGCGACAATTTCTACTAACCCGACATACACCCACCAGTCATTCTGATTATTTTGTTTGGTAGTGGCAGGATCGATATCTCTACCCTGAATTAGGGCATAAACACCGAGGCAAAAGCTAGTAGCAATGCTGACGAGCATTAAGCCAGGAGTATTAGTTTCAATCGCGATTCCCGCAGCGATAATTTTTAAAATGCTGCTAATTGCCCAATGGCAGTGAGCGATCGGCACTACTTGGGATAAGCTGAGATTAAATAGAGTGCTGATTGATCTTTGTCGATACCACCAAGCCAGCAAACGATAGCTAAAGGCGATCGCTCCTGCCACTAAGCTAAAAATTGTCAAACTATCTGCAATATTACCTACTGATGCAGACTGCATTTGATAAATAACCAATTCATAAATCCCGCCAGAGATACCTGCAAAGCCAAGATATTTAACTAGCCGATTAATTTGCTCATTACTCTGTTGGGTGTTAAGTAAAATAAAAGCAGCACCTAGGGTTAATAATCCCGTGTAGGCATTGAAGGATGATAGTCGCCAGAAGATGCCTAACGCTGCATAGAGCAAGGGTATATAGGATAAATTTAACCTTGCCCAGGGTGTATTGGATTCGGCTAATAAGACGACAATTACTAAGGCTACTAATCCCAGGATAATATTGCTCGTAGCCAAAACCAGGCTACTGCTAGCAAACAACCTGACTAATTCTGCTGCAAAAATGCCTCCCAGCCAAGTCAGGGTATATAAGACTAAGTTATTAGGTTGTTTACCGTAGCGCCATAAAATAGCAACCGTTAATAAAGCCGTGGTGACAAGATAATGTCCAAAATAGGGATCAATTTTAAGATTGGGCAGTACTGAATATAAGCCACTGATCACCAACAATTCGATCCCGATTAAAAAAATCGCCCAATAGTCTGCTGCTTGAAGATACTTACTCACCACCTTAAAGTTTTGTGTTTCCCTGCCAACCCCTAAAATACCAAAGGCGGTACGCTGGGAAATATAGCCAAATTTAGGCGCATCACTGGTTTTTAATAAGAACAGGCGCAGCCGATATAGCAGGAGAATAATTACCCCACCAACAGATAACCACTCTCTATAGCTGCTCACATGATTACCGATCGCTGGATCGAATAAACTAGCAACAAGTGCGATCGCTAAACCAAGATGAATTACCGTTACGAAAGTGCGACGCAGGTTAAAAGCATTGACAAACATTAATCCTATGGCTGCCAATAAGCAGAATAACCTAGCTGGCAACTGCTCAAACACCAATATTTGCACCAGAATGAGGGCAAGACAGCTAATGATCGTAGCTAAACGGCGTTGTCGAATGTTAGCAGTGTATTTAGCAATCAAAGATAGCATCAATGGTGCAGTCAGCCAAAGTAAACCCCAAGCTGAATTAACTGCCACAAAATAGGTATAGCTAACGGCACTTAGAAGCAAACCAAAATACCAGCAGCTTTGTTTAATAGGAGTAGCAACTTTACTGCGCTTGTAGCCGATCTGTCTTAGGTAAAAACTCCACTCAATGATCATCAACCCAAGGCAAATACTGCCCCACCCAGCTAGATCTAAGTTGGGATCAATCACGGCGATCGCATTTACTAGAGTAATTAAGCCTAATAGGTGCGTACAATAAACTAAACTGTTCCTCATGGGCTGACGAATTCGGACAATATAGCTCAAAGTTAGAGTTGATAACAGCAGATTTAGCGATCGCCAAGTAGGATTGACTAAACTCAGACTGGTTAAGACAATACCCAAAATTAGGGTTAGATCTTCGCTATATAATGCTAGCTGGGTTTTCTTTTGCTTATATAACCAAGAGGCAATCAACACAAACAGCATGACATAGGGAAACAAGGTAACGCCAAACACAGATTCAGGAAAATATGACCTCTGACTCACCGCCACAGAAAAATCTAAAGCTTGATTGCGAATGCTGTTGGGAATTAATTCTTTGCAGATATAAAGAGTCTGTAAGCCAATCACAAAGAGCGCAGTTAAATCCGACTTGCGCCAATAAAGGGTCAAATGTTGGCTAAATAGGTGAATTGCTAAAGCGCTGATCCCCACCGTTTGCCAAAAATAGAGGGGGGAATTAAGCAACCCTGCCCTAATTGAAACTAACCAGCTAAAAATAAAAAGAATAGTACAGAAAACCCGGGCAACTTTGCCCAAAAAAGCGTTAGTAATCGCGGTTGACTTACGTTTTAAGGCAATAACCTTCGTTTTTCTAGCTTGACTTAAATAAATTGTGGCAACAAGCCAGGCAAAAATTGCGATCGCCAAACTATAATTAGGCAGTGAATAGGTAGCGCTAATTAATCTTCTGCCGAGTAATAATGACCATGCCGCCAAGACAAATAATAAACTAACTACGGGGTATTTACGCCCTGACAACAAGCGATAATGAGTCCAAGCAATTAATCCCATCCCCCCATATATAGCCACTGAAGCGAAATGAGGAATTTGCCACCCAAGCTGTAAAAAGCTCAATACCCAAAACAGCAGCCTTAGCCACAATTTGCTGCCTTTGCCTTGCCCAGAAAGATAACTAGCAGCAGCTAAAGTAGCAACAGCAAGCACAATCACCCCCCATTCTAACAAGTTACCTCCCAACCCCAAGTGACTAATTGCCCAAAAGTTAATCGGAATTAAAAGAGTTGCGATCGCTGTTAAAGTTTGGGAAGTTAGTTTTAAATCTTTACCTGTCCAAAATCCAATCCCCCAAAAGCCTAGAGTGTAAGCCAAAAGAAGCAAATATTGTCCCATAATTGGAAAATTTTGCCACTGACTAGCAGCCAAAACTCCTGAAGAAACTATCACTAAGAAGATCCCCAGAAATAGCAGCCAGCGAATACTTAATTCATCTAAAAAACTCTGAAAAACTCTTTGCAATGGGTGAAGTATAAAAGCATTGTCTAAAAGTTGGGGTAGCTCACTTTGCTGACTAAGAGGATTAATTTCTGCTGACGAGATAGATTCGACAACTTCAGCAATAGGTAAAGCACAGCTTAAATGATTACGAGCAATCTTTTTAATTTGTTCTGGGCTAATTAAACCTAAGCGTAACCATTCATCCAAACCCTGAAGTAATTCAGGCTGATTTGCCTCCACATAGATTTCTAGATAGCGATCGCGCTTATCTGCGCCAGAACTCTTGTAATCGCCATTTTCAGACATGAGAAAGATGAAATTAACTTACGCCTCATTTATATCTTAGTTTGTTTAAAATATTGCTAATTCACTTCTTGATTAAAAATCAATAGAGGACAAAAAATCAGGCTAACCTAAATCATTTGTCCTCTATTATCTCAACTATTTTTCTGACTATCTATTGAACAAGGTTTTGAGGTACTTGAGGATCGGAAACTACGGCGTTACGTACTGTTCTGGGTTTTTTGGCGCCAACTGAAGCCCCAATTAGAGATGCTACTAGCCCCAAAAGCGAACCAATAATAAAGTACCAAGCTGCTTTACCAGATACATCAGCAACCTCCTTAAGCTGACTATTGGAGATATTAGGCACTTGATTTGGCACGGTTGCCCCTCCAGGCTGCTGTACTTGATTTAACACCTCGCCTGCATTAGATGCTGCGACACCAAATGCTCCCGATACCCCACTCGCCAACAGCCAAGCACTGAGTGCTAATGTAGTTGCCCACAAGATTAATCCCTGAAGCAAGGCAGTTTTACGGTTCATGGGTGCAGAACCACTAGCAGCAACCCAACTGCCAATAAACAAAGCCAACAGTAGACTAACTATTGACCAAATACCTAATGCACCACCTGTAGCACCAACGCTTAAACCAACTGCTGCCCCCAATGCACTGAGAATTAGCTGAGTTGCAATGGCGACAAATATGCCTGCGATAATTGGACCCCATCTGATTCGATCTCGATCATCAGCCACCATAAATGTTTCAACTGCTCGATTGTTTGCTGGTTCTGTATAAGCCATAATGATATTTCTCTCAGTTTTGATTTTGATAATGAATTATTCTATTGGGTCGTCAATTAAATAAGCCTAATCACTCTATCTATGTTCTATTTGATTCAGGCTATTAAATCTTTTATATTTAAAGATTTGCTAAGATAAACTTAACAACCCAGTTTAGAACTTTTATACCTAGAAAGTAGGTTAATAAACTCAGTTTATGTGCTAATTAAATTAGCTTTAGCCAAGATACTCTACGGTCTTTTTTTGATTAGGAATAATTATTATATTGCCTGATCGACTCGATCATTTCGTCGATCTTAAGGTAGATATTTATTTAAGTTTAAAATGGCTGTATCTTAGTTTTTTCAAGGCTTTGAAGCATTTTAAATTAAAGCACTTCTTTAGACTGATGTAATCATCTGACATAGCGCCTTGATATTTTTACCAAGGCAAGATTTCACCATTAGAATGCCAGAAAGTTCCTGTATTTTCTAAATTCAATTCGTCAATGCGAACCAGTAATCCTTTAACTGCTTGTTCTGGTGTAATACCTGAGTTAGTAAATCCAGTCATCTGCTAGATGTGTTTCAGATGTTGGTTGATATTCACCTAAAATTGCAATGGATGTCATCAAAATACCCGTAAAATCTACATCTAATCGTTATTGTTAGTTAAATATTTAAAGCTTACCCCTCTTTTGTCACTTTCCGAAAACTTTTGTCATTTCTAAATTCTGTAACCCTTGTCTACTAAACGATTGCTTTGTTATTTACTAATATAAATTCACAAAGAGCGATCGCCTGGTAGAAAAATTTGACTTAAATGGTTCAATTGATTGATATCGTTACCGTTGAAAATCTTTTATTAATAGGAAATATCGGAGAGTGACAGAAGAGGGTTATAAGAAATAATAAAGCGATCGCCATAACTCTTTTTAACATTAATGATTGCTTTATAGTTTTAACTACAGTCCCAGTGATATAAAATTTCAGAGAAATCACATTTTTTTAATTTTGCCACCAAGTCGCTTTTTGAGTTAACTGAGTTTGAATTTTGATATATGGTTTAACAGTTGCTTCAAGCTTTTCTCGATAAGGTTCTAGTTCTAAAGGTAGTTGAAGATTTTTATTGGATTGAACTGTCTGAGAATTTACATCTTCTTTGAAAACTCCTTTAGCAGTTAAAACTGCATCATAAAATTCTCTCAAGTTTGCTTCCTTAAAGGATTGCCCATCTTCAAGAGTTTTGATCGTGTGGTAACCGCATCTTATCGCTTGTTCATTACGAGGTAAGCGACAGACTTCCGTAATCATTTGCAGTAACGCTTGTCCTTGTAAAGGCTCATCGGATAAGTTTGTCATATTTTTGATGTAATTCGCACGGTTTACAATTTTGATCAGCTAAATATAACAGTAGAAATGCGATCGCATTTTTTAATTTACATAATTTTTATCTTCTGTCCATTTTGTAGGATTATTAATAATGTATCGACGAATATTGTTTAAGGATTTGTCATCGCGAATAATATTTTCGTAAAACCTAGATTGCCATTGAAAATATCATCACCATTTTGGCGACACCATCGTGTGACTGATGATTTATAGGAACCGATGATTACGCTCAATGTGCCTGATTTTGGCGATAATTTGGACATTGTTTGTGACAGATCCCGTTCAACATCCGTAGGGTCGTCTCGATGACGACCCTACGGGGATTATCTGGATTGTCAATGATAATTATGCCGTGGACGTGATTGGGCATTATGATAAATTCATCCACATATGTATGTTTGGAATGTTGTGGTATCTCCGACCAATATTGTTGGGCAATTTTTCCTACAGTGGATAATTGTATTTTTCCGTTGGTTATATCGCCGAAAAAACATTGTTTTTCATGGGTGCAAATGGTTACGAAATAATAGCCATTGGCAGCATAATTATAGTTTTTTAATCTGGTGTATTTACGACCAAATTTTTTGTTGTTTAATGTCATGGTTTTACCCATAAATACCGTAGGGACATTCCATGGAACGTCCCTACGGGTTACATTATTAAATTGCCCA
>JAAUOU010000020.1 GCA_012034765.1 Pleurocapsaceae cyanobacterium CSU_1_1 | reverse complement strand
ATCTGAGTTTGATCAGTAGTAGTTTGATCAATCTCAGTTTGATCAGTAGTAGTTTGATCAATCTCAGTTTGATCGGTAGTCGTGTCGTAAAAGACCGAGTCGCTTACCTCACTCTCTGGAGTATCTCCACTATATAAATTATCATTAGTTCCTGAATTTTCCGTGCTGCCAGCATTGTCAACGTAAGTTGAATCAACGTTTTCAGTAGTTTCAGTAGTTAAGGAATCTTGCATGTTTTTGTTCTAAAATTAAGATTTGTATTTTTTACGGTCAGAAACGGAAAATCAAGACTATTTTTGTACGGTAAGTCTTGCTGATAATTCTGACCAGGGTGCGTCTGCACCTTAGTTCGGCAATTTGTACACCTAGAAAACCTAGCAGGGGAAAGATAAAAATCCAGATAACTTCAAGGACACATTTTAAAAAATTTCCTCATAAATTGACAATATTTCGTATACTTTTGTGACATTGCAATTCCCGGAAATTAGCTTAATTTAAGCGTTATTGCCCTAAATTGCTAGATATTTGCTTAAGCTTATCTTATGTCTATTTGTATCTATCCGAGTGGAGATATAGATTTCTGATAATAACTTAAAAAATTTATAATATATTGTTATTCAATTAAGAATTAACTCGTAGCTTGAGTAGATACAATCTTCAGAATCTTGGATTGAACAGGAATAACTAAGAATGAACTACGGATAACTGCTATCCTGTTTAAACGATACGATACGGCAGTAAGCAGATCTTTTTTATGGTTTATGGCTAATTTTTTGTTGGAAGTCGGTACAGAAGAATTACCCGCAGATTTTGTTAGTAGTGCGATCGCGCAATGGCAGACTAAAATTCCTCATAGTTTATCGGCGCAATTTCTTAATCCTGCCAAAGTTGAGTGTTATGGAACTCCTCGCCGTTTAGCCGTATTGCTTCAGAACATTCCCGATCGCCAAGCAGACCGAGAAGAAGAGATTAAAGGGCCTCCAGTAACAGCAGCATTCAAAAATGGCCAGCCTACCAAAGCAGCCGAGGGTTTTGCCCGTAAGCAGGGGGTGAGCCTGGAAGATTTAGAAATTCGCGATACTGACAAAGGCGAATTTGTCTTTATCCAAAAGCAGATTATAGGTCGTCAGACGGCAGAGATTCTACCAGACCTATGCCTAGAGTGGATTACTGGTTTAGAAGGCAAACGCTTTATGCGCTGGGGAGATGGTGACTTACGTTTTGCTCGCCCGATTCGCTGGCTGGTGGCGCTGTGGAATAGCGAGGTTCTACCCTTAGAATTAGTTAATGGTTCAGCAAGTATTCAAAGCGATCGCATTTCTCGCGGACACAGAGTATTGCACCCCAGAGCGATCGCCATTGCTCAAGCGACAGATTATGTTGCGACAATGCGCTCTGCTGGGGTAGAAGTAGACTCTAAAGTTAGAAAGGAAAAGATTGAAGCAGATATCTGGGCGAGAGCTAAAGAAATAGGCGCACAAGCAGAAATATACCCAGATTTACTGGCGGAAGTTGTTAATTTAGTTGAATATCCCACCGCAGTTACAGGTAAATTTGAGGCGGAATTTCTTACTTTACCAACGGAAGTAATCACGACGGTAATGGTTAGCCATCAGCGTTATTTTCCCCTTCATCAGGAGCAAGGAGGCGCTTTGTTGCCCAACTTTATTACTATTTCCAATGGCGATCCTAAGAAGCAAAATATTATTGCCGAAGGAAATGGTAGAGTTATTCGCGCCCGACTCGCAGATGCACAATTTTTTTATCAGGCAGACTGTGATGAGCATTTAGATACCTATTTGCCTGAGTTAGAGAACGTTACCTTTCAGGAAGATTTAGGTTCGATGCGGGACAAAGTTGACCGCATTATTGATATGGCAAGAATGATTGCCGAACAGTTAAACGTAGATGAATCCCAGCAAAATGAGATTGAAAGCACTGCTTTATTATGCAAAGCAGACTTAGTCACCCAGATGGTTTATGAGTTTCCTGAACTACAGGGCGTGATGGGGGAAAAATATGCAGTAGTTAGTGGTGAGTCAGCAACTGTAGCCAAGGGCATTTTTGAACACTATTTGCCTAGATGCGCAGGTGATATTATGCCCACTACCTTAAATGGTCAGGTGGTTGGTTTGGCGGATCGCCTTGATACTCTAATCGGGATTTTTGGTCTAGGGTTGATTCCGACTGGTTCATCTGATCCTTTTGCTCTGCGTCGGGCAGCTAACGCCATTGTGAACATTATTTGGTCGGCAGATTTACCGCTTAATCTCAATCAATTATTAGAGCAGGGTTCAGCCGATTTTGTTTCCGCTCACAGCGATCGCGAGTCCCCGTTAACAGCCTTGCAAGAGTTCTTTCTGCAACGAGTAAGGACACTGCTACAGGATGAAAAGCAGGTGGATTATGACCTAGTTAATGGGGTGGTGGGAGATAACGATCCAGAATATGCCCAAAGAGCTTTAGAGGATTTATTAGATATTCGCGATCGCGCTTTATTTTTACAATCAGCCCGCAAAAACGGCAAACTAAATGAGATCTACGCAACGATTAATCGTTCATCACGTCTGGCAAGTCAAGGAGATTTGGATACACAGACTCTAGATCCTCAAGGCTTAGTTAATCCCGAACTGTTTGCAGAATCTTCTGAGCGAGAATTTTATCAAGCCCTCAGTGATTTATTATCCCAGACAGAAGCAGCACAACAAGAGCGCAATTATCAATCACTAATTGATGGTTTGAAGACAATTGCTCCTGTGGTAAGTAACTTTTTTGATGGCGACAACAGCGTCTTAGTAATGTCAGAAAATCCTGATATTAAACGCAATCGCTTGAATCTTTTAGGATTGTTGCGGAATCACGCCAGGGTTTTAGCTGATTTTGGGGAGATCGTTAAAGGGTAAGTAATTGGCTGCTGGCAATGACGGGAAAAGAGGTATTGACGTTAATTGATCGACTCCTGCAAACGGCAAAACAGCAGGTCATTTATTGTTGTAATTTCGAGGATTTTTGTGATCGCATTAACGGAGGAACTTCAACATAATATTTGTTTTTAATATTTTGCTGTTCAGCGAATTAACTCGACAGTAACACCAATGTCAAAAGTCAGCCAGATTCGATCTGCACTTAGTGCTATTGCTCCTAAAGTAGCAGCCAAAGACAAACAGGCTCTGTCTCCCAACGAAAGTGATGGAGCTTCAATTTGAGCCGTTGCTACAGCTAAACTATAATCAAAACTTTTGAATTCCAACCCAACAGCCTGCAAACTCTCCGCTACTGGTTCTACTACTTGCCCTTTACTTATTAATTTTCGAGCAACCTCTGACCAATTGACGACTGACATAAAACAAGTTGCATTTTCTAAGACGGACTGAACTCTATCTGCTCCTGTCTCATCGTTCAGCAATGCTAAAATCGCTGAGGCATCGACTACGTAACCATTACTCATTAGCAGCTTCAACTCTTCGCTCTGCTATTAACTCTTCTACCAGTGACTCTGAGGAATTAAACGTCGAGCGCAGACGCTGAAACACATCATCAGGCTTCTCCAAAACGAGCCGATTTCCCTCTAACCGCGCAATGAGTTTAGATCCAGCTACAAGTCCTAATTGCTGACGTAACTCAATAGGGATTACGATCCGTCCTTGTGCATTGACTTTAGTTATATATTGTGTCATTTTTTTGCATTATGACACTGTTTTTATTTTTTGTCTTCTCGATATTTTACTGTTGGTAATTTTAGGGTTTCTGCGATCGCACCTATACATCATCAGTAGTTTTAGAAGCTAAAAGCTAAAAGCTAGAATCATCGATCCCTTTAGGGCGGTGAGCAGTCAATTATCAAAAGAATCGCGATCGCAAAATAAAGTTGCGTGAGGTAAAGTCCGTAAGATAGTTGCGGGGAAATTAGGCGCGATCGCCTGTTTGAGAGTCTGTCTGACAACTTGTGTCTTATGACTGCCTCCTGCCAAACAAAATACTCGCTTGGCAGCGCAAATTGTAGGAATAGTTAAAGTGTAGGCATAGCTGGGGACTGCTGCTAAATCTCCGAAGTAGCCTCCGTTTACTTGTTGTTGGCGCGTCTTTGCTTCCAGCTTCACTAACTTTACCACTTGTGGATCGTTAAAATCGGCGACGCTAGGTTCATTAAAAGCTAGATGTCCGTTGTCTCCGATGCCCAACATACAAAGGTCAATGGTTTGCTGCTGTAATAAATTACGATAGCGATCGCATTCTTTTAAGGGTTGTTGAGCATCTCCTGCGAGGTAATAAAATTGCCGTGGCTGTAGCGGTTTTTCTACCTGGTGATATAAATAATAACGAAAGCTACCAGGATGATCGGCAGCTATTCCCAGATACTCATCGAGATGAAAAAAATAATCCGTGACCAATCTAGTAGATTTCCTTGGGCGATCGCTGTTAAAAAGTCCAGCTGTGAATTGCCTGTTGCTAAAATAATCCTGACAGTTTCTTGTTGCTCAAGCAATGATTGAAGATAATCTTGTGCCAGCGTCGTTACATCTTGGGTTAATTCAATCGCGTCAGCAGCAACCCTGACAGATAAGTCACCAATTTTGATAACCTGAGTATCGAGGGATGATAGAGTACGATCTGACATCTTTAATTAATCGAGTTTTTAGGAGAATATGAGCAATATATCTGATCTAGCCGTCAAAAATATCGAAGGCAAATCTGAAACATTTGCTGACTATCAGGGTAAGGTATTGTTAATTGTTAATGTCGCTTCTTATTGTGGCTACACTCCCCAATACAAAGGATTAGAGCAGCTAAACCAAGATTACCGCGAAAAGGGCTTAAGAGTGCTGGGCTTTCCCTGTAATGATTTTGGCGCACAAGAACCTGGAACGAACGAAGAGATTGCTAAGTTTTGTGAAACTAGCTATGGCGTTAGTTTTGACATGATGGATAAGGTACATGCCAAAGGGCCTGAGCAACATCCTTTATACCAAACTCTCACCAACTCTATAGAGCCAAAAGGCGATGTCGCCTGGAACTTTGAGAAATTTCTCATTAGCAAACAGGGTGATGTTGTCGCTCGCTTTGGTAGTGGTGTCACTCCTACTTCTGGTGAGTTGATTAAGGCAATTGAAGCGGAACTTGCCAAGTAAATTTGAAGATAGCCATTATTGGGGTGATGTTCCCACAAATCTTCGTGCTATTGACATCTGGATTGGTGAAGAGGTTGATTTGGGCAAAGGTTATGGCACACAAATGATGCAGCTTGCCCTTGCTCGATGTTTCAGCGAGCCTTTTGTGACGGCAGTGCTGATCGATCCTCTCGCCAATAATACCCGCGCTCATCGCTTCTATGAACGTTTTGGCTTCCAATTTGTCGAGCAGCGATGGTTTGGTGATGATGACTGTTTTGTTTATCGCTTGAACCGAGCAGATTGGCAGAATCAAAGAATAAGATAGCAAATGGGTTCTATGTAGTTTTTGAGATAATTGCTGCCAGCTAACTATGTTTGATGTTTAATAAGTGAAACTATTTGAGTGTTTTGCGGTGTCAAACAATAATTTCAATCAAGTAAATTGGACTAAATATGCTAATTATCTAGCTTTATTGGGCATTTTTTGGGGTATTTTAGTTCGAACCGTTCAATATCTCAGTAATAGATCGCTTTGGGGAGATGAACTTAGTTTAGCTGTCAATATTCTGGATCGCTCTTACGGAGAGTTATCTCAAACCCTAGATTATAATCAGTCAGCACCTCTCGGTTTTCTCTGGGTTGAAAAACTGGCGACGCAATTGTGGGGTAACAGCGAATATGCTCTCAGGTTATTGCCGTTTATTGCCAGCATTATATCTTTGGGGGTGTTTTATGCTTTGGTGCGCCGATATAGTTCAACTTGGGCTGCACCGATCGCTCTGTGTTTATTTGCCTGTACTCGTTTTACTGTTTACTTTTCCACCGAATTAAAACCTTACTCTAGCGATGTGGCGATCGCGCTAATTCTGTTTTGGTTTATAGTTGAAGCTCAACATCGAATTTTAAAAGTTAAAGAAATGCTGGGTTTTGCTGCTTTGGGTAGTTTAGCAATCTGGCTTTCTTATCCTGCGGTTTTAGTTATGGCAGGAATGGAGGGATGGAATTTAGGCACGGCTTCGAGAAGATCCTGGGGAAAAATTATCATCAATCGTCTGGGAATTTATGTTGCCTGGTTGATTAGTTTCGGTTTGTTCTACTTAATTAATATTGCCGATGCTGTGAACAATGAAGATCTAAGTTCTTCTTGGGCAGGGCGATATCCAGATTCATTCGCTGATATTTTGTGGTTATTCGATGCGTTAGCTAAGTTTTTCTATCATCCCATGGGGTTTTTGGGTATAACTGACGGCATTGGTATTTTTGCTTTTATCGTCGGCTGTATTGCCTGGTATCGCCACAATCGGACGCTCTTTTTTGCTCTAATTGCTCCATTTGTCGCTAGCATACTCGCTGCTTATCTTCATCAATATCCTTTTCAAGATCGTCTGACTCTATTTTTAGCACCTTTCGGGATGATGATCGTAGCGGAAGGAATTGTCTTGATGCTGTCGCCAATAAAGCAGCTAAATCGAGGCACAAGCGCCAGAGGAACTCGGTTGATGGCAATGTTAGGAATTATATCTTTGGTTGCTTTAACGATCCTGCCAATTTACAGATCTAGTACCTTACTTGTTAAACCTGAATTAAAACAGGAAGTTAAACCAGTTTTGGCATATGTGGTGGAGCAAAATCAACCAGGAGATAAGGTATACGTTTATGCAGAGGGCAACCTAGCTTTTACTTATTATCTAAAGTTAAAAAAATATAACAATCTAGACTATACTCTCGGCACAGTTAACTTTGATAGCGATGAGCAAAAGCAAGATTTACAGCAGGATTTGGGTAAAGAGTTGCAACCATTAAAGGATCGTCGAGTTTGGTTTATTTTGCGTGCAAATGCCGAAAAAAAAGCAGAAATAATTGAATATCTCGATCGCATCGGTCAAAAAAGAGACTCGTTTGAGCAGACGGGAGCTTCTGCCTACCTTTATACCTTATCAGGGGCAAATAATGAGTAATGAGTAATAAAAAACTTCGATTTTTCTTAACAAGAGTTTCTCGATAGTATATTAATGAGAAGTACCTACCAGGCCAATCCAGACTAATGAGAATCTTGCTTGTAGACGATGACGAACAATTGATGGAAGCACTGGCAAGCAAGCTAGTTGAGCAGCGTTATGCGGTGGATATTGCCACCACAGGAGAAATGACTTGGGAGTTTGTGTTGCTGTTTGACTTCGATCTAGTAGTTCTAGACTGGATGCTGCCCGACATTGATGGGGTAGAGCTTTGTCAGCAAATTAGAGCAGAAGGCTACACTATGCCAATTATGCTCTTGACTGCTCGCGATCGCCAAAATGATAAAGTATTAGCGTTGGACTCTGGTGCAGATGATTATGTGGTCAAACCCTTCGATTTTGAAGAATTAACTGCACGAATTCGAGCGTTGCTACGTCGCGAAATTAGCATATCCTCCCCGATCTTAGAATGGGGAAACCTTAAGCTCGATCCCAAAACTCATGAAGTTCACCACAAACAGCAACTTTTGCCTCTAACTCCCAAAGAATACGGCATGTTGGAACTATTCATGCGTCACCCACAACAGGTATTCAGTCCAGGGGCAGTTATCAACAATCTTTGGGCAGGGGAAGATCCGCCAGGAGAGGAGGCGGTTAGAACTCACATTAAAGGATTACGCCAAAAGCTCAAAGCGGTTGGAATGGCAAAAGATACGATTAAAACAGTTTACGGTGTAGGCTATCGGCTAAAGACAGATGACGACAATCATACAGCTGAGACGCTGTCTCAACTTAATCCTCAACCACCAAAGAGAACCGCCGATATTAATCAGATTTGGTTACAGTTTAAAGATTTAGCTTTTGAAAGATTGGCTAGCCTAGAAAAGCTAGCGATCGCCTTAGCCGAAAACAATGTCACAGCAGAATTACAGGCACAAGCCAAAAATTCGGCTCATAAATTAGCAGGTTCGTTAGGATGCTTTGGTTTCCCAGAGGGATCGAAGATTGCCAAGCAATTTGAACTATTTGTGGATCACAATCCACTCAAGCCAGAAGACTTAGAACAGCTGACTAACCTGACAACATCCCTGAGAGCCGATTTACAGCACCAGCCATTTGAGAAAATTAAAGATGTACTGAGCAAAAATATTTCGCTATTGATTATTGATCCCAGTCACGATCCAAATCTCGATCAACAGTTGATGACTGAAGCTGATAATCATGGCATGAAGACTCATATTGCTACAGATTTAACTCAAGCTCAGAGAATACTTGAACGAGAATCTATCGATGCTCTGCTACATAAGATTGTTTTTCCTGATGGAGAAGACTTAGAATTTCTCGAACAGCTACATCAACACCAACCTAACGTACCTATAGTTGCAATTGCTGAATCTCCCCAATTGTTTGATCGTCTAAATTTTGCTCGTAGCGGAGGAAATTTAATTTTGCAGCACCCAGTAGAACCACTAATAGCAGTTAAAGCCATTTCCGAGTTAATGGACAATCTTGGTAAGGCTAACAAAGTGCTAATTATCGATGACGATCCTCAACTACTATTATCTTTGTTAATCTCTCTTGAACCCTGGGGCTTTGAAATAAATATTTTAGATAAATCGACTCAGTTTTGGGAAGTTTTAGAGAGTACAGAGCCAGACATCTTAGTGTTAGATATAGATATGCCCGATCTAAATGGCATTGAACTCTGTCAGATTTTAAGAAGCGATCGCTATTGGCAGCATCTACCAGTTTTATTTCTGAGCGTACATCAAGACAACCAAACTAAGAATCAAGCTTTCAACATGGGTGCTGATGATTATATTTGTAAGCCTGTAACTGGCTCTGTATTAGCCAACCGCATTCTCAATCGTTTGAAACGCATTCAAAGTCAGAAGTAGGGGCGAATGCCCTAAAGGATTAGCTCCTTACGTCGCGTCGCCATTCGCCCGTACAGAAGTCAGAAGTCAAAAGTCAAAAGTCAGAAGTCAGAAGTCACAAAGGCTTTTCCTAAAGGATTCCCTAAAGGGCTTGCGCCGCTTAGTTGGGTGTACCGCTTCGCATAAGCTTCGCGTCAGCCACATGTAGTCAGAAGTCAGGGAAAATTGTAATCTATGCATAGTATTTTTAATACAAAACTTTTATGATTATCCTGTCCTGATTTCCTAACTGCTATAATATAAGTTTTGGAAATAATTAACCATCACAAAATAATCATATTTAACAGATAAAATCCTTAAAAATAAAATCTTAAAGATTTTATCTGACTTTAACTTTAATACATGAATGTAAAACGTATTTTATTTATTGATGATGAGGATGACATCAAAACCCTGGCGCAGTTTTGTCTTGAATACGAGGCTGGTTGGTCAATGATGAGTGCCTCTAGCGGTAAGGAAGGAATTGCGATCGCCGAAAAAGAAAAACCAGATGCTATCCTCTTAGATGCCATGATGCCCGAACTAGACGGTATTCAAACTATAGCCAAGTTGCAGTCTAACCCAGAAACCAAAAACATTCCGACTATTTTTATTACTGCCAAAGCTCAAGCCAGCGATCGCCGTCGCTTTTATAATGCAGGAGCAAAAGGAGTAATTAATAAACCTTTTGATTCCCTCACTTTGGCAAGTCAAATATCAGGATTTCTTGGTTGGTAATAGGGCTACGTCCTGGCTATTAGCTCAATTAGAAGAGGCTTTAAACGGTTAAACTTGTGATGTTATACTCTTGTGGCAATACTTCTTGTTTAACAATTTAGTTTGAAGAACTGACAAAATGGGGAATTAAAAAATTAGGGGATTGGTGATTAATTATCTCCCCATATCCCTACATCCCTACATCCCCTATCTTCCTAAACGAAAAGTATTGACCCTTGTGATACTTTTGACTTTTGACTTTTGACTTTTGACTTCCGCGTAGCGGTACTAGTTAGGAAAAAAATTGGGTTTGGCAGTAAGTTGATAAAGCTGAGGATAAGTTCCTGCATCATAAGCACCCGCACAAAGTAACAAGAAATATTCCCAATGACGTTTCCATTCTGCTGTGGTGGAAAATGGGGTTGAATCGATGATTTTATTAATACAAGGCTCGATTTTACTCCAGTTATTTTGGAAGTAATAATTCCAAGTTCTCCAAGTTACTCCATAGTGTTGAGAAATATTGTTTTGTCGGCACATAATAAACTGACGGTTTTTCTCAATCGCTTTACCTAATTCAGAAGGAGAGCCTAAAGCCAGATGAGGAAATATATAGCGATTGATATAGGGATCGCTCACCAAGACTGAATGATCTGCTCCATTGGTTTGAATACCCAAAAGACCATCTTGAGTGATAATTGTGCGGATATTGTGGAGGATATCTCCCCAGTTTTTAGTTCCACCATGTTCGATAGTTTCTAAAAAGATGCACTTGGTAATGCGATCGACACCAGATTCGGCAAGAATTTTTTGATATTGATTATGGTAGCTGTGATTATAAAAATAGAAATTGGCAACTCCCGCAAATTTCGAGCGACAGTAATCTACCTGTACATCTGAAATCGTAATGCCAATATAGGTAAGATCGAAACGATTGGCTAAATGTTGAGGTAAAGTTCCCCACCCACAGCCACAATCAAGAATAATATCTCCATCCCGAATTTGTAGTTCATTAACCCAATATTCTAGGTTTTGTCTTTGAGCAGTATTCAAGTTTTCAGGAATTCGCTCTAATCCTGTCCAGTCTCCAGTCGTATATTTCATTGATTCTTCGAGAAAGCTTTCATATAGCTCTGTCGGTAAGTCATAGTGTATTTTTGCTACATCATGTTGCTTAATTAAAGAGACATTAAAAAACTTATACAGTAACTGTTCCAAAATTAATGCGGGTGAATTGGGCATCTCAAATAGAATGGAGTTAGACTTGGTACTTAAATTGAGAGCAAAAAGACGTTCAAACAAAAGATCTAATCTGGCACAATGCCAAAATCCTGCTGCATAAGTATTTCCTAAACCCAAAGTTTTCAGCTGAACAAATTGCTGGAGTACATAGTTTCGGCGATCGCTTTGACAAATAATATCCCAAGGATTTGATTGAGATTGCGCTTCTTCTTCAATGAGAACTTGAATATTTTGACTTAGCAAAGTATCAATTACTTTACTATCTTTTCGGGAAAGAGAATTTTGCTTATGGGAGCGAAGTTGTAAAGTAGAACTCATAGTTTTTCTCCTGAATTAAATTAATGTTAACAGCTATAAACTACTGTAAAATCAAAAATTTCCAGTTGATGATTGTTGATAATTGTTTTATCGACTCAAGACTATAACATTCAAGCTTTTTGCTAAAAATTTAGCAAAAAAAACCTTATAAAATTTATTTTTTTTCGTTGTCAACCTATTTAAAATAAGATTGGCAATTTAGCTTATCAACATATATAGCCATGAAAAAATGTAGATAAACTAGCATTAGTCACTAATGGCTATTTTATTAATCATTTATTAAGTTTTTGACTTACTTGTATCTATTTGATATTACGTAATCTATATATAAAAGTATTATATGTACAATTAAAAAAAGTGAGCATTACAAAATATTAAACAAAATAAAATCAATACTGAGTCGATTATTTTAAGCTTTACGCTGCATGGGACTTAAATCCAGGAGATTTTTACATGAATTTACTAATTCAAGTTTATTTATCATTGACAACAATTTTAGTTTGCAGTTCCTTGTTACTTCATCTCCCGTCTCGTTTAGGCAAACCAGGAGAACAGTTAGCAGATTCACTTTGCCAGGCACCAGGAATCGATTTATTGCTGGCATACTTTATGTTGTTCCCTTTACTAGTTGGCTCTTTGATAGCTGGAGGAAGAGGTGCGATCGCTGCATTAATTGCCCAATTCAGTACAGTTTGGATTTGGATTATTTTTCATGAGCTAGTCAACTATAAAAGTCGCCGAGAACCAAAAATTTTTCCTACCTTGAGCCGTATCGTTGGCGGTTGGCGTAATCATCTGGCAGTTTGGATCACCTTATTAGCGCTCCCCTGTTTTTGGACAGTTCGATTCGTCGAAATCTTCGCTTATCCTCCCTTGACATGGCTAGTAGGGTTGCCTAAATATCAAGCTCGCGATTGGGTAAATGTCTCTCGTCAAAAGTTTACAGGCTTAGTTGGTTATGACCTAATTTGGTGTTTATATTGCGA
Source organism: Pleurocapsaceae cyanobacterium CSU_1_1 (assembly GCA_012034765.1). Classification (GTDB taxonomy): domain Bacteria; phylum Cyanobacteriota; class Cyanobacteriia; order Cyanobacteriales; family Xenococcaceae; genus Waterburya. The sequence goes on along the minus strand of JAAUOU010000020.1, from coordinate 34,882 downwards.
CTGGATGACGGGAGTATGGTCGCTGGGGACAGAAATGCTGCGAAATGTCGAATCTTTCTGGTGTCCGATTCGATTTTACTCAGAAAAAAAATGCGAGAACTGTAAAATAGATTTCCCTGATGTTGAGGAGGGTTGGGTAAAAAGCAACGGCGAAATGAGTGATGTTGTAGAATTACTAGACTGTAAGTATTCTCAAGTAAAAGAACGTAGCTGGTTTGGTCATAAATCGCGTTAGTGCTTGGTTCTAGGCAAAACTGTCGTAACAGAGAACTACTAGTAGAGGCGATTCGCGAATCGCCCCTACGAGGATTATCGATTCTCGCATCATGTGCCAGCATAGGTCAATTAATTGGAATGACTATAGTCAATTAACAATATCTGCCAAAGCAGCTTTAAGCTCTGGATATTGATAGTTAAACCCAAGCTGCTGTGTCTTGGTGGGTAATACCTGCTGTCCTTGCAAAACCACGATCGCTCCATCACCCAGTAAGAGTTCTAAAACAAAATCAGGTACGGGTAGCCAAGAAGGACGATTCATCACTTCCCCTAAAGTTTGACATAGCTTACCCATCCGCACAGGGTTAGGTGCAGTAGCGTTATAGACTCCCGACATTGATTGATTCTCCACCGCCTGACAGATTAAATTAACTAAATCATGGCGGTGAATCCAAGAAAACCACTGCTTACCGCTACCAATAGGGCCACCAGCAAACATCTTAAAAGGGCCGATCATTTTCCCTAATGCACCACCATTAGCCAGCACAATACCGATCCTTAGAATAACCAAACGTACTCCTTGTTCGGTTACCTTCTGTGCTTCAGTTTCCCAATTTTGACAGACCTGCGCCAAAAAATCACTACCCGATCCACTAGTTTCGTCAAAGGTTGTGGTTTCGCTGGTGCCATAGTAGCCGATCGCCGACCCACTAACTAACACTTGTGGCTTTTGTTCGGCGATCGCGATCGCTTCCACTAATTTTCTAGTTCCTAGCTGGCGACTTTCCATGATTGCCTGTTTTTGCTGGTTACTCCAACGTTCAGCAATTGGTTCTCCCGCCAGATTGATTACTGCATCACAACCAGAAATGCTTTGTTGCCATTCCCCCGACTCTTGAGGAGTATATTGAACAATTTCTAAATTAGCAAAAGTGGAGGCGGGAAACACTTTTTCTGCTTTGCTGGGGTTACGGGTTAAGACTACAATTTGGTGTCCTTTTTGGTTTAGTTGAGCTACCAAATGACTGCCAACTAGCCCCGTTGCCCCTGTAATTGCGATCTTCATATAATTTTGGATTGATAATCTGATGACTAGATATTTTTAAAGTGCTACTAGCCCAGAAAAACTTTTACTATACCTTTATTAAAGCTCAATCAGCGCCTAAAGAAAAATTAGTCTATAACGTAAACTATGAATTGCTATATGGAGCAAGAGAATTATGAGTAAAAAAAATAGCAAAAAACAGCAGGCAAATCAGAAAATAAGCAAGAAAAAATATGAAGCAGAACTAGCAAAGTTACAGGTTGAATTAGTTAAGCTACAGCGTTGGGTACAGCACAAAGGTTTAAAGATAATCGTGCTATTTGAAGGTCGAGATGCAGCAGGTAAAGGCGGTGCCATTAAACGAATTAGTGAAACTCTAAATCCCCGTGTTTGTAAAGTAGTGGCGTTAGCAACTCCCAGCGATCGCGAAAGAAATCAATGGTATTTTCAAAGATACGTGGCACATTTTCCCACAGCAGGAGAGATAGTCTTATTTGATCGCAGTTGGTATAACCGTGCAGGAGTAGAAAAGGTGATGGGTTTTTGTACTTATGATGAATACAACGAGTTTATGCGTTCATGTCCCCAGTTTGAAATCATGATTCAGCGCTCAGGAATTATTTTAGTTAAATATTGGTTTTCCGTTAGCGATCGCGAACAGGAAAAACGCTTTCAAGACAGAATTAAAGATCCCACCAAACGCTGGAAAATTAGCCCGATGGACTTACACGCGCGGGAGAAATGGGTCGATTACTCAAGAGCAAAAGATGATATGTTTGCTGCCACAGATATCTCTGAATCACCTTGGAATGTGGTAGAAGCTGACGATAAGAAAAGTGCGCGACTAAACTTTATTAGTCATTTTTTGGCAACTGTTCCCTATGAAGATTTACCCGTTGAAAACATTAAGCTACCTCCCCGACAAAAAGCGCTCGACTATGAACGTCCTCCCTTACAAACTCAACGTTTTGTACCTGAAAAATATTAGCGATCCTAAATCCTGTTGGTCTTTTGCTAACGAAACCAAAACCATGACGGGAGAAGAGTTATTTGCCATGTTTACATCCTCATCATCTCAACCGTCTGAGTAATAACATTGTAATAACAGATTCTTGCTTCATGCTATAAAAAAAGCGATCGCTTTTTTTGGTCAAGGCGATCGCTAATAGTATTTAAATAGTTAATTTTCTTACAAGTTTGGCTTTAGGATACTACTTTTTTTGCTAGTCCCAAAACTTGCAGCACTTGAATTACCCACCAGGTAACATCGATTTCCCACCAGCGTTGACCAGCTTTAGCTACGCGAGGATTGAAGTGGTGGTTGTTGTGCCAACCTTCGCCGTAAGCGAGGATACCGACCCACCAAAGGTTAAGAGAACCATCTTCACATTCGAAGTTTTTGTAACCCCAGAAGTGAGTTGCGCTATTGACACACCAGGTACAGTGCCAAAGAGTTACGGCTCTAACAAAGATCCCGTAGACCACCCAAGACCAACCGCCTAAAGCATATAAAGCCAGACCTAAAGCAATTTGAAGAGGAATAAAGTTTTTATTTATCCAACGATAGTAAGGGTCTTTGTCGGCGCGGGGAGCATATTTTTTATATTGCTCGTAATCGAAATACTTGTCTTGTTTATACATCAACCAACCCATATGACTCCACCAAAAACCTCTTTTTGCCGAGTAGGGGTCTTTGTCATTGTCTTCTGTATGAGCATGATGTAGATTGTGTCCTGCTACCCAGAAAATCGGGCCACCCTGTAATGCTAGTGCGCCACAGGTAACTAAAATACGTTCCAGCCATTTGGGAACTTCCAAGCTGCGGTGAGTCAAAATGCGGTGATATGCTAAACAGATACCAATACTACCAGTGAGCCAATGAAAGAAAATTGCTACTCCTAAAGCAGACCAAGAGAAAAACCAAGGTGCGGATAACGCAATGAGATGAAAAGCACCAAAGAAAATGATGTTTACCCAGCATAGCTGTAGTTTCTCTTCTGGTTGAGCCAATATTTGGCTTTTGGGAGCAATCAATTGCTGTGTCATTACTAAAAACTCGTCCTCAAATGTTTAAAGTTACAGAGTTTTGCAGCTTTAGCGATTACGCTAGGCGCTAACCCCATAAGACTCTTACTAAGCTAATAACTCTAGTGTTCCCTTAGTTCTTTGGGCATCGCGGAGTCTCTTACCTTTTGCAAGTGTCGCTTACATATTGCAGTGTAACAATTTATTTTTAACAAAGCAAGCGATACTTACATTTTCTTAATTTAAACTTGTGGTTGATAGCAAAATGCTCTGGTTGCAATGGGGACAAGTAGTTGAAATATAAAGTATTTGAAATGTTCAGCATAAATATAATTAAAGAATCATTATGGTTAAGCGTCATCTATCAATAGTGACAAACAAAATTATCAGTTCTGATCTGTAATATGTCTACTCCGCGAAAATCCACCAAAGCACGTCTAATTGAAGCAGCACTAGATTTATTTGCTGAAAGAGGAGTAACAGAAACTACCACCAAAGCAGTCGCCGAACGCGCTCAGGTGAACGAGGTCACATTGTTTCGTAATTTTGGCAACAAGTATCGCTTGCTTTTAGCCGTAATTCAAGATTCAGCGGTTTTTGCAAAACTAGTCCATGCTTTAGTCGAACAGGCAAATGCCAAAGATAACGTAGCCGACTTCTTACAGGAATATGCTCAAGAAAGCTTGCGTACCTTAAATAAAGCACCCGATCTAGTTCGTTCTATTGTCGGGGAAGCGGGAAATTACCCTGTCGAAAACAGAATAGCATTAGGGAAAGGTTTAAGTGAGGCAAATCGTTATGTGGCGGATTATTTAGAACAAGCGATCGCCAAAGAAAACTTGTCCAGCGATTTAACTTCAGAACAAATCGTTAATCTGTTGAATTTTTTGCTGATCGGCTATTTTATTGTGGAGTCCAGTACAGAAGGATATATCAATTGGTCAGACCACAACGATTTTTTAGAAAGCTTAGTAACTTTGTTTTTACAGGGTTCTTTTGCTTCAAGCATTAGGGTTACAGAAACTAGTATTGTCAAAGTTGATTCAGACGAAATTGCTGATTTACCTGCTAGTTTAGTGCGATCGCTCTTCAAAAAAGCCAAGAAAACGGGTAAGCAAGAATACGCTTTGATCTATGTCCTATTTGGCGCGGGTTTATCTTTGACTGAAGTTTTACATTTAGAGCGATCGCATTCTATAGTTGAGCCACAGCAACATCTGCTACAAGTAAATTATGGACATGAACGACAAGTTCCCCTTAATCAATGGGTGATGGGTTTTCGTTACGGCTCAAGCACTATTAATCCTCTAATTCAATGGTTAAAAAGTCGTAAGGATGAACAGGCTGCAATTTTTATTAACGATGTAAATGATGCTATTAGTGCAGCGGAGATACAGACAATCTGGCGCAATCTAACCAACGATCTGCTTACTCCTCAAGGAGAGTCTCCTGGAATAAACCAAGCAAGGCAGACTTGGTGCGTGGAGATGTTAATGCGTGGAATTGAACTAGAAGATTTAAGCATTCTCAGCGGAATTAACGTCGAACACCTACACAAATATGCTCAAAGAGCGAGAAACAAGGCTGCATTGGAATCAGCAGCACGTTTAGATAAAAAAGTTTAATTGATTAATAATTACAAATTAGCTAGAACTCAAAGCAATAGTGACACTAATTAAAATTAATAAGGCGATCGCAATTAAACCTCGATAGCGATAGAGCCAGTTTTTAAATCCCCGCCACCCTAGCTGACTAGCAGGGATCTCTTTAGCTCCAATTAAGGGAACAGAAGCATCATGAAACAAAGTACAACTTTTCGCATCAGGACGTTGGGGAAAATTACAGGTATCGTCTAAATGATAGGTACAGCGATCGCATAAGCTAGTACCATCAGATGACTGGTATAAAGGCATACCAGGATGACCAAAAGCTTTTAAGGGGTTATCACAATAGGGACAACTAAGCGCCTGAGCATCTACAGGCTTTTGACACTGGGGACAGCTAGGCATTTTTGATTACTGATTACTAATTACTGATTACTAATTATTTGCGAAGCTTATCCTTTAGGACTGATTACTGCTCATTGCTTCGAGGGAAATTTGCGGATTTGAAACTCTTTACTTTCAGTCATTTTGTATTTGATGTTCATTTTTCTCATAACGGCAGCGAACTTTTGTTCAATTTCAACTAGATCTTTGACGGGAATTGATTTCCACTGTTCACGAGTTTGCCAACGAATTGTAAAAATCACTTTGCCTGCTGCATTAGGCTCAATCCACACTTCTTTACCCAAAAACCCAGGATAAGTAGACAACGAAGCTGTCCAAATTTTTTCGTCCTGCTGAATAAACTGTTCTCGGCTTGCTGAATCTACTCTAAATTTGAGCCACTCAATAACCATATAATTCTTAATTATGAAAAAAGTTCGATAATATTTATATTGGGTTATTTTACGATCTAATAAGATAGTAAATAAAAATTTAGGAGATTGCACAATGGATAATAGCGATTGGCTTAGACAGTTAATGATGTTGGGAGTAGGTACAACTTCGCTAGTGGCAGAAAAAATTAGAGAAGTAAGCCAAGAATGGGTCAAAGAAGGCAAAATTAATCCAGAACAAGCAAAATCTTTTGTAGATGACCTCATGTCCCAGATCAATACTGGTTCAGACGGTATGCAAAAACAAGCAGAGCGACAGATGAAAAACATGCTCCAAGATTTGGGAGTTCCTCGTCAGGCAGAAATGGACGAATTAAGAGGACGGATCGATCGCCTAGAACGACAGATTAGAGACTTGGAAAATAAGAACTGGCGCTAGTTAGTTTGGTCAGTTTGGTCGAGCCACAGTTTTTGTATCTAATTGAATCAAATCAAAGACACTCTTGTTTTCATCAGCTAATATTAAGGCGACGAACTCGATACAGTTTAAATTTTATCGACTGAAATGCGCTATGTGGAAAATTTCTTGAGTCTATTGAAAACAAAAGTCTGCTGCTTGAGATTTTAGACTATTTAATTTAATGCTTATTAAAACAAATCTGTGATTACACTAACTTTATTACATCCTCTTCAATCAGTAGCGGTTCAAAGCTGGGAATTCCGAGATGAACCGATTATTAAAATTGGACGTGCTACCGATAATGAAGTAGTTCTTTATAGTGCCGTAGTATCCCGCCATCACGTCGAGATTAGAAAATTAGGTATAGACTGCTGGGAGGTAGTTAACGTAGGGTCTAATGGTACTTATATTGATGGCGAAGCAATCGAAAAAAAGACCGCCTTAGACGGCATGATTGTCCGTTTAGCCAAATCTGGTCCCAAAATTTTGCTGAAGATTGAATCAAGTACTAATCAAGAGCAATCTGAGGCTGCGATTGATCGAGGCAGGACAAGACGACAACCAAAAAGCGCTAAAGATACTTTAATTAGTTAATTAGTCGATTTGCCAGCAGCATTAATCTTTGGCAAAAAGTTTTTTATACCCATATTCCCAAATTAGAGGTACGCATAGTATGACAATAACCAACAATAATGTTACAAAACCTAATTGAGTTACCCAACCCACAATTTGCTCTAAAGAAACTGTCTTTCCCAAAAAAAAAGGCAATAGTGACAATTGTTGTTGACCACACCGCCGCGCCTCCAAAATTACACAAAAGAAACTGCTTATAGGGCATTTGAGTGATACCTGCTAGAGGCCCTGCGAATATTCTCAGCAACGTAACAAATCTGCCCCAAAAAACTGCCTGTACTGCATTTTGGCTGTAGCGATCTTTTGCCTGCTCTAGCTGTTGTTCTTGAAGACGGAATAAACGCCCGATTTTTACTAAAAGTTGCCAACCTCCAAAACGACCAACCCAATAGCCAAAATTATCTCCTAAAACTGCTCCAGCGATCGCACTCCCCAAAACCCACCAGTAGTTTAATTCGCCACTCCCAGCCAAGAACCCGCCCACAATCACGATGGTTTCACCAGGAAGCGGAATTCCCATGTTTTCGATCGCAATCCCTACAAACACTGCCCAGTAACCATAGAGGCGAGCAAGTTCCTGTAGAGTGTCTAACGAGAAAAATTCAAATGACATTCTACGTCGTTACAAAGATTAATATTATTCCCTATGATGACGTGGATTTAGTAATAGTGTCAATGTTCAATGTTCAATGTTCAATGTTCAATGTTCAATGTTCAATGTTCAATGTTCAATGTTCATTGCCTAAGTTGGTACGGCTTCACCAGGGCGTAAACTTGCCCATTTTCCAGCTTCTTGGACAAAGCTTTGGCAGCCCACTACATCCCATTCCATTTCAATAGTGTCGTCTAGAGTGCGAATATTGACGTTGATACTAGGTTCGTTGGGTTCAAAAGTGGGATTTTCCGTCAAGTGGGGTTGTTCATGCTGGGTTTCCACTGCGTTATAGGTTTTACAGCGATCTACATAGTAGCAGTTAATACAGATACACATAAGATTGAACTATTTTTCTAACTGGACTTCATGCTTTAATTGTTAATTTAGCTCAGACAGCAATAAATTAGAGAAGTTTAGTTAAATAAGTTTAAATGAGCATAGCCAAGATCAAATTATATTTAGCGCAAGTCGATTTTCCTGGTGATTTAGCTCAATTGCCCGATCGCGCTTATTTGGTAGGAGGTTCGGTAAGAGATGCTTTATTGCAGCGTTACAAGATTCCTCTAGATTTAGATTTTGTTTTACCCGAAAAAGCGATCGCCACAGCTAAACGATTTGCTCGCCGTTATCATGGCGGGTTTGTGGTGTTAGATGAAGTGAGAGAAATTGCCAGAGTAGTATTTGAACAGGGGACGTTAGATCTGGCAAACCAAGAAGGGGCAACTTTAGAGACGGATTTGCAGCGTAGGGACTTTACGATTAATGCGATCGCCTACAATCTTAAATCACAACAGCTAGTCGATCCTTTAGGGGGTTTGGCAGATTTAGAACAGGGTGTGTTGAGGATGGTAGCGGTTAAAAACCTAGAAGACGATCCCTTGAGACTGCTTAGAGCCTATCGCCAGTCAGCACAACTAAATTTTACAATTGAGGCAGAGACGCAAAAAGCGATCGCCAAGCGCGCTTCTTTATTAAAAAAAAATTGCCCCAGAAAGAGTTCAAACAGAATTAAATTATCTATTTACCGCACCTCAAGGAAATAAATGGCTTGCAGCAGCAATAGAGGATGGTTTATTAAATTTTTGGTTACCAAATAGCCACCAAGTTGATTTAGCACAGTTAGACAAGATCACCAGAGGAATTGAATTTTGTCTTGAGTCTGGCTTAGAGTATCCAGCATTAGACATTTTGGCAAAATTATCGGCTCTAGTTGCCGCCGAAGCTGACATGGCAGAAGCCGAATTAACCCGCTTAAAATATGCTCGCAATCAAATTAAAGCCATAACCAAAACAGTAAAGTATTTACCTTTGCTACAGCAGATAACTCAACAAATGAGCTTACGAGAACAGTATTTTTGGTTTTTAAAAGTTAAAGACATTTTCCCAATTTTAATGGCAAGAGCGATCGCCCTAAAAATCTCCAGCAGAATTACCTCTCCTTTGATTAAGCGTTATCTAGATCCTCGCGATCCAGTAGCTCATCCTCAATGTCTAGTGACGGGTAATGATTTGATGCGGGAATTAAACCTCAAACCTGCTCGTGTAATTGGTGAATTATTGACCGAGATCCAGATCGCCCAGATCGAGTCGAAAGTAACTACTCCTCAACAGGCGATCGACTTTGCCAACTCCATTTTGCAATCTAGTAACTAAGGTGTTTCCATAATAGATGGCTGTTGTGGCGGAGGTTCTATAGATAAACTGCTCCTCCCTGATTGTTCTAAATTGAGTTCCCATTTGGGAGGAATACTGGTGGAATTATATTGATAACTAGCCAAACACTGATCCTTTTGATTAAAAATATTGAGACTATAACCATATTTTCTGGCGACAGTACCAAATTGATTCACAAAGCGATAGCGTCCAAAATAGTCTAGTAAAGTCCACAGTTGCCAGTTAACAACTAAATTAATCTGCTGTTTTTGTGGATAAGCAAACCAATTTTGTACTAAGTTACCGTCAAATGGATCGAACTGTAGCGTTGCCCACCACAAGCTTGATTGAGTAGCATCAAATGTAGTTTTAGTAGATGCGATTAAATTAGCCTGATCGACAATATGGTCAACTGGAATCGTATTTGAAGAGATGAAAGACTCCTTACCTATTTGACTACAGTTATTGATGGGATGGCCTATAACTTGCTTGGCGATCGCACGATCCATGCCATAGTTGTTAATTAAGATCAAGGATAGCCCAATGGAAATAATTGTTGCGCTATATCTATTCATAGATATTGGTTAGTTATAGTTGGATCGCTACTGGACTAAGAAAATGACAAGTTTAAAAATATTAAAAATATATGTAGCTAGAAAAAACCACCGTCTGACACCAGAACATTGCAGTTTTGATTTTGTTTAAGAGTGGTATCCAACTATAGCCACCCTTAGCTAAAACGTCAGCTTAAAAAGTTAAAGTTGAGGAGAACAAGCTTTATTGGTTCAATTGCTTACAGCCGTTTTCATTTGAATAGACTACGTTTTTAATTAGTTGAAAAGTGCCGTAAATATCAAATAATTAGCCAAATTATAGGCGCTCAATTGTGATTAGTCTCTCGATCTCATCAGATTTAAAACCAATTGCCATAGGTCTTCTCACGTTTGGTAAGATGGCAACATCATATAGTTCGTTCACCACACCTTCTAGCTTTAACCAGTGAACAATTTCTCCTTGCAATAAATCGATAATCAATAGACCACAAAATGATTCTGTGTCTGCTTGTTGCAATTTTTGCTCTAACAGTAAGCCAGAAAAAGTTTTATTTCTTAATTGCGAGATGCCTACCACCGCATAATTTTCCCTTAAGGCACAGCCGCGAAGATAGCCTGGACAAAAAACGACAGGCTCAAATTTTGCCTGCTGTTTTGCCTGCTGTAAATCTAGATAACCAAATTCACCAGTGCCAGAATTTAATACCCAGAGACGCTCCTGATACCAGCGCGGAGAATGGGGCATTGACAATCCTGTAGCGATCGCCTGATTATTAGTAATATCAATGATGCAGCCTCCATCATGACGGCGATCGCGCCAGCCATTAGCTTGATCTGTTTGAGCAATGGTAGTGACATAGCGAATTTTACCTTCTTGTAGGGCGATTCCATTCAAATGACAGCGATCTTCTGCTACTAGCTGAGAAATAAATTCAGGCTGCCATAGAGGAGCAAAGCTATGGGTATGACTAACTGTGGCTAAACAGTTAAATAAAGTATTGGTAAAGATCAGTTTTCCAGAGCAATCTACCACTAAATCATGTACGTCTAGATCTCCTGTAATGGAGCTAGATTGAGGAATATAGAGAACATCATAGTCTTTATAGGTTTGTCCCGCTGCTAAGGCATTCTCAAAACCCCAGATTTGATAACGAGAACTTAGATATAAACTAGAGTTATTGACCCACAAACCCATGCAACGGTCAAAAGTCCGCTCAAAGACTGATAGATTACCGTTAGGCTGCAAGCCAACGAAAAAGATCTTACCTGCTTGATAAGTAGTAAAAGCCAGACTAACAAAGCGATCGCTTAACCATTGAGTGAAGTTAGGTGAGGAAGTGATGTTTAAACCGCTATTTTTGTTCTGGTTTTCTAACATTAAAAAAAGTAGTTTTACATCTGTTACGGCGGTTTTCCCGTAATAGTTAAGTTTGTTTTGTTTCAGGAAGCATCAAATTAGCCTGAGAATCTTCCGTAAATGTTTTTAGATCTTTTGAGTCGGCAAGATTTAAATCTGCATCCGTTCTCTTTAACTTAAGAGATAATTCAAAGAAAACTTCTGCTAGATCAGTACGAGAAATTTTATCGGTAGTAAGTTCCGCTAGATTATTTTCTAGCTTGGCTAAAAGATCTTGCTTAACTAAATTTAAATCTTGGTCTAAAGCAGATTTTGTCTGAGTAATTTCGCTTTTGAGACTATTGGTTTTAGTATTTAAGCTTTGGTGTAAAAAATCTAGATGTTCCTGACTGTATTTTACTACCTTGTCAAGCTGTTGTTGCAGTTTTCGCTGTTGTTCTTGAGTTTTTGAAATCTGAGTATGGCTATTTTTTTCTAAAGCGCTAGCCACTGAAAATATATGTTCAAACAGCTTTTTTTCTGCTTGAGCAATAGATGCTTCAATCGTTTTCTGGGATTTTTGCAAATTTGCTTCAAGAGTATCTAATCTTTGATTATATTGCTCTAATTTAGAATTGTATTCATTAATTTGGTCGCCAAATAAAAGTTCTTGAAGTTGAGTAATGTTTCCCAATCTTTTGCGTATCTCTGTCTTAGTAATTTCGTTCATGGTAGATATTTTTATAGGACAAATAAAAGTATTTTGATTAATTAATTTTATTTTATTTTATTTTATTGGTATTGGTAGATAAACAATAATTTTTGTTCCCTGACCAATCTGACTATCTACGGTAATTGAGCCTTGATAAAGATCGACCGTTTTTTTGACAATTGACATACCTAAGCCAGTACCAGGAAAAGAACTGACGTTACTTGCTCGATAAAAGGATTCAAATAAATGTTTTTGTGATTCTTGAGGAATACCAATGCCGCGATCGCTAACTTCTATTGTAATCCCTGGAGGTTCAATTTGAGCGGTAACAATTAAATTAACCACCGTTTTTCAGGAGAATACTTGAGGGCATTAGAAAGTAAATTATTTAAAATATTACTCAAAGTTACCCGATCTAAATTAACGATGTCGGCTGCCAAGCGATATTCAAAATTAACTGTTTGATTAGCATAGAGCGAAGCCAATTTATGAATAATCTTTTGACAGAAAAGTCTGAGTTCTATTGGTTCTAGCTTGAGAGTTTGCTTATCCGATTCGGTTTTACTGAGAACTAAAATATCTTCTAATAACGAGTTCATGGTTAAGGCTGAATCTTGGATTGATTGCAAATAGAATTCACGATTGGCAGGATCAAGTTCGAGGGTGTTTTCGCGCAGATTCTGTACACATAACAGAATACTGCTAAGGGGATTACGAAATTCATGGGAAGCCATTGAAATAAATCCTGATTTAAGCTCTCTTAGCTCTTTTTCGCGGGAGAGAGACTTACGAATTTCTGCTTCTACTTGTTTTCTGGCAGTAATATCTCTACCAATATAAACACAATTAAAAAAGTCTTTTACTTCGGTAGGAGCAATAAAGCAGTCAAATTCAATCTGAATCGTTTGGGATTGCTTGCTAGTAAAACTAACCTCTATTTTGCTGACTATATCCTCTGAACTCAATAATGAGCTATAAATTTCCTGATGATCGTAATTAGGATCGGTGATTAAATCGCCTATTGATTGATTGATTAAATCAGATTTTGGTTGCTTAAATAATTCGGTAGCAGATTTATTAACTCGCTCGATTATGCCTAAAGGAGAGGTGATCAACAGCACATCCTGCATAGAGGCGATGATCTTGTTGGTGCAGTATTCAAATCTTTGTAGTTTATTGAGAGTGATTTCAAGCTCATTAAGCCTCTGCACTGACGATTGTTGCAACAAAATAGATTTGGTAACATCTTCCAAGAAAATTACGATCTGCTGCTCGATCTTTTGAATTACCAGATTAAAATATAGCCCTTCGCCATCTTGGCGATCCCGCAGAATAGCTTCGAGGGTAAAACTGTCTTGTTCTCCCCTCAGTATTTCTGTAACTGTTGTTTCTAAACCAACCATTTCAGGTAAACAGGCGAGAAGATCTTGACCTACTCTAACTGCTTGAGTCGCATATTTTGCTGCATCTGCTGAAAACTGCACAACTGTTAAGTTGCGATCGCAAATTATATATGACTGATTATCGGCAATAGGTATCAAATCCACAATTTAATGATGATTAATTTGATTTATAAATATGTTAGGTAAGAAATAATTAAAAATAAATAAAAAGTATATAAAAAGCGATGCAGTTGCTTAAGGCGCTACATCGCTGGTAAATAATATTTTCTTACTGCTGCTACTAATAACGTAAACCTATGCACCATCTGCAACTCAAGAAATGATTCAAAACTGTTTAAATGTTTTGATGCGGTTTAGCTGTGCAACCTAGTAAAGCAAATAATCAATTTAACGGTAACGTTTTTTGCGACGAGCGATCGCTTTACGCTTGCGTTTTTCGATTGGCGTCTCGTGGTGACGACGACGTTTAATATCGGCAAAGATACCTGCTTTGGACACTTGACGTTTAAAACGACGCAGCGCAGATTCTATATTTTCGTTCTGTCCAACAACCACTTGGGTCATTAAAAATCATCCTCCTTGTTTAATGTACGATGGTAAGAATTTAGTTTATAGTCTATTAGCCTCTGTCTGTTGAGCCTTTCATTATAGCTGTACAGCCAGCAAACTTAGTTCTAAACTTAAATACGAGACTCTACTGTTAATATTTATTATTTAGCACCCTCGATATCCCACAGTACAGTATAAACCAATAACCCAACCCTATTGATCTCCCTAGTATATTTAGCGTCAGTTTAGGTTAAAACAATAATTTGATAATTTATTCTGTTCCTTAAATGCTTTAATCATCTTTTTCCACACTAGGGTTTTGGGTAGCTGCTTCTGCCATTGCCTCGGTAATAAATAGCTTGGCTAACTTATCGTAAATTCCTGCCCCAATATATTGAGGATACTTGTGGGAACGGCTATAGAGCCAGATCAAGTTTTCACCGTAATAAATCCTAATATCTTTCAACAGACCTTTACAGTTAGGGATTAAAGAATTTGCCTGATTTAAGGCATCTGTCCAACGTTCATAATGCGCCTCAAAACCAGGAGTTATAACTCGAAACATTCTTGTTCGATTCGGTAGGTCAAGGATAGATAATATTTTAAGTATTCTATATTCAATTTGAAAAAGCAAATGGAAAATACCAACTGGGCAGACATTACGTTTGGGGTAGCTGCACTGCTCATTGTTCTGAGTGGCTTATTTTTGCTCTTTCAAGGTGTTGGTGCAATGAACAAAAAAGACTAAACTGGCAGCTAAGATCAACTTGATTAATTTGCAAAGAAAAGAAATCCGCAGGATGACTTGTGAAAAACCATTATTTTAATGAAGCCAAATTCAGTTGAACATCGTCTAAGTTTTGCTTACATAATTTTTTTTAATTAGCATAATTTTTTTTTCAACGTTTGGAGACGAAGTAGCCTTAGTTGCTTTCATATTTAAAGTTGAAAGTGCATCCTCATCTGGCTTATCAATTTCAATGTTACTAGCAGCACAGCTAGTTCCTGGAATCCTGCTCAGTCCATTTTCAGGTCAGCTGATCGATCGCTTTAATACTACTCGCGTGCTGGTAATTACTCTAGTTTTACAAGGGTTACTTCTATGCTTACTGGCGACGACCAACAACATTGTTCTGGTTCTTTTAGGTGCAACAATATTGGGCTGCTTGTTTACAGTAAGTGGACCTGCCCTCTTCACTTTACTACCTATTATTATTAATAGCAGTACATCTACTCTGGGAAAAACAGCTTGGGCGAATACTGTCGTAGAAATTTCCCAACGTTTTGGTTCGCTTATTGGCACAGTCTTGGGTGGCTTAATTGTTGCTCAAAATAATGGTATATCAATGGCATTTTTGATAGATGGGGCAACATTTCTGATTGCAGCTCCTGTGATCTGGTTCTCTGGCATTCGTCGTCGTTCCATAGAGATAAAAAAGTCAGCAAAAGAAGATCTTTGAAGGGGTTTTTGCTGGCATTAAGATCTTGTGGCAAGACCGCATCTTGAGAGTTGTAATTCCCGTATTTACAGCAGTTATGTTGGCAAGTTCTGTATCTGATGTTGCCTTTATCTTTTTTGTACGTCAAGTTCTCGAAGGCAACAGCGTAACCTACGGAATTTTAGTGGCTGTATGGGGGGTAGGAATTATATTTGGAGCATTGGCGGGAGGTACTTCGTTTGTTGAAAGACGATTAGAGCTATTTTCTATGTTCGGAGCAACACTAATTGGAGTTTCTCTAGGGATATCAGGTATTTTTCCCACTTTGATAGTAGTGATTGTAACCTACGTTGTGGGAGGGATGGCAAATGGCTTGTTTAACGTGGCAGTTAGAACCTTGCTTCACAAGCGCGTTTTCGACCAAATGTATGGTCGCGCATTCGCGGCTTACTTCGCCCTGAGAAATGTAGCAATTATTACTGGCTATTTTGCAGGTGCTGCATTTGCGCTAGAGTCAAGCCGTACAGTTTACATTGTCTCTGGAGCTTTAGGCACAGCGGTAGGGGTTTTTGGCGTTGTTTTAATCATGGCATTTTCAAAGAGCTTGGATTCTTCTCAATAAGTAAATTCTCAACTAGATTAAATAATCTGTAATTATCAGGTCTAAAAAATATGTTAACAAACTACACATTTTGTTCAAAAAAAGGAATTGATATAAGTCCATTACACTCATCTACTTATCTAAATAATTAAGTTAACCACAATGACCCAAGCCCAGTCTTCATTAGAGTTTATTCCTCCCGCTTATAATCCTGTCATTTGGAACATCACTAAGACTATCATTCCTTTTTGGTTACGCTATAACCGCAGTATTGTTAGGGTAGAAATAAATCACGCCGAGGAACTAATCGACCTCTATCAGCAGTTTCAGCAGGGTAAGATGCGGTTTATGCTGGCATTTCGTCACCCCACGGTAATCGATCCTCCCTGTCTGGCGCAATTATTGTGGAATCAACTGCCCAGCCTAGCACGGCAACAAAAAGTTACTTTGCGATCGCCCGTACATGCTCATTTTATCTATGATCGCGGTATTCCTCTTTGGGCGGGAACAAAAGTTGGCTGGGGAATTTCCCAATTAGGAGGAACTCCCATTCGGCGTGGGGCAGTAGATCGGGCGGGTTTGCGCTCGATTCGTGACTTGTTTCTTAATGGACAATTTCCCTTGGCTGCTGCCCCTGAAGGTGCTACCAATGGTCATAATGAAATAGTTAGTCCGATTGAGCCTGGGATTGCCCAGTTTGGCTTTTGGTGTCAAGAAGATCTAATTAAAGCAGAACGAGATGAGGCAGTAGCAATCGCACCTGTGGGGATTAGATATGTTTATCAAACAGCGCCCTGGCAATATTTAGATCGGCTGTTGGCAAAATTAGAAGTTGATAGCGGTTTACTAGCTACCTCTAACCGTATTATGGGGTTAATTAACGGTCAAACTCCCAACGAAAGTCAGCAAACCGAACTTTATCAACGGCTGGTGAATCTAGCAGAACATCTTTTATCTTTGATGGAAGATTTTTATCGTAAGTATTATCAACAGCAACTAGAAACCAGTGAAGATTTTTCCCAACGTTTACAAGCTTTATTAGATGCAGCTTTAAAAGTGGCAGAGCAATCATTCGGCATCAAGTCCAACGGCACTATTAGCGATCGCTGTCGTCGCGTCGAACAAGCAGGCTGGAATCGTATTTATCGCGAAGATATCTCAGAATTAGTCAAAGTCAAAGGATTAGCTGATTTAGTCGCCTCAGAAGCCGAGTTACGTCTATGGCATATGAGGCTTGTGGAAACATTTGTCAGCGTTACGGGCTACTATGTAGCTGAAAATCTCAGCGCTGAAAGATTTGCCGATACAATCATATTGCTGTGGACGATGGTAGCCAAATTAAAAGGATCTAAGGTTAAAACTCCCTATCTTGGTCAAAAAAAGGTAAAACTAACCGCCATGCCCCCATTTTTGATTGCTGACTATTGGGAACAATATCAAACCAATCGTCGTCAGGCTGTAGCCAATCTAACTCAAAACTTGCAACAAGCTTTAGAAGAAACAGTAAGTAATAAGTAAATATTCAAGTATTAATGAAAAAAATCTTTGTAATTGACACTAATGTAATACTTCATGACCCCACCGCTATTTTACGCTTTGAAGACAACGAAATAGTCTTGCCGATCGCTGTAATTGAAGAACTAGATCGGTTTAAAAAGCAGCCAGAAATGACTGGTCGTAATGCCAGAGAAGTTGCCCGTACTTTGGATCAATTACGCCAGCAAGGGAATTTGACCACAGGAGTAAGTTTAAGTAATGGTGGGACTCTCAGGGTTGCCTTGAGCGATCGCGACACCCTTAAAACCCTCCCCCTAGAATTGAGTGGTGATGTCGCCGATAACGCGATTTTGGCGGTGGGAATGCAGTCTAAACAAAACTGTCAGTGTCCCGTGGTGGTAGTCAGCAAAGATACTAATTTAAGAATTAAAGCCGACGCATTAGGTTTACATGCAGAAGATTATGAAACCGACAAAGTAGACGTTAATGAGCTTTATACTGGCTCTACAGAAGTGTTAGTTAGCCCCGAGCAAATAGCTGAATTTTTCCAAGCTGGCTCGGTAACGCTGGAGCAAGAATTTTTACCTAATCAAGATATCACCCTGGTAGACAGCCTGAACCCGTCTCACACAGCATTAGGTATGGCAGAAGGCAGCAGCAGCAAAATCATTCCTTTAATAGCGCTACCAAAACTTGGTGTTTCGCGTATTCAACCCCGTAACCGTGAGCAAAGATTTGCCCTCAATCTTTTATTACAGGACTCAATTAAACTGGTCACTCTGGTAGGTAAAGCAGGGACAGGAAAGACCTTATTGGCGATCGCCGCAGGACTACAAAAAGTAGCTGATGAAAAGCTCTATAATCGTCTGCTAATCTCACGTCCAGTTGTACCGATGGGAAAAGATATTGGTTACCTCCCTGGAGATATTAATGAAAAGCTCACCCCTTGGATGCAGCCTCTTTATGATAATTTTGACTTAATCTTTCGTACTCAAGATGTTTCAGAAAAACCTGGACATTGGCGCAGGGGACATGAAGAATTAATTGAGATGGGCATACTGCAAATTGAACCTCTGACCTATATTCGAGGTCGCACTATTCCCCAGCAGTTTTTGATTATTGATGAGGCGCAAAACCTGACTCCCCATGAGGTAAAAACTATTATCACCCGCGCAGGAGAAGGGACAAAAATTGTTTTAACAGGAGATCCCGATCAGATTGATAATCCCTATGTTGATGCTGCTAGTAACGGTTTAACTTATGTAGTGGAAAGATTTAAAAATGAACCGATCGCAGGTCATATTACCCTGTTTAAGGGAGAGCGATCTAGTTTAGCCGAAAGAGCGGCATTGTTACTTTAGGATACAGCACAAGACAAAGCGATCGCCTTACTTTACTTAAGAGCTTCGAGTGCAACTAGACCAACAGATACTTCTTAAACTACTGCCCCACCAATAGCCTGAGCCGCATAACTATTTATTATCTGGAATTGTTCTGTATAACTACTTCTCATCCTGTCTCACGAGTCGTGGATAGGCGATATCGGCAATCAACACAATGAGTATGTGAATCGGCATGATTACCAATAAAAGCGTTAAGCGAGGTTGCATCGGCTGTCTAACTATATTATTATACGGAATTGTTCTGTGGCGATCGCCTTTTGTTACTGCTGTCTTTCTCAGCTCGCGATCGCTTCCCCTAAGATTTCAATAGACTTAATTCTGACAGAGTGCGTTTTGTCATATATCAACAACTTCTGATAGAACACGTGCTTGCATTCTCGGCTTCAGTCCATTTTTAGTCACTAAGTCAACTTTCAAGCCAACTTGCTTACTCAAATAGTCTCGCAACTCCACCAACTGAAATAACGTTGGAGCCTGTTCGTAATCAATCAAAATATCAAGATCGCTCTCTGGTGTCTCTTCTCCCCTTGCATAGGAGCCAAAATACCCAGCCTCGTGACTCGATACTGTTCTCGCAACAGCGTCTTATCTTGACTCAAAATTTGCTTGAAATCAGCCAATGTTTTCATAATTGATATGAGTTGTAAATCATTCATTTTGAATCTGCTACAGCATTGCTATTAACAATTAATTAACCCTGTAGTTTTTTAGCCAACAATTGATTCGCCAGTTTGGGATCGGCACGTCCACTAGTTTGCTTCATGACTTGTCCGACAAAAAAGCCTTGACATTGTACAAGGCATCGTGGCTACGAGTGAAGAGATTAGAAACAAGTGCAAGCGCTCCACATATCGCAGCTCCAAAGATCAAGCCTTGCGACAAAAAAGAGTTAAAGGTATAGAGTGGATCATTGGAAAGGCGGAAATGCAAACCAGCGTGTATTACTAAGAAGGCATTGAACACGATCCGAGATCTCAACTGTACGGTTGACGAGTTGTGGTGGGTAAGCCAGACGATGAAAGCGAACAACGGAACATGCAACGCAATGAAAATTGGCATGGCTTGTTCATCCGCCATTGATCTCACGACATACAGCAGACGCCACTCAGCCTGGACAATTGCGTCAAGCTCGTGGCTGAACAGCAGTCCCAAGCCGAGATAGAACAGTACACCCTCGAAAGTAGCTTTCATGTACTTAACCCTGTAGTTTCTTAGCCAATAATTGATTCGCCAGTTTAGGATCGGCACGTCCACCAGTTTGCTTCATAACTTGCCCGACAAAAAAGCCTTTTAGCTTCGTCTTACCACCACGGAATTGTTCTAACTCCTGGGGATGTGCAGCAATGACCGCATCGATAATTTTTTCAATTTCTCCTGTATCAGAAATTTGAATCAAGCCCTTGCTTTCAACTAAAGCTTTAGCTGAACCACCTTTAGTTAACAGTTCGGGTAAGATTTCTTTACCGATTTTGCCACTAATCGTTCCGTCCGTAATCAAGCTGATTAACTCGGCTAAAATTTCAGGCTTGAGTTGGGTTTCCGTAATCTTTAAATTATTACTATTAACATATGCAGCAATATCTCCCATGACCCAGTTAGCCACCTGCTTAGTATCCGCCCCCGCAGCGATCGCTGCTTCAAAATATTCAGCGACAGCGCGATCGTCTGTCAACACTCTGGTATCGTAAGCTGATAAGCCTAAGTCTGCTTGATAGCGATGACGTTTGCTAAGAGGAAGTTCAGGCAATTCGGCTTTCCAGGTTTCTAGCTGTTGTGTTGACACCTCAATTGGCGGTAAATCTGGTTCAGGGAAATAACGATAGTCGCTACTTCCTTCCTTCAGACGCATACTTTTCGTACGTTGTGTACCTTCTTCCCAGAGACGAGTTTCTTGATAGATCGGCTCGCCGTTTTCTACTGCTGCAATTTGTCTTTCGATTTCATAGTCGATCGCCTTTTGAATCGCACTAAAAGAATTCATGTTCTTAATTTCTACCTTAGTGCCGAACTCTTTTTGTCCCACAGGACGCACAGAAATGTTCACATCACAGCGTAGAGAACCCTCATTCATCTTCCCATCACTAATGCCTAAATAAAGCATGATTCGGCGGATTTCTTGGGCATATTCTGCTGCTTCTTTCCCCGTACGCAGATCGGGTTCGGAAACAATTTCCACCAGGGGTATTCCTGCACGGTTGAAGTCTACCAGAGAATAAGTCGAACCATCAATGCGATCGCTACCACCATGAGTTAACTTTCCTGCATCTTCTTCCATATGCAGACGAGTAACACCAATTTTCTTTCTAATTGGTTCAGTGTTGGGTTGCTCCACAATCTCGATTTCCACCCAACCGTGTTCGGCAATGGGCAGATCGAACTGAGAAATTTGATAATTTTTGGGTAAATCAGGATAAAAATACTGTTTGCGATCGAATTTACTATAGGGGGCAATTTGGCAGTTTAAAGCTAACCCTGCCTTAACTGCATACTCTAATACTTTTTCATTAAGAACAGGGAGTACTCCTGGATAACCTAAGCAAATTGGAGAGATATTTGCATTGGGATTATCACCGTCAAATTTAGTAGCTTCGCGACTAAATATTTTGGTTTCGGTGTTTAACTGACAGTGAGTTTCTAAGCCAATAATTGCTTCATACTCTGTCTTGGCTGGTGCAGCACTAATCATAAATTTTTTGCTCAGTAGAAAACAACTTATTTAATTTTAGATGTATCACTAGATTTAGTATAGACCAGGCGTTTTTGTCGATACTGTGTATATTTAGTTATTTTATGATATTTAAGAGTTTTCAAAGATAATACTAGCTATTATATTTTGACAAAAAAATGTAAGATGGTAACCTATAAAAAATTATTTTAAAAGTATTTTATTTTTCTATCTTTCCTATTCACCCACTTAAATTAAATATGATTCGCACCTTAATAGTCGATGACCAAAATATCATCCGCACAGGCATAAAAGTATTATTAGAAGATTCCGCTGAAATTGAATTAGCAGGTTTTGCCGAAGACGGTAAGACTGCCTTGAAACAGATAGAAGCAATTCAACCAGATGTCGTATTACTAGATATAAATTTACCTGACATTGATGGGATTGCCGTTGCTAATCAAGTCGCCTCTAAATTCCCCAATGTTAAAGTAATTATGCTCAGTAGCTATGAAGACGAAAGGTATGTCAGTCGAGCAATAGAATCAAGTGCCAAGGGATATCTGCTCAAAAATGTCTCTGCTGAAGAACTGGAATGGGCAATAAAACTAGTACATCAAGGATACTCAGCATTTAAATCAGAATTGTTAGCACCTTTAAATCGAGAAAACCAGCAACTCAACTCAACAAACCGAACATCAATTAATTCTGTTGAAACCATAAAAATAATCCCCACAGAGAACAATGTAACTTTACCAACATCACCGATGTCGCCTCCCAAAGTAGATAAAAAATCAGCCGAATTAGAACTTTTATTAGCAAAAAATCAAGTCAGACAAAAGTATTCTGCTTTAAAACAGCAACGCAATAACTCTGGATTTCACGATGTTACCATCAGTCGAGCCAGGAAAACGATGATGAGCTTTGAATTCAAACTGCTCGTTTTTATCATTCTTTTTGCCCTCGGCTTTCTCACCTTTGTCGCTATATCCCATAATTAAAAGTAAATTAACTTCTTCATTTACTTCATCTACTTAGACTAACTATTAGACGCATTTTGTCCAATAACTTTAGGTAAGGCGATCGCCTCGCTTCCTGAAGGTAAGCCAGCGGGAGAAGTAGATAAAACTCGATTATTAAGCTGTTGCATCAAACTTGCCATTTCCAAGGCATTCAAAGCATAATTCCAGCCCAAGTTACTTTTGATACCTGCTCGCTCAAGCGCCTGCTGCATCGTATCCACCGTTAGAACACCAAAAATCACGGGAACACCTGATTGAAAGCTGGCTGCGGCGACTCCTTTGGCTGCTTCGGACGATACATATTCAAAGTGAGGCGTTTGCCCGCGAATAACTGCCCCAAGGCAAATGATCGCATTATAACCACCAGAAAAAGCTAATTGTCGCGCTACCATGGCAATCTCATAGCTACCAGGAACCCATACATAGTCTACTTGACCACTATCAGGGTCAATATTAATACCGTGACGTTTCAAGCAATCTTGACATCCAGAAATTAACTTTTCCGTTACTAGATCATTAAAGCGACCAATTATGATCGCCATCCGCAGCTTTGATACGTCTCCTGCAAACGTTCCCTCAAAAACAGTCATAAAGCAAAATTATCTAAGAACAGTAAAAATATTCGTCGGTTCAAACATGACTAGGGCAAACTGCTGTTCGCCCCTGAATTTGTCGTCTAAATGACAAAAAAGTTTAACACTGCCACTGCCACCACCAGAACAGTCCAGATTCCCGATCCAACATAGATCAAAGATTTCGATTGCTCCCAGTTTTGGGGCGAAGCATAGGCGACGGGAACGCCAATTACCATGACAAAAGAAAATAGAACTAGAGCAGCTAGTACCAACTGAAATAAAATAGTCATCGTTTGATTCTCCTAAATCAAGATAGCCGAAGGCAAATCTTTAAATAAAGTTTTAATTTGCGAGACAAAACCGTTGTGGGTCTGTGACCCATTGCCCTAAAGGATACACCTTCGGATAAGGTTATTGTCGAGGTTAGTTATTTTTTCCTGATATATTACGCTACCAAAAATCGACTACATCTGAGCAGGAATTTGTTACACAATGCTAAATAACGTTATCCAAACTTTTGTAAATTAGACAGATACCAAAGCTTTGGAAAAGTTAAGGTTTCAGCAACGGTCAAAAATCACTTTGTCGTCTCACGGCAGAGTAATTTATAACCACATTAAGACAAAAATTACTAAAATTCATCCATCATAAATGTTAGATTTTCGCGCTAGCGGTGTATTACTTCATCCCACCTCTCTGCCTAGCCGTTTTGGGATTGGCGATTTGGGCGAGAACGCATATCGATTTGTCGATTTTTTGGCAAATAGTGACCAGCAAATATGGCAAATACTACCAATCGGACCGACAGGTTATGGCAACTCTCCCTATCTATCTTATTCTGCTTTGGCAGGAAATCCGCTATTAATTAGCCCCGCAGTTCTGCAACAACAGGATTTATTAACCAAGGAGGATCTACAGAATCTGCCAGACTTTCCTCCAGATCAAGTGGACTTTGAGGGGGTGATTGAAACAAAAATGCCTTTGCTGCGCAAGGCAAGCGATCGCTTTAAAGCGATCGCCTCGGATGAAGAAAAAGGAGAGTTGCAACGTTTTTGTAACCGACACAATGATTGGCTGAGTGACTACGCTTTATTTATGTCATTAAAAAATGCTCATCATGGTAGCGCATGGAATCAATGGGCAGCAGACATTTCCACTCGCCAACCTCAAGCAATGGCAGAATGGGCTGTTAAATTAGCTGATGACATTTTCTTCCATAAGTTTGTCCAGTATCAGTTTTTCTGTCAGTGGCAAAATCTTAAGCAATACGCCAACGAGCAAGGTATTAAGCTTTTAGGCGATATTCCTATTTATGTTGCTCATGATAGCGTTGATGTTTGGGCGCACCGCCAGATTTTTCAGCTAGATCCCGATACAGGAGAAGCCACCTTAATGGCTGGTGTTCCCCCAGATTACTTTAGTGAAACAGGACAACTTTGGGGTAATCCTGTATATAACTGGCAAGAACTGGAAAAAACTGATTTTAATGGTGGATCAGAAGAGTAGAAGCCATCTTGGAATATGTTGATATTGTTCGAATCGATCACTTTAGAGGCTTTCAAGCTTACTGGGCAGTACCCCACGGAGAGACTACCGCAATGAACGGCACTTGGCTGGATGCTCCTGGGGATGAATTTTTCCAACGGCTAGAGAAACAGTTGGGTAAACTACCAATTGTGGCAGAAGATCTGGGGGTGATTACTCCTGAAGTTGAGGCGCTACGGGATAAATTTAACTTTCCTGGCATGAAAATTTTGCAGTTTGGCTTTGATGGCGATCGCGCTAATGGTTTTTTGCCCTATAACTTTACAAACCACAACTGTATTGTTTATACAGGTACTCACGATAATGACACTACTGTCGGCTGGTTTGATCGGCGATCGCCTGAAGAAAACGTTCAAGTGATCGATTACCTCGGTTGTATAGGCAACGACGGCATTCACTGGGCAATGATTCGCCTGGCTCTTGGTTCAGTGGGTAATACTGTCGTGCTGCCATTTCAAGATATTTTGGGTTTGGGAACAGATGCTAAAATGAACACTCCTTCTCAAGCTACGGGTAACTGGAGTTGGCGCTGTCGTGCTGAAGCCTTTAACGATGAATTGAGTGGTCGCCTCAAATATCTGACCCATCTTTATGGGCGCGCTCCTTCTCAGAACGAATAGTTGCTGAAATCGTGGTTAGATTACTCAGCCCATAAGATACATTTGATCTAATCAAAGATGAAATTTAAGTTAAGAAGTTGGGTAATCTATCAATATAACCAGCACTAAGGCACAAGGTTCTATTTGGAAATAATGAAATTTAAGCTCGTGAGTTGGATTATCTATCATCTTGTTAAAAATCGTGCTTTTGGCAACAGCCTGGAATTAAAATTGGCTGAGGCGGTAGCTAATAACGATCTTGTGGCGGTCAAAAAGCTATTGGAGCGAGGAGTTGACCCAAATATTCGGATTGTCGGTCAAGCTAATGAGCCTTTAATCTTCTTGGCGTTTAGTAAAGACTGGTTTACTTTGCCTTTAGAAAAAATAGGCGATCGCCCAAAAACTTCCTATACAATTACTGCTAAATCAAAGTGTTTAAGTTTATTGCTCAAACATGGCGCTGACCCCAATGTTCGCGATAGTCAAGGACGTACTGTTTTAGATATTGCTATTCTTTGGTGTTTGATCGATACTGTCAAGCTCTTGCTCAAACATGGTGCTGACCCCAACTTCAAAGCGAAAAATGGCAAGACTCCTTTGATGAAAGCAGCTATCTTAGGCATTCAGGATGCTCGACCAATGCAGCACAAGCTACAAATCATTATGTATTTATTAGATAGTGGTGCAGAAATTGACGCTCAAACACCAGAGGGTAAAACAGCTTTAATGTATGCGGTGGCTAATTTTCGTCTAGAAGTAGTCGAGCTTTTGGTCAGTAGTGGAGCATCTCTAACTATTACCGATCATCAGGGTCGTCAAGCCAAAGATATGATTGAACAGGGTTCTAGTCTTCAACAAGATTATCTGCGTAAAATCTTGAGCCAACCTCAAGTAAACATTGCCAAGTATAAATATCAAGAATTTATTCCCGAAGGCGATCGCTTATTAGAGCCGATTATCAATCATCAAAATAGCGATAATTATTCTTTTGATGACATTCCCCGAAAATTTTAATCCAGTACAACTTGCACAATTGGCTCAAGTCAAGGTTAAGAAACTTACAAAATCTTTAAAAATCTTTTTGCCATCAGGATTTGGTATTCTACGCCAGAATCAAAAACCTAGTTATAGTAATCTCATAACTTTAAGTTAGTTAAGTTTAGTTGTCTGGAAAATTGATGCTATGAAGCTCAAACAAACAATTAGAGATTTTTTAATTTATAAAGTTGGTAAAACAATTCTTCATTGGTTAGAAAACATGATCGCACGTTATTCGGCGATCGGCAATGATTTTTTTTTCGATGCCAATTACTTTGATTGGACATCAAAACTTGAAGATAACTGGCAAACTATTAGAAAAGAACTAGATGTAGTTTTAGAATCTACGGAGCAATTACCTGGCTTTCACGATATTTCTCCAGATCAATATCGTTTGAGTAACGATGGTTTATGGAAAACTTTCTTTCTGTATGGCTATGGCATCAAAATAGAGCAAAACTGCCAGCGTTGCCCATTGACGGCTTCACTCATCGAGAGCATACCAGGGATGAAAACAGCATTCTTTTCAATTTTGCTACCAGGAAAACATATTCCCGAACATCGTGGTCCTTATAAGGGATTATTGCGTTATCAACTAGCCTTAAAAGTTCCCCAGGATCGAGAAAATTGCCTTATTCGAGTAGGAACTGAATTTCGCCATTGGTTAGAGGGAAAAAGTCTTTTATTTGATGATTCTTTTGTTCATGAAGCCTGGAATAAAACCAACGAAATTCGAGTGATATTGTTTATGGATATTGTTAGACCGACAAAGTTTCCTGTTTCAGTTCTCAACCTTTTTTTAATTAACTTAATCCGCTACTCGCCGTATGTTAAAGATGCCTACAAAAATCAAAAGCAATGGCATAAACATTTGGTCGATCTATCTACCAGCTAAGCAATAGCAAGCAACGACTTCAATAATTGATGATTAATAATGGATAATTGATAATGTACCCCTCTTTAATCGCCATTATTTCGACTTTTCAAACATCTTCTTCGATTAAGCCAATTTCTCGCAATCTCTGAGTCAAAAATTCCCCTGCGGTAAGATCGGCAAACTTTTTAGGATGTTCATCATCAATACAGTGCGGCAAACAACTAAGATTCATTTCGGAAACTGGGTGCATAAAAAAAGGAATCGAATATCGAGGCGTATTCCACAATTCCTCTGGGGGATTAACTACCCGATGAATAGTTGACTTGAGTTTTTTGTTAGTCAATCTTGCCAACATATCTCCCACATTTACCACTATTTGATTAGGTAGAGCGGTAACAGGAATCCATTTGCCATCCTGACGGAGAATCTGTAAACCTTCAGCGCTAGCACCCATTAATAGAGTAATCAGGTTAATGTCGCCATGGGCTGCTGCCCGTACTGCATCAGCGGGAATATCTTGAGGGTTATTAATGGGGAAATAATGAATTGGGCGCAGAATACTATTGCCTAGTTGGACTTGACAATCAAAATAATTTTCCTCTAGCTTGAGGTAAAGAGCGATCGCTCTAAGGATTTGAACTCCTGCTGCTTCTAGAACGCGGTAAGCGGTGATTGTGGCGGTGGCAAATTCTGGTACTTCTGAGGGAAAGATATTCTGAGGGTAATTCAAGCGAGTTAATTCTGCCTCTGCTAGTTCTTGTCCCACATGATAAAACTCTTTGAGATCGCCGATGCTTCTACCTTTAGCGTGTTCTTTTCCTTTGGCAGTATAGCCCCTTTGTCCAGCTATTCCTTTTATTTCGTAGTTTAGTTTTGTTGCTTCGGGAAGGGCGAAAAACTGCGTTACCGAATGATAGAGATTTTCAGACATGGCATCAGATAGACCATGATTTTTCACTGCCACAAAACCAATATTTTCAAAAGCATTGCCCAAAGTTTGCACAAAATTTTGCTTAATTGCAGGATTATCTGAAACAAAATCATGGAGATCGACGGTAGGGATTTCATTAAAGAGAATGTCGTTCATTTTGCAAATTAAATGGTTTTGACCAAGCTGAATATTTAGGGCGAAAAGCCTTTCGCCCCTACATTATTAATTTACTAAATGTAAAACATGTCCATCTAAATCTCTGATAGACAGAGCCTGACTAAATCCCAGTTGATTACTCGACATTTTAACTATGCCAGGGGAAATAAATTGACAGGGTGCAGAGCGTAATTCCTGTTCGAGACTCACTAAATCGTCTACTGAGATTACGGTTTGATAGTGCCAGAGATCGCAAGCTCGACTATCTACAGGCATGCTTTTGCCATCGGTGGGAGCAATGTATTCTAATAATTCAAAACCAATCCCCTCACTGCCTTTTAAACTATTAACATGAACTCGTGAGCTAAAGACACAGGTTACGTGTTCAAATTCGCTCCCGTAGTTTTCCACCTCTGCCGCTAATTCTAGCTTAAGGCGATCGCGATATAATCCAAAACTAGCTTGAGCATCTTTTACCCCTACTGCACTATGGTCAATGCCCAAGAACAACTTATCGGTTTGTTGTAGCCATTTGGGATCTCCTTTGTCTGGTGGAAAGGTAATTAATTCAAGATTATGTCCATCAGGATCTTTAAAGTAAAACGCCTCTACTCCCGCCGATTTTAAATTCCCTGGTAGTGTTTGAGGACTGGTAGAAGTATGTTTGACATTATACTGACGCAGATGCTGATAAGCTTTGTCCATATCTTTAACGGCGATCGCAATATGTTGAAACCAGCGATCGTTACTACGGGAATCAACAGGTATTGGTCGTCCTTGGGGGGTTAAGTATTCCATTAGGACAATCATCTCTTCTCCAAGCTGCATCTGAACAACCCGCATCCTCAACCCGAAAATTCCCTGTAACTTAGACCAATCATCCCCCGCAACTTCTAGATCCTTGATTTTTTGAAACGAAAGGACTTCTGTATAAAACTTAATTGACTGCTCCATGTTGGCAACAGTCATACCGACGTATTGAATATTGGACATGTAGGTTTAAATAACTTTTCTACTATTTCTCGATCTTAAGTTATCAAGGTGACAAGCGATCTCTCACCAAACAGATTATATTAAGTCGTCTCTCTTGGGTTAGATAAATTTTGTATTTATTGATCGTGCCCAGGAAAAAAATATATCTTATAGTAGATGCAATATTTTATACATTTACGTAGACAATTTAATTTCTAATTATGGAAACTAAACTACAGGAACTGATCGGACAGCCGAATGTTTGGCTATATATCAAAAGCAGCAATGGTTGGGTTAAAAATGTTGAAATAATTGAGGTAGATTTAGATACAGTAACTTTTCGCTATCAGCATGAGTCGGCAGAGGAGGTAAAAGTCTGGGAAAAAACCACCAGATTAGACAATATTTTGGAAATTGATCTGCGTGTGGTTGCCGTACCTAAATGTGATGAAAAAATGCTGGATGTAAGAAACAAATTGAGTCGCTTGCTAGAGCAAGAGTAGCCAATCTCAGTCAAGAGATTTATTCAAGCTAATTGCTACAACGATTGATAAATAACTATGTGTGGCATTGATAAATAACAGTTTTGAGCGATATTTTTTTTTCTTGAGCTACCCCAAAACTGTAAGATTTACTTAAAACTTGCAGTTCCCTCAAAGAAGGATAGATTTATGACTGTTGCCACAAACATTCCCGCTTTTTGTCAAGGAATTCAATATTTCAAAGATAGCTTGCCAGATTTTGATCAATATAGTTCTCCTGCCATTAAAAAAGGGGAAACTGCGATTGCTTCCCCCACAGATCCCGCAGCGGTTTACCAAACCATGTTGGCTGCTGATGCCCTACGTTATTTAACCCTGCAAGTCACTGCTAGTAAGCAGTCTGGACATCCTGGAGGATTTGCTTCTATTGCCGAGGCGATCGCTTCTTTGGTAATGCTCGGTCACAAAAATATTATTACGGAAGTGGGACACCATGCCCCAGGCTTTTATAGCAACGTCTTTCTCGATACTTCTTTAGAGGCGATGGGGATTAATAATGTCCAGGAAATGGGCGATCGCTTTCGGGAAACTCATGGTTTATTAGGGCATCTTTCAGGACAAATCCCTGGTTTATTAAACCCCGCAGGGCCATTAGGACAAGGACAGCACTTTGCGATGGCGGGGGCAAAACTTCATCCTGGGGTATTATTTCCTGTGACTATAGGCGATGGTGGCTTAGGTGAACCATATATCATGAGTAGCTTTGGTCACTTTAATACGGCATTTCCCCATGTGACTAACTTCTTGCCAATTCTGGTTTGGAATGGCTATTCCCAAGAACATCACAGCATGGTTTCCACTAAAACCAACGAGCAGATGATTAACTATTGGGCAGGTAATGGTTTTACTGAGGTTATTCTGGTCAATGCCAAAGATTACGACGATAGCAATCAGGTGAGCGACTATGTAGACAGCACTCTGTTTTCTCAAGCAGGAAGAATGGCATTTACACGAGCAGTATTAGAAGAGACAGATAAAGCAGCTAAATCAGCCCTCGATGGTAAATTGACTGTCTTGATTGTTAAGCAGCTTAAAGGGGCAGGAGTGCATAAGCGGGGCGCTCAGTCTCATAACCTTTATCCTGGGGATAGCTTAGAAAAAGACTATATTGTGGCAGCCTTAAAAGAAAGAGCCTTAACTCCCGAAGCTTGGCAACTAGTTAGAGATAATTATGTCCGCTCAAATGGAGGCGCTGCGGTTAACACAGTTGTTACTGAGCATGAATACTCAATTGGCGATCTAGGTAAGATTCCCCTGCAAGAATATCCCGTTGGTGGAGAAAAGCAAGTAGCAACGACAGCGATGGGTGAAATTGTTGCCTATGTCGGACAGCAAGATCGAGACTTTTTGGTGGCAAATGCTGATGGTAATGCTGCATCGGGGATTAAAAACATTAATACAGCCCTAAAAATTATTCACCCAACTACCGATGAAACCTATTCACAGCAACCTCAAGGACAGGTATATGAACCCTTGAGTGAAGATGCTTGTGCGGGATTAGCAGCAGCCCAGGCTTTATTTGGGGCGCGTACTTTGTGGTGTTCCTATGAATCTTTTGTGATTAACGGTTTACCCATCTGGCAAACTGTAACCCAAGCCATGGCAGAATTACGTCGTTCTACACCTTCTACTATAACTTTGTTTACCGCAGGAGCATTGGAACAAGGGCGTAACGGTTGGACACATCAACGTCCTGAAGTAGAAAATTACTTTGCGGGGATGATGCGTAATGGCAATATATTTCCCCTCTTTCCCTGTGATGCGAACAGTATCCAAGTTTGTTATGAATGGGCGCTAGGCACAAAAAATAAGGGCATTACTATTACCGCTAGTAAATCTCCCCTAGAAATTCGTACTACCCTGGAACAAACCCGTGAGGCATTAGCTAAAGGAGGCATAGTTTTACAAGAGACTCCAGGCGAGAAAACAGTAGTTTTTGCTGTCATTGGCGATATGACTTTAATTCCTGTTTTTGAAGCTACTCAACAGTTAAAATCTCAGGGTATTGGTTCTAAAATCATCTCGATAATTAACCCCCGTCGTTTATATCGCCCTAGCGATGTCGCCTGGGATAGTTGCAGTCGCGAACAGGATGGTGATTTTCTTAGTGATGCTGAATTCTCCGCTATGTTTGATGGTGAGGCTTTACTGGGGGTTACAGGTGGTTCAAGTGCGATGTTAGAACCTGTGATGTTGCGTAGTAATAGTAAGCGTGATGTTTTTGCTTGGAAACGTGGGGAAACTACGGCTAGTGCTGGTCAAATTATGGAGTTTAATGGGATTACGGCGGATAATTTTGTGAAACGTGCAATGGAATTGATTGGCTAGGTTTAAAAATACAAGGGTGGGTATTAGCTTGCCCTTGAGTTAAATAAAAACAAGGTAGTTAACTTGTTGGGTCAGGAGGCGGAATAATGAACATCATGAGCCACAGAAACGAATTATTTTTGTTTTTTGCGATTATTTCTGAAATCTTGGCTACCACGTGTCTAAAAATGACCAATGGATCTTTCAAATCTATTTATTTAATAGGAGTTTCCATAGGCTATATTCTCGCTTTTGGATTTTTAAGTATAGCTATTAAAACCATAGACATTAGTATCGCCTATGCTATTTGGTCTGGATTGGGAATAATTGGAATTACTATTATCGGTATATTATTATTTAATGAAAGTATTAGTTTATTAAAAATTATTTTTATTGGTGCAATTCTTATTGGTGTAATCGGTTTAAATTTATTAGAGAGATCGCCTTAATTTAAAGTATTAAGAGGTGTTGCGATCACAAATAACCTACAAGGCGCGATCCCAATACTTCTCGTTTAACAACTAATAGAAAAACTAGAACAGTAGGGAATTGGGGCATTAGGGGATTGGGGCTTAATCATTTCCCTAAATCCCTAAATCCCTAAATCCCTAAACGAGAAGTATTGGGCGCGATCCTAAAACTACGCACAGCGATCGCTTAAGAAATAGATTTCAGTTGAAAGCTGTTCTGGTAGGTTGGGTAGAGTCCGCGAAACCCAACAAAAATAGTTCACTTAAAATATCTGCGATCGCCTTAATTGAAAGTATTGAGAAGTATTGCGATCGCAATAGCCTGTCAAGTGCGATCCTAAAACTACGCACAGCGATCGCCTAAGAAATAGATTTTAGATAAAGAATTAATAAATTGATAATTTGACAATCAAGACAATCGCTACAATCCATTTTTACTCATGACTCATTACCCATTACTCACCATTCAAGTGCTATAAACTACCTTGCCATTTCGCATCACTACAAAATCAATTTTTAACGGCCCCGCAGTGTAGGTATTCTCAGCAACTATCGCTCTGATTTCTTTGACAGGTTCAGCAGCTTGAGTAATTTGATCGACAAAATCAACCAGATTTTCTATTTGATTATCACCTATTTCGATCTCACCTAATGTTCCTGCTCGTTGGGCGCGAAATTTAGACACTGCCAACAACCAATTTAATCTTTCCTGCACTTCTTGACGAGTAACATTTTGAGAATCAATCGATACAGTGGCAATTTCCTCCCCCGCTTGAAATATTTGTTGATTGAGCGCTACATCAGCAAACACCCTAACTTCTTGTTCTCCTTGAACATAGTTACCCGCCGAAATAATTCTCACCACATAGTCTCGACCATCTTGGATCTGTGATTCTAGCTGTTCTACCTGTGACCTAGTGATTTTGACGATCTCTTGTTCGGATTTTGCACCACTAAACTGAGTTGCCTTAACCGCGTTGGTGTTTGCCTGTCTCAATAAACTGTTGATCGCCAATTTTGCCGCATTGGGATCGATAATTCTAACTACTGCTGAAGATAGTACCTGACTCTTGACCACGGCAATCTTTTTTTCCCTTAATTCTTGATAAGACTGTTCTAAAGCTGCCACGTTTCTCGATAAGAAAGCGAGTTGAGATTCTAGCTGTTCGAGTCTTTTAGTTCGGAGTTTTAAACTCACTTCGGCTGAGGCGATCGCTTGGTCTAATTGGGAAATTGAGCGATCTCTTTCTTGCACTTGGGTTTGTAGTAATTGTTGTTGCTGTTCTAGATCTTGTAGCTGCACTTCTTTTTCTGAGAGAACCCGATCCTGCTGAGTAATTTTTTGCTCTCGTTGCTGAAGTTGGGACTGTAATTCCTGGCTTTGCTGTTGTAGTTGGTTTAGCTGTCCCTGTCGTTTTGAGCGTTCGGCCAACAAACTGTCTAACTCTTGTTGTAGTTTTTTGGCTTGAGCGGAAATTTTTTTGACCTGCTGTTTTGAACGCTCAAAATTTTGATTAGTAGCACTTAGGTTGACTACTGCTTGAGTTTGTTCCTGTTTGACTTTAGATAGCTGCTGCTGTACTTGCTGTTGTTCCTGTTGTGCCTGGTCTAATTCCGCTTCGGTTTGTCTCTTTTCTTTAAGAATATCGTCAAGCTCAAAGATACCTCTTCTCAAGGAGCCACTTAAACCAAAAAGAATGCCTAAAGTAAGAGCCGAAATTGACATCCCTGTAATCCAGGTGATGATCATGGCTGTTTGGCGAGGACGGAGGTTAAATAATCTCAGTCTAGCTTTACCTATTTTAGTTCCTACGCGATCGCCAAATACTGCAACAATACCGCCTAAAAGAAAAATTGCTGCAATGAGAATCCAACCGCTGGTCATGAAAGGTACTTAGGTAATTGAGTCCAAAAATCAACCTGGACAAGCTTATATTATCTATTGAGTTGTCAATAATGTTGTTAATTGGCTCATCTATATTTAATTTAACAGGAATGTCGAGCTAAGTCCCACCCTATAAACGAGGCGGATATATCGAAGCGAAGCTGAGTACCGCCAATGTTTTAGGGTTGCACTAAAGCACTAGCTTCGCGTCGGGATACAGCCCGACCAATAAACAAACTGCGCCCTAAAGGATACCGCTTCGCATAAAGCAACAATATTCTACCAATTATCTTTGTTTGTGGTAAACTATCTATATGATACTAAACTATGTCTACCGCATTTACCCAGATAGCAATCAAATTGACTTACTCAACGAGTGGTTAGAAACTTGTCGCGTTAGCTATAACTATGCGCTGCGAGAACTAAAAGATTGGATTGCTTCCAGGAAATGTCCGATTGATAGATGTAGTCTGGAATCAGAATATATTATGGCTGCGGATTATCCGTTTCCTGGTTACCACCAGCAACAAAACAATCTGCCCAAAGCGAAAAAGCAATTTCCTAGGCTAAAGATCGTCCCCTCACAGGTACTCCAAACTAATATTAGACGTTTGCACGATGCTTGGGACTTCTTTCAGAAACGAGGCTATGGTTTTCCTCGCTTCAAAAAATATGGACAGATGAAATCTATTTTGTTTCCTCAGTTCAAAACTAATCCGTTAACTGGGTGGCAGATA
>JAAUOU010000125.1 GCA_012034765.1 Pleurocapsaceae cyanobacterium CSU_1_1 | reverse complement strand
TATCAATCATTTTTTTATCGGGACTTGCCTCAAGCTGCGATTAAAAAAGTATCAAATCAATTTAATTATTTACGACCCGATTGAGGAGGTTAATAGACAATGGATAAGTTAACTAGCTATCGTCAATATATTCAAGAATTTTTGATAGAACAAACTCAAGGTCAAATTATTGGTGGAGATATCGAGACAGAAATTATTTTTGATTCAGACAGGGATAGATATTTATTGATCGATTTGGGATGGCAGGAACATCAACGTATCTACAACTGTGTGATCCATTTAGAAATCAAAGACGGCAAGATTTGGATTCAACGCAATCAAACCGATAAGCCAATTGCCGAAGTTCTAATTGCTATTGGCGTAGCTAAGGAAGATATTATTTTGGGTTTACAACCTCCTTATATTCGTGAGTATATAGGTTTAGGTGTTGCATAACTGAATAACGTCAAAACCAATGAAATATGACCCCGATAAACACCACAGGCGATCGCTCCGATTACCAGGATACGATTATAGCCAACCAGGGGCGTATTTCGTGACCATTTGCGCGTATCAACGGCAATGTTTATTTGGTGATGTTGTTGATGGGCGCATGGTTTTGAATCAATATGGTGCAATTGTTGCGGATACGTATCAATGGGTGTGCGAACGTTATCCGTATTTGCATACCGATGAATGGATTTTGATGCCGAATCATTTTCACGCCATCATGGTAATCACCGATAAACCCTTTACGGGCGGTTCACATGGTAGGGGCGTCGCGAACCGCCCCTACGATTAACCAACATGGCAAAATTACAAAACGCAAACCATTAGGTCGTTTAATTGGCGCATTTAAAACCGTTTCCACCAAAAAAATCAATATATTGCGTGACGCACCAGCAACACCATTATGGCAACGCAATTATTACGAACACATTATCCGCAACGAAGATGCGATGAATAAAATACGCCAATACATCATCAACAATCCTGTGTCATGGAAAATAGATCAATTACATCCAGATAACCCATCAAAATGGTGAGGGCGATCGCACCAATTATATTCACAAAGCGATCGCGATTACCGATAAACCCTGTAGGGGGGTTTCCCTAAAGGACTAGCCCTAAAGGATTAGCTTCGCGTCCTTCGCGTCGCGCGAAGCGCCCCTACGATTAATTTACAATGCCCCAACGATGAATTCACCAAATCATTAGAATTCTTACGTGAGGTTAGATAAGATGAAAGAGGTTTATTATTAATATTTTCCATTTCTAACAATCCAACCTAAAATTGTGCCAACCGTTCCCGTAATAACAATTACGGCAATTTGTCTCCAGTTCTTTAGTTCGCCAACTTTTTCAGCTAAATCGGGTATTTTTTGAATCGAATTAGACCATTCATCCATGCGTACCTGCATCTTACCAACATCGACTCGGAGAGTAGTAATATCCTCTTTCAACTCATCTTTGAGATTGCTAACGTCTTTTTGTAATTTGTCTATCTTCGTTTCTAATTTCTCATTCTGAGACAAGATTAACTCTTTTAGTTCCCTTAATTCTGATTCGGTAGATGAAGTCATATGAATATTTTTAATATTAGTTATTCTTTAATTTTATAGCGAATGAAACCAAAATCATTGTCATCATTAATGTCAGGTTTCAAATCAATCACCCCCAAAAAAATCTAAGCGACACACCTGGAACGCGATTATTATGAACACATTATCCGCAACGAAGATGCCATGAATAAAATACGCCAATAGCCAATACATCATCAATAATCCTGTGTCATAGGAAAGAGATCGATTACATCCAGATAACTCTTCAAAATGGTGAAGGCGATCGCACCAATTATATTCAGAAAGCGATCGCGATTACCAATAAACCCTTGCGATCAATTAAAATGACCACGATGACCACAATAAACACTACGTGCGATCGCTCTAATTACCAAAATATGATTACGATAATTAGAGATAAAATTTAAATAAAAGGTATTTTAAAATCACAATCATGGAAGGTATTCAGTTTTTAGTTAACGAAGAAGGTGAAAAAACCTCTGTATTAATCGATTTGAATGAGTGGGGAGATTTATGGGAAGATTTTTATGACATAATGATCTCTCGTTCTCGTCAAGATGAAGCAGAAGTTAGTTGGGATGAGCTTAAAACAGAGCTTGGGCTAAATGAGTAAATATTATGCCTCAATACAGCATCAGCTTTAAATCTTCAGCAGCTAAAGAACTCAAAAAACTACCATTGGAGTTGCAGCATCGTATAGCTAATAAGATCGAACAACTCGTTGAAGATCCTCGCCTTTCAGGAGTAATTAAGCTTAAAGGAAATGATGATTTGTATCGTTGTCGAGTTGGTGAATACAGACTGGTTTACCAGATCGATGACTCGACGCAAAAAATTGTTGTTACTAGAATAAGACACAGAAAAGATGTTTATCGTTAATAATCTCTCGCGGAATTGAGATCAATTACATCAAGATCATTCTGCAAAATGGTAAAGGCGATCGCCATCAAATATAGTTATTTTAGGTTTGGTTTTTTATTTGTTGGGTGACAAAGGTTCTTAATTAACCCAATGCTAATCTTTAAGTTTAATTTGGGTAACCTATACTTGTGAAGACTTATGAACTAATAAATGATTGATTAATAAACCTCTAGTTTCACTCTTAGCGATCGCGAGATGAACAATTTACTAATAAAAATTTTCCAGCTAGGCTTTTTCTATGAATAACGGTTTTAATTCTGGTGGTTTTAAAACAGCAATGTTTGCTGATTGTCTTGCTAACAGTAAAGAAATCTTTCAATTAATCGATCAGGTTTTTCCTCTAGATTCTTGTCGTCACTATCAAGTTTTGCCTTTAAAACTAGATGGCAATTATTTAGTTTTAGGAATGTTAGATCCTCAGAACGAAGAGTCAAAAAACTTTGCCAATTCCATCGCCAAAGTTTTTAAATATGATTTGGAAGTTCAGTTAATTGATTTACAAACCCACCAAATCATCCTGGCAAATTATCCGCAAAATACAGTTCAATCAAGCAGACAACAGCAAGATGATCATAAAACTGTAATCGATACTAGCTTTAATCCTAATGCACCCTTAAAAGGCGTTAACCATCGTCGAGCTATAGATTCTGCTCCCACAATTATTTCTCATGCAGCGGCATCTAGAATAGACGAGCCTGATCTTGAACTAGAATTATCAGATTTACCAGCAGACTTAGACTTTCTTAAAGACTTAGACTTAACTGCCAAACCCAAACAGCAAGCCAAAGCCAAAGTCGATGCAACCGCTACTCTGTTTGAAATTCCGCCAGAATTTAGTCATCAAAATCCAGCTAATAATCTGGATCATAAAGCCACAATTATTGCCGATCCTGCTGAACTATTAACTCCAGAATCTAACCACGAACTAAAAAATGCTTTAGAAGAGGCACAAATATCACAATTAATTGCTGAAACTTTAGGTCAAAAATCCCCCATAGTTGAACCTAAAACAGTGGATTTTCTACCACAGCTATCGTCTCAACTATCATGGCAAAAACTGCTAGAACAAGCTTTTCAATACCACTCAGAATATATTACCTTAACTCGCTACAGCGATCGCGGTGGCATTGTTACGCAGAAAGATAACTCAGTTCAATCCTCCCTTGATCGAGTACCCCTACCAATTTTCTGCTCTTTAATCGATGAAATTAAGCGGATGGCAAAACTGCCTCAAAATACATCTACTCATCCGCAAAAGCTAGTACTAGAAAGATTCTCTGAACAGGAGCGGATTTTACTCCGTTTAGAATTTAGCATCCAGCAACAATTGGATACAGTAGCAATTCAAATCTTACGCGGTGTAGCTTTAAAAACATATGAACAGCAGCAAATGGATCGGGTGAGCGCTCAGGCTCTAGAATTAGCCAAGCAGCTAGAAAAAACCCTGAGAAAAATCCAGGCTTGTTTTGATTCGGCGGAATTGACTAATCTCCAGGAATTACAAACTATTCACAGCAGAATTAGTCATCAACTAAGATTGTTAGATAAGTAACTGTGTTTTGACTCACTTACTTTCTGTATTATTTGATATATCAATGCGATCGCCATGGGCTTTCGGAACTGACATGACTAAAAACCTCACCTCTGACTGGCTCTGCAATGCGGAGTTTATGCTCAGGATCCTGCTCGACAAACTGCTCGACTTCTCGTGGTAGAACTATGTATTACACGCAATTGTTCCGTACAATTTCCCTTTTCGGTACTTGGAAGAAGATTAAAAGGCTCGCCAAGTGATAGATCGCGGTCGGTGCGCCCGTGATTAAACAGCCCAGTAACGGCGTTCTAGCGGGGGCATAACTTCGGTTTTGCCTAGTCAAGAGTCTATATGGGAATCCTTCGGTTTTACCGATGGGAGGTTCAACAACAGTCTCTCAGAATATCCAAGTAAGAAATTAGTGATGCAATTAATTCTGTATAGTAAACCTGGTTGTCATCTTTGCGAAGGATTGGAGTCAAAACTAGAACAAGTTAGTCAAATTGAATTTGAATTGGAAATACGCGACATAACTACCCGTGAAGATTGGTTTGCTGCCTATGAGTATGAAGTTCCCGTGCTGTGTCAAAAATTATTAGACAAGGAAAAACCCTTGCCCCGTATGTCTCCTCGCGCAACTGTGGCTAAATTAGAGCAGATGTTACGGCAAAATTTAACCAGATAGGGTAAAAAGAAGGCAAAATATAGTACCGTTAAGCATCTACACAGAAAAATAATGAAGCTGCGCGAATTATTAGCTAAAGTCAATCTCCAGCAACCAGAACATGATGCTCTGGATCTGGAAGTAAATCGAGTTTGTACTAACTCCCATGCTTGCCAACAGGGAGATATATTTATCGGTATGCCTGGAACGAGAGTAGACGGCGGAGAGTTTTGGAGTAGTGCGACAAACCAAGGTGCGATCGCTGCTATAATTACTCCCGCAGCAGCCCAAAAACAGCCCCCCACGCGTGATGCCTGTGTAATCCAAACTGATGACATGGTTGCTACCTGTAGCGCGATCGCTTCAGCTTTTTATGATTATCCCAGTCAAAAATTAAGCATGGTAGGGGTGACAGGGACAAACGGGAAAACTACTACCAGCCATCTGATTGAATACTTTTTGCTTCAGGCGCAACATCCTACCGCCATGCTGGGTACTCTTTACACTCGTTGGCAGGGATATAGTCAAACCGCCAGCCACACAACTCCTTTTGCCGTTGAGTTGCAGTCACAATTAACTGATGCTGTAAAGGCAGGTAATAAATACGCGGTGATGGAAGTTAGTTCCCATGCTCTAGCTCAAGGAAGAGTCAAAGGTTGTGGTTTCGAGGTAGGAGTCTTTACCAACCTGACGCAAGATCATTTGGATTATCACCAAGATATGGAAGACTATTTCCAAGCAAAGTCTTTATTATTTAGTCCTGAATATTTGCAAGGTAGGGCGATTATCAATCTTGATGATGATTATGGTAAACGCTTAATTGCTCAATTAGATGCTGGACAAGTTTGGACTTACAGCGTTGATGATCGAAATGCTGACTTATATACCAGTAATCTAGATTATCAACCCACAGGAGTTAGTGGGATGTTACATACTCCTCAAGGAGAAATTGCCTTTAATTCGCCTTTAGTTGGTCAATTTAACTTAGCTAACTTGCTAGCAGCAGTAGGTGCAGGATTACACTTAGGGCTAGATCTCAAGCTAATTGCCGATCGCTTGCCCAGCTTTGCTGGTGTACCAGGGAGAATGGAACGAGTGCAGTTAGATTCTAATCAGGATATTAATGTGATTGTTGACTATGCCCATACTCCTGATAGTTTAGAGAATTTACTCAAGGCTGCACGCCCCTTTATTACTGGCAAAATGATCTGTGTCTTTGGCTGTGGTGGCGATCGCGATCGCACAAAACGTCCTTTAATGGGTAAAATTGCCGCGCAACTAGCAGATCTAGCAGTAGTAACTTCTGATAATCCCCGTACTGAAAACCCCGAACAGATCCTTAAAGATGTTGTAGCAGGTATTCCCGATCATGTTAAGCCTTTAGTTATCGGCGATCGGTCAACGGCGATCGCCACGGCGATTAAAAACGCTCAACCAGGGGATGGTGTCTTAATTGCAGGGAAAGGACACGAAGACTACCAAATCTTAGGCACAGAGAAAATCCATTTTGACGATCGTGAACAGGCTCGAATTGCTTTAGGCGATCGTTAATTTATGAGACTTAAATTATAAAGAGCTTTGATTAATCTATAGTTAGTAACCCGCTACCTAAGATTTGAGAAATGCGATCGCTTAAAAACTTGAAAGTCAACAGATAATGCTTTATTGACATTAATTACTCGCCGACTCCTGCAAAATCTACCAGCAAAGACAAGTTTTGACGCAGGGTTTCTAGTCCCAGGCGATCGCTTGCAGAGATAAACAACGCCAGGGGGAATTCTTCTTTTGCCTGATTAAGAGTATCGCTATCAACTTTATCTAGTTTATTAAAGACCAATAAAATCGGTCCAGGAACGATCGGCATTTCCCCCAGAATTTCCATCACCGAACGGATTTGATTTTCCCAACTAGGATGAGATAGATCGACCACATGAAGCAGCGCATCGGCTTCGGTAACTTCTTCTAAAGTCGCGCGAAAGGCATCGACTAAAGGTGGAGGTAGCTGTTGAATAAAACCGACTGTATCAGTTAATAACATATTCTGGAGTTCGCCTGTATCCGCATCAGGTATGGATAAGCGACGGGTGGTGGGGTCAAGAGTCGCAAATAGCTGGTCAGCTACGTACACCTCTGAATTGGTCAAAGCATTAATTAAAGTCGATTTACCTGCATTTGTGTAGCCGACGATCGCCACAGTAGGAACATCCTGTTTTTGGCGTTGTTTACGCATTCGTGAACGTTGTGCCTGTAATTCTGTTACTTCTTGCTGTAAACGAGTAATTCGCTTTTGAATGCTTCTTCTTTCGGTTTCTAACTTGGTTTCACCAGGACCTCTTGTGCCAATCCCGCCACCCAGACGCGACATGGCTAGTCCTCTACCCACCAGACGGGGTAACATATATTCTAACTGAGCTAACTCTACCTGAAGCTTACCAGCACGAGATTGAGCGCGTTGAGCAAAAATATCGAGAATAATTTCTGTGCGATCTACTACCCGCACCCCAAATTGGCTTTCTAGATTGCGGATTTGAGCAGGAGAAAGGGAGCGATCAAAGGCTACGAGGTTTGCACCCAAAGTTTGTACTCGCAGGGCAATTTCCTGTACCTTCCCTTCGCCAATTAAAGTTCGAGGATGAGGACGCGATCGCTTTTGCCGAATTGTTTCTAAAACTTCTCCTCCAGCAGTGTTAACTAAACCCACTAGTTCATTAAGACGATCTTCAAATTCTGGTTCAGAGATTTGATCGACCTGTAAGCCAACTAAAACTACTAGATCGCGATCGCTACCTACCTGTTGAGCTACAAATTCTCGTTCAAATTCGGCTTCTAAACCTTCAACTAATTCCAGGAAATCTTGGCTAGTTAAACTGTCTAGATTCATTGCCTCAGATACTGACCAATACTGCTGTTCGGTATCTATTTCCGACTGAGGTAACAAATGCGCTAAATAGGTATCCTGCACATAACCTGTCGCACCACCACCCCGTTTTAATTTACCTGTACCAGTGAGGGTAATTAAAGCCAGAGCATCTAATCTTTGACGCACCATTGCTGTCAGGCTGGACTCTTTTGGTGGTTCAGGTTGCAGCTTGGTAGAAATACAGCGAATCCCCGAAAGCCTTTTTGCGCCGTAACGCGGCAATTCTAACGGCGGAATTTGAGTTTGCAGGGCATTACCTACCCCAACTCTAATCACCTGTCCCCGACGATTAATGTAAATACAGACAGGCTGATTGATATCAGTACTAATTGCTGCTAACCTTTGAGCAAATTCTGGGGTGACAATTATGTCCCCTGGCAATTTCTGATGATAAAGTTTTTTTAGCTGTCTGAGCTGACTTGATTTTAATCCTTTATATTTACCGTATATAGTATCGATAGACGTTGCCTCGAAATCAAGAAAAATATTGGTTAGATAAGCTAATTTTAACGATTTTGCGAACTTCTTGACTCAACCCAGCGATCGTGAGTCACAACTTGTAACTTAATTTAGATTTATTCAGCATTTTTTGTTTTAGTCATTAGCCATGGTAAAAATTGTCAGTCGTCAATCATTGGGAACACAAGCGGTATATGACATCGGAGTAGCTCAAGAGCATAATTTTCTGTTGGCTAACGGCATGGTGGCATCCAACTGTTTTAATAAGTCTCATTCCACTGCCTATGCCTACGTTACTTATCAGACTGCTTACCTTAAGGCTAACTATCCAGTCGAGTATATGTCTGCTTTGCTTACTGCTAGCAGTGGTATTCAAGATAAAGTCGATCGCTATCGGGAAAATGCGCAAAAGATGGGCCTGATCATTTTGCCACCCGATATTAATCGTTCTGTA
This sequence comes from Pleurocapsaceae cyanobacterium CSU_1_1, assembly GCA_012034765.1. Lineage (GTDB taxonomy): Bacteria > Cyanobacteriota > Cyanobacteriia > Cyanobacteriales > Xenococcaceae > Waterburya. Next base: position 4,290 of record JAAUOU010000125.1, on the reverse strand, counting down.
GAGGACTTTTTGCCCCTAGATGACAAACATATTTTGTTTGGCTTATCGGCGGTGAAAAATTTGGGACAGGGGGCAATTGAGAATATTCTTGATGCCCGTAATAGCGATGGTGAATTTAAATCTTTAGCCGATTTTTGTGAACGAGTAGAGTTACGCACCGTTAATCGTCGCGCTTTAGAAACCTTAATTTATTGCGGTGCTTTCGATCTGATCCAGCCAAATCGCAGACAGTTAATTAATGATATTGATGTAGTAATATCTTGGGCGCAAAAACGCAGCAAAGAAAAAGCTAGTGGTCAACTCAATTTATTTGATCTAGATCTAGTAGATAAGGTAGACACTGAGCCTATATTTGAACAAGCACCCAGCAGCCCCCCTGTAGAAGACTACCCCGTTCAGGAAAAGTTACGTTTAGAAAAAGAATATATTGGGTTTTATATCAGCGATCATCCTCTCAAGGCGATTAATCAGGCAGCCCAAATTTTATCCCCCATTAGCTTAAGTGCTTTATCTGAACAAAAATCTCAACAGAAAGTTAGCGCTGTCGTGATGCTTAATTTGGTACGGAAAATAATTACTAAAAAGGTGATCCCATGGCTTTTGTGCAAATGGAGGATATTACAGGGGAAGCCGAAGGCACAATTTTTCCCAGTACTTATGCAGAACTTGAACCCTTATTAGCAGAAGGTAAACAGCTAATTGTTTGGGGTAAAGCACAACAGCGTAACGATAAATACCAGCTAATTATTGATGATGCAGCAGCGGTAGAACAGGTGAAAATGCTGATGTTAGAACTCACGCCCGAACAGGCTTTAGATCGAGTCAAAAGTAATTATCTAAAACAAATTTTAGAACAGCAATCTGTTGAACCTAATAAATTCAAAATTCCTGTAATTGCCGCCATTGGTAAAGGAGAACAAAGACAGTTTATTCGCTTTGGACAAAAGTTTTGGGTGCAGAATGAAACGAGTGCGATCGCTTCTTTGAAAAGTGCAGGTTTTGTAGCACGATGTGAATCATTATTAGCAAATTAATTAAAATAAAATATATATAATTCCATATATTTACTGATGACAAAAAGCCCAAAAAAGGCTTGCGTCTATCTAAGCTGTAGCCATTGCTGTTCATTTTTTATAGACTAGAATATAGTAGATAATCATCGAGTTAAATATATTAATATATCTTAGTTAGATAGATAATTTAGCGGATCTTAATTCAGCAAGTCTGGTTTTATGTATTGAGAACAAATAAATATTAAAGCTCCTTTGCTTTATTTTTAGTTTCTCATTGATATATTGATACACAATAGATAATGTCGCTCTCATGGCTGATAATAAATCCAAGCTAACCCTCGTTAAGTTAAATAAGGCAGATCTAGCGAAAGGACGACACGTATTAATTGTGGAGTCTCCAGAATCAAGAAGGGCTGTTGCCCTCAATGTCAATGTATTTTCGATTGGTCGCCACCCCCATAATGACTTAGTAATTAGCGATCAATTAGCTTCTCGTCACCACGCCACAGTAGCCTGGATGAGATATAGCGAAGGGGACGACAAAGTTGACTATTCCTATTGGATTATTGATGGTAAAGGGAAAAGACAAAGAAGTCGCAACGGTATTTATATTAATGGTAAGAAAAAGCCCCTGCACCGCCTCACTTCTGGAGATATTATTTGGATTGGCGACAACATCAAAATTTCCTACAATTACATTACCTATAGTACTGACAGTAGCCAGTTTTTAAACTACTGTAGCGAGGCAAAAGATCCGTTTCAATCTTCGCTAAAAAATCCTAAATCTTATAAAGATACAGTGGTGTTAGAAAGTGCTTTTGAAAACAACAATATTCCAGATAACAGTATGATGTTAGAAAATACTATTGTCAGTAATATTCCAGAAGATAGTAATATTGTTGAAGAAACCATTATTAAAGAATAGAAATATAGCAGTTAAGCGTTGCTGATTTGATGTATAAAAATGAATGAACCTGATAAATTCTTCATCGAAGATTTCTCCTTGCAATGCAAAATAAAATTAACAGAAGCCAACATAATATATAAAACCTATGGAGAACTAGCTCGCGATCGCAATATTCGTTATTTTCTGATTTCTTTTACCGATCTACTATAAAACTTACTCAGTAAATATACAGATATAAACACAATTAGCTTTACTATTAATTCTCAATATTTAATTTGCACATATTATATTTTGACTCGACAAAATAGCCTAAACATATTCATAATTGAGCAGTTTGTTAATTGTCTGTGTCTAAATATAGTTTATAGTTTGGACTGTTGTTTTGTTTAATTAAGGCGATCGCTCTCGTATTTTTTGAACTCCATCACTCTCCAGTCATAATCGGTAAACCAGATTAGGCTCAATGTCAGTCCAAAATAACTATTTCTTAAGTTTCAGCAGTTCCACGGGTAAATAATTTACAATCATCTATGAGTAGCTATTATCGCAAACCCTTGAAGCAAAAAACAGTTTTGAAAGAATTTAAAATTTTATTTGTTGCCATTACTATCTTTTGGGCAGTTGAAATTGCCGATCTTGTGGTGTTCAATGGTGGTTTAGACCGATATGGAATTCAGCCTCACAGCATCATTGGCTTGCGAGGAATTGTCTTTGCACCATTTTTGCATGGTGGATTTCCTCATTTGATGGCAAACACGATTCCCTTTCTTACTTTGGGATGGTTGACCATGATCCAAGCAACCAAGGATTTTTTGGTCGCTTCGATTATGAGTGCGCTCATCGGTGGCACGGGAGTTTGGCTGCTTGGTTCTCCTCAATCAGTTCACATTGGTGCTAGCATCCTAATTTATGGTTACTTGGGCTTTCTATTATTACGAGGCTATTTTCAGAAAAACTTTCCCTCGATCGCTTTATCTATTTTCGTAGCAATAGCTTATGGTGGCTTGATTTGGGGCGTATTTCCTTCTCAAATGGGGGTTTCTTGGCAAGGACATCTATTTGGCTTCATTGGCGGGGCGATCGCTGCTAAGATGGTTACTCCAGAAAGAAATTTGGGTTGAATCCCCTGTCTAAAAATGTATCATCTTAATCTTACTTGTCCCCGAACTGAAAACCGCTCTTTTCTAGATTGCAACTTCGATAAATCCCTTGATAAATTTTAGTAAATTCAAGCCTCAATAACCACTCTGCCAACTGGACGAGCAATACAGGTGTAAATAAAACCATCCTCACAAGCAACATTATCGTCGTAGATTACCTCTCCGTCGATTTTTTTCACCTTACAAGCACCACAAACACCTCTGCGGCAACCAAAAGGTAAAGCTGCACCTTCAGCTTCTGCTGCATCAAGAATAGATTCCTTGCCATCACAAGCTACTTCTTGTCCTGATTTTGAAAGGACAATTACAGAACTAGAAGTAGAGGAAGCAGGAAGGGCTTCTGGAGTGAAAGCATTAACTATCCTGGTGGTAGGTACGGCTAGCCTCGCTTCAGCAATTGTGGCAGGAGCAGGAACAGGTTTTTGGATAATAAATGTTGGATCTACTGCGGGCAGGGTTGGTGTCGGTTTTTGCTTTTTGTTTGCCTCTCCAAAGCTTTCCTCATAGTAGTTTTCCCCTGGAAAATTAATTTTTTGTAAGAGTTTTTTGGTTGCTTCCATAAATGGATTTGGACCACAAACATATACGGTTCGATCTTGATAATCAGGAGCGATCGCCAGTAAGATCTGCTCGTTAATTCTGCCTCGATAGCCATACCAAGGTTGACCCGCAACAGAACGAGTTACGGTAATTGCTAGCTTAAAGTTGGGATAGCGAGAACTCATCATTTCTAATTCTTGACGAAAATAAGATCTTGGGGACTACGGGCGCTGTAAAAAAACACAATATCTACATTAGACACGGTGTCGCAGATCCAGCGAGACATTGACATCATCGGCGTAATCCCGCTCCCCGCAGAGATCAAGAAGAGTTTGGCTGAAGGATTAGCAAAATTAGTAAATTTGCCCATGGGCGCATTAACTGTAATCTGACTACCTACCTTTAGGTTGTCGTGTAGCCAGTTGCTGACCAACTCCTCTAAAGCAATCAGCTCATTGTCAGGAGCAGTGACTCGCTTGACGGTAATCTCAATAGTATGAGGTCGCGAGGGAGTGGAAGAAACTGAGTAGCAGTGCTGAATGTTCTTGCCGTCAATATCTAAATTGAGAGTCAAAAACTGTCCTGGCTGATAGTCAAACTTAACAGGAGGTTCGCAGACAAAAGTAAAAGTCTTAACATCAAAGGTTTCATCAATAATCTGGACACATTT
>JAAUOU010000005.1 GCA_012034765.1 Pleurocapsaceae cyanobacterium CSU_1_1 | reverse complement strand
GGAATGCCAGATCATAGAAGAAAACAGGGGACAAGGCATTCATTAGAATTATGTCTGGCTCTATTTACGCTGGCAGTAACAGCAGGGAATCAGGGCTTTTTAGCGATCGGGGATTGGCTAAAATCATACAGCGAAGAATTAAAAGAACTGTTTGAGGTCAAGAGAATTCCCTCTTACAGCACGATTAGAAGAGCATTGCTAGGTCTAGATGATCAAGACTATTCTGCTAGATTAGCAAATTTCTGGGAAATTAAACCATTTTCAGGTGAGACTCTAGCAGTAGATGGAAAAGTCCTTAGAGGCTCTTATTTATTGTCTTCTGATCATCCCCATTGCGAACCTCATCAAGCAATCACTTTAGTCAGTGCTTATTTAGTTGAAAGAGGGTTGATTCTTCAACCAGAAGAAGTACCTGATAAAAGTAATGAAATTAGGGCTGTACCGAAATTGATTGAAGCATTAGCTCTTGACGGGGTAGTGTTTGCTTTTGATGCGATGAATACCCAAAAAAACTCTCTTGAGCATAATTGAGACAGGAAACCATTATCTTGCAGCAGTCAAAGGAAATCAACCAAAGTTATATCAAGCTATTCAGGAGCAGTTTGTTCAAAATGATAGTTGGGAAAATATCTTTTTGGGACATGGACGAATCGAAAAACGTCAAGTCAGCACAGCTTATATAGAATTGAATCTATCTCCATGGCCAACTGTAAAAACAATCATCAAAGTCGAATCTGAACGCCAACTGAAATATAAAACTGAGTCTAGCGTTAGATACTATATCTCCGATTTAACCGAATCAGCATTTGAATTCTACCAGAGAATTCGTGGTTACTGGGGTGTAGAGAATAAAGTTCATTATGTTCGAGATGTTACCCAAGGGGAAGACAAATCTAGAATTCGTACCAAACCCTTACCTCAGATTTTAGCGATCGCGCGCAACTTAGCCCTAAACTTATATCGAGATGCTGGATTTGACAATATGGCTCAGGCACAGCGCAAATGCCAATTCAGCCTAAAACATATCGCGTCTCTTTTTAGAATGAAATAGCCCTGTACTTCAGTTTAGTATTTTTTTATTATTTATTTAACTATTATCAATCTTTAGGATGAGGCAATAAATTTAAAAATATTTTACTCAGTATTTTTACAGAGTAATTAAAGTTACTAAACTACCACATGGTTCAAATAGCTCAAGCTGAAAGCAATAATAAAATTGTATTTAATTAAATGAGCTGAGGTATTTTTTGTAATAGATTAAACCTATTTTGAGCGAATAATCCCAGGCAAAGCTGTGAGCCTAAAAACTTAATTAATTTTTCTAAAGGCATCAATTAGGCTGATGAGTTAACTGTGAAGCTCGCTATTCGAGAATTACATAAACCTTTAACGACGTTATTTATTCTGGCAAGATAAGCTTATATAACTTTGAATTTTTAATCTGAGGCATTTATTATGCGAGCTTTATTGTTATACCCCTTATTTCCTAAAAGTTTTTGGTCATTTGAGAAAACTTTAGCTCTGGTAGACTGCAAAGCTCTCATGCCACCCTTAGGTTTAATTACTGTGGCAGCTATTCTACCTCAATCGTGGGAGTTTAAACTAGTAGATCATAATATTCAAGAAATCACCGAATCTGATTGGGATTGGGCAGAGTTAATAATTATTTCTGGCATGATCGTGCAAAAGAGCGATATGTTAGCTCAGATTTTGGCAGCAAAGAATCGTAACAAGCTGGTTGCTGTGGGTGGACCTTATGCCACGACATCACCCCAAGAAGTTGAGGCAGCCGATTTTTTAATCTTGGATGAAGGAGAAATTACTCTGCCGATGTTTATTGCCGCAATTGAGCGAGGCGATCGCTCGGGAATTTTCCGCTCCACAGAAAAGCCAGCGGTGACAGAAACACCGATTCCTCGTTACGACCTCCTGGATTTGACTGCTTATGATAACATGTCTGTGCAGTTTTCCCGTGGCTGCCCTTTTCAGTGCGAATTTTGCGACATTATCGTGCTTTATGGACGAAAACCTCGTACTAAGACTCCAGAGCAGTTATTAGAGGAGTTAGAGTGCATTTATAATCTCGGTTGGCGTGGTGCGGTGTTTATGGTGGACGACAACTTTATCGGCAACAAGCGCAACGTTAAATTGTTGCTACAAGAGTTAAAAGTGTGGATGGCGCAAAAAGGTTATCCCTTTGGCTTAACCACTGAGGCTTCAGTCGATTTGGCTCAGGATGATGAGTTGATGAAGCTGATGGTGGAATGTAATTTCAAAAAAGTCTTTTTGGGAATTGAAACTCCCGATCAAGACAGCTTGGCCTTGACGAGTAAATTTCAGAATACCCGCGATCCGCTGACAGAATCCATTAATAAAATTACTACCGCAGGAATGCAGGTCATGGCAGGGTTTATCATTGGCTTTGATGGTGAAAAACCCCAAGCTGGCGATCGCATTGTTCAGTTTGTGGAACAAACAAATATTCCTTTGGCAATGTTTAGTATGCTACAAGCTTTACCTAGCACAGCTTTATGGGACAGGCTGGAGAAAGAGGAAAGACTGCTGAATGGTTCGGCAAATATCAATCAAACAACCCTAATGAATTTTGTACCGACGAGAAATATTGAAGATATTGCCACCGAGTATGTTAATGCTTTTTGGAAACTATATGACCCTGCAAACTACCTAGAGCGTGTCTTTCGTTACTACATGATGTTAGGTAGCGTACAGAATGCCAAGTCCCTCAGACCAAGCTGGAAAACAATTCGTGCTTTAGGTTTGATTCTTTGGAAACAGGGAGTAGTTGCTCAAACTCGGGTATTGTTTTGGAAAAATTTAATTCAGGTGTTAGTTAAAAAGCCTCGCCAGCTAGAAATTTACCTCACTTTATGTGCTTATCTCGAACACTTTACCGAGTATCGCTTTATTGTCAAAGAGCAGATTAATACTCAGCTTGCTAACTATATTGCTTCTAAACCAAAAGTAGAAAAGGTCGCTAGTTAGGTAGTTAGGTGATTGTTGGACAGTCAGTAAAAAACTGATAGCTGACCTAACCCTGAGCTTGTCTTAACCCGAACTGACGTTAATCAAGGCGATCGCCTGTTTCAGGATCAAACCAGTGAATTTTACTAGGTTGGATAGTTAAAGGAATTGTTTGGTCTTGCCAGTCGCGATCGCTAGGTAGTAACGCTCTAATTGTTTTTGCCGAATCTTGTATTTTTAGACTAACTAGGTTGTCTTTACCTAGTTGCTCAACTAAATATGCCTGACCGATAATTGATGCTTCTGCTTCTGAATTAGCCAGACAAACATCTTCAGGTCTGATGCCTAAAAGAATTTGAGTTCTGTCGCTAACTGTATTTGGTAACTCAAAGCAATATTTACCGATGAAGACAGTATTTTCCTCACACTTGAGGGTTAACAAATTCATCTGGGGACTACCGACAAAGCTTGCCACAAATTCATTCGCAGGATGAGAGTAGATGCGACTAGGAGGATCTAACTGTTGGATCATGCCTTGGTTCAATACTGCCACCTTGGTAGATAGGGTCATGGCTTCGGTTTGATCGTGAGTGACATAGACTACAGGCTTGTTTTGTTCTTTAAATAGCTGTTTCATCTGCGCTCTTACCTGCTCTCGTAATAATGCATCCAGATTGCTTAATGGCTCGTCTAATAAAAACACTTCTGGGTCACGCACTAAAGCTCTAGCTAAAGCCACTCTTTGTCTTTGACCACCAGACATTTGACCAGGCTTACGGTTGAGCAGACTGGTCAACTCTAATTTGTGGGCTGCCTCATTAACTCGACGCTTGATTTCCGCTTCAGGCATCTTGCGTATTTTTAAGGCTGTAGCGATATTTTCTGCTGCCGTCATGTGAGGATAGAGAGCATAACTTTGAAAGACCATTGCCATATTGCGATCGCAGGAGCAGCCTGATTGACATTTTGCCCGTCAATACTTACCTCTCCCCTCGTGGGAGCCTCTAAGCCTGCAATCAAACGTAATAAGGTAGACTTACCACATCCAGACGGCCCTAGTAAAGTCAGAAATTCACCGTCATCAATTTCTAAGGAAATATCTTTGACAGGGATAACATCAGCACGATATTTCTTCTGTAAATTTTGTAATTTAAGTTTTGCCATGTTCTAATAATTAAGTTGTAATCTTCAGCTTTTACAATAAGACAATAGCTTTAAATAACAGCTTCCAAAATATTAGACCCAGCTTAGATCTCAATGGCAGTAACTTTACAGCAATTAACTCAGTGGAAAAAGTCAGGACGTTCAATTATTTCCCTTACCGCCTGGGAATATAGTCTGGCACAGATTTTAGATCGAGCAGGAGTAGATATTATCCTCGTGGGGGATTCCTTAGCTATGGTTGGCTTGGGTTATTCGAGTACTTTACCTGTGACTCTGGATGAGATGATTCATCACACAAAAGCCGTTTGTCGTGGGGTTCAACAGGCCCTAGTCGTTTGCGATCTGCCATTTATGAGCTATCAAGTTAGTGTCTCTCAGGCGATGGAAGCAGCAGGCAGAGTGCTTAAAGAAACTGGTGCATCGGCAGTTAAACTCGAAGGGGGACATCCTAAAATTATTAATATAGTTCAAGAATTAACGGCGATCGGCATTCCCGTCATGGGTCATGTGGGTTTAACTCCCCAGTCGGTGCGGATTTTGGGCTACAAACAGCAAGGACAGACCCAAGAATCAGCACAAATGATTATTGATCAGGCGATCGCTCTGGCTCAAGCAGGAGCATTTGGCATTATCCTAGAACATATTCCTAGCGATTTGGCAGCAACTATTACTGATAAAATAGCTATTCCCACCATTGGCATTGGTGCAGGTAATAAATGCGATGGTCAGGTGTTAGTGACCGCTGATTTGTTGGGGATGTCCACCAGGCAACCGCCCTTTGCGAAGTCTTATGTTAATCTCAAACAGGTCATTACTGATGCCGTTCAAGATTTTACTCAAGAAGTACAGCACCAAAAATTTCCTCAATCATAGTTACCTACAATTGCAATGACTCATTTGATTGCTACTTTTTATAAATTCGCTAATATTTCGGATCTAAAAGCTAAACAGCAGCAAATTTTGGCTTGGTGTCAATTACAAGAGGTCAAAGGTACAATTATCTTGGCAGCAGAAGGAATTAACGGCACGATCGCAGGAAGTGCCAAGGCGATCACCACTGTTTTAACCCATCTTCGTAGCCTGCCTAATCTTGCTGATTTAGAATCTAAAGAATCTACAACCGAAAAACCTCCTTTTGTTCGGCTAAAGGTCAAAATAAAAGCAGAAATCGTTACTCTTGGCTTACCAGAGATTAACCCTAACCAACAGGTTGGTACTTATATCGATCCTCAAGATTGGAATCTGGTGATCGGCGATCCTGAAGTAGTTGTGATTGATACCAGAAATGAGTATGAAGTAAACATAGGTAGTTTTCAACGAGCGCACAACCCCCACACTCAATCTTTTCGTGAGTTTCCTGAATATATAGCCCAAAATCTAAATCCTCAAGAAAATTCTAAAGTAGCAATGTTCTGCACTGGAGGAATTCGTTGCGAAAAAGCCTCGGCATATCTGCTATCTCAAGGATTTAAAGAGGTCTATCACCTCAAAGGGGGAATTCTGAAATATTTGGAAAATGTATCTCCTGAAGAAAGCATGTGGGAGGGAGAATGTTTTGTTTTTGATGAGCGAGTTGCTGTCAAAGAAGGTCTAGAACTTGGTAGTCATGAGCTTTGCTATGCCTGTGGACATCCTATTTCCCAAGCAGATAAAAACTCACCACACTATCAAGCACATATTGCTTGTCCTCGCTGTTACGATCGCTTAACTCCAGATAAAAAAGCCCGTCAAATAAACCGTCGTCGAGCTAGAGAAACCAATTTTCTATAGATATAGATCAAGATGGGCATGTTGCAAATCAAAATCACAATCCTTCAATGATGTCAATTACCTAGACAGCGATCGCCACCGCCAATCTTTTGTTTAAAGTAATCTTAATTAAGGCAACCACTGTGGTCGAAAACCGACAAAGGGCAATTGCTCTACAATCATCGCAGTCGCATTGGTTTGACTAGAATTAGGAATCGCTAACCAGATACTATTACTTTTCGTTATTGAAGGTTTCATAGTGGTCGTATTATTATTTGGCGATCCGTCAGGGTAGGTCGAGCCTAATCGTTCAAAGAGAATTCCTAATCCATCGGGTGCAACACTGATTGTACTATCTTGATATTTTGCTAACTTTACTAGAGTTTCAGTTTGTAAGGTCTTAAGATTAATTTTGGCTAAATAGGGTTGCTCAATATATAGATCGCCTTTAACTAATTCTGTTAACCAACAATATAGATGCGTTGCTGTAGGATCGAACTGACAATTTTGAATTGATCCTTCTGTATTGAAGAGTTGTTTCTGGATACCTAGATTATTGACGTAAATTAGAGATTGTGTCGAGCTTAACTTAGGATTATCTGTATGATAGTCAATCATGGCTGCGCCAGCACCATCAGCAGTGAAATCTAGCACCTGACCGAATTTGGGGAGAAAGTCGATAGGTTGGGCGTTAGTTTCTAAAGCTAACACAGCAATACCTTCTCCTTTTGCCACAGCTACAGCTTGGCTATCTGGTGTAATTAAAAAAACGCCAGTTTGAGCGTCGGTAATTAATTTTGCTAGCTGATTGTCAGTAATCTTCCATAGACCATAGTTATGGGGATTTTTACGGTTGAGTCGCTGGACAACAATAGTCTTACCATCTTGGGAAAGGTCAAATTTATTATTTTGATATTCCTGATTATCTAAAACTAATTTTACTTTGGGGTTATTCTGGTTAACTTTTTGAATATCCCAGCTAGTGGAGACAGTATATAGTTGTAATCCTTGAATTCCTGTTTCGCCTTGATTTACATCGGTAGCAGAAAATAAGAAACCCTCTCTTTGAGGATAGGGTTCAAAGTCAAATACGGTTAAATTTTCAGGAGTGAGAATTGACTTTTGCTGTTGAGTCCAATTAAATAGAATTAACCTGCCTTTTTCCTCTCCTTGAGTACCAATATAGGCTAATGCGCGATCGCGACTGCGAAATTCGGCTGTAAAAGGTTGAATTAGATCCCCTTGTTGTGCCTGATTAGCATATCTGTCTCTTGCTCCAGCTAAAGCTAGATGATAAGTTTCTCCATAGGGTGCAGGAGTTTCTAAGGTATAAGCCATTCTCAACCCAGACCAGCTAATCTTACCAGGGAGAGGAGGGGTAATAGCTAGATTTTGCTCGACACTAGCACGATCAATGGGACGATTAAAGGTCAAAATAAAAGCCCGATCTTCTCCCCCAATAATTTTATTTTGCCAGCTAAAATCATTGACCTTCGCCCCAGGATGAAAGATACAATCATCATCGCAAGTAGTACCACCCCACAGCAGCAAGCCAATAATTAAAGCCAAAAAAGTAATTAGAGCGATCGCAATTTTGTCGATCGGCTGGGATAATCTTTTATAAGTCATATATTACTTGTAGCCATAGGGATCGGCAGGAATTGGGATAGATTTAATCGATTTGGCAGCTAAAACTACAGAGCGTCTCTCCATAGTAGTTTTAGATACTTGCTCTTTAATAGGCAATGTTTCGGCGATCATTGCTCCTTGAATTTGTAGCCAAGTGTCAGGCGGGTAGGTATTACGGCTAGTTTCTAGTTTGACAGGAATCCCAATCGGATAGGCATCTACCGCACAGCAGGTAATGACAAAACGAGACAGCATTAAGTAATTATCGGGAAGTTCCTTTAAGTGCAGTACAAAACCACTAACGTTAGCTAATTGCCCCTTATAGGCATCGGGTTCGGGATAAGCGTTAATAGTACGAATCCATTCAATCAGCGATCGCTCTTCTGGTTTGGTAACAGTACGAAAGGATTGGGGTTGAGAACGAGTTAAGGGAATATCTCTCACCCCTGTTTTCATCGCGCTTTGACTGGTTAAAATTTTGGGTGGAATCATTAATCCGGCGATCGCTACACAGATTAGCAAACTACTGCTAAAGCCAGGAGAAAATAAAGCAATATGTTCACTATTTTTTTGCTGAGTATGAGCTAGGGTTAGTTTTATTTTGACTATTCCCAACCCCAATAAAATGATGCTGCTAGCTAATACTAAACCATAGTAATTCGGGTGAATTAATAATTTATACTGCCCTGTGATAGTGTATTTGAGCAATAAACTTCCCCAGGTTAATAAAGCCAATCCATCTAACCAAGAGAATAAAGGATTGTTTTTGTTGGGGTTCGCTTTTCGCGGATTAGCTAAATTCATGACATTCAATCAAAGGTAACAGCTTAGAAAAAGTAACTATAAGTCAGCGTAAAAATAAAAGTTAGTTGGGCAACCAGGGTAAAAATATAAATAATGATTTTCGGTTTAAAAATTGATGCCATTAAACCAATACTTTTAATATCTATGGTCGGGCCAAATACTAAAAAAGCTAATAAAGAACCACTTGTAAAAGTAGCGGCAAAAGAAAGGGCAAAAAAAGAATCTACGGTGGAACAAATAGATACAATCACAGCGAGTAACATCATTGCCAGAATAGAAGTAATCGTATCTTGACCAAGATTCAAGACAAATTCACGCGGGACAAAAACTTGAATTATCGCCGCGATCGCACTACCTAAAACTAACATCCCTCCTAGTTCGCTAAATTCTTGTAGCAGGTTATCTACAAAAAATTGTCCTTTAGATTTTAAAGCTGCTGAATTTTGACCTGCATCTAATAACAAAGAATTATTAAAGGGTAAAACTTGACCTCCATCTAGGATAAAACTACCAGACTGCAACAATAGAGGTTTCCCTTCAGTATTTTCTGACTGAGAATAAATAATAGAATCAAACCGTCGTGCAAAGGATGTTTGTAACAGTAACCGAGTATCTTTTTGAGTACTAAAAACCCATCCAACAATAATGGCGATCGCCAAAGAAAATAAAACGCGAAAAATTACAATTTGAGGTTGATTGCCAAAAGCAACCCAGGTAGACCAAATTACAATTGGGTTAATTGTCGGCGCTGCCAACAAAAACGAGATCGCCACGGAGGGAGAAACTCTTTTTAATAATAATCTTCTGGCTACAGGAATGTTACCGCATTCACAAACGGGAAAAAGAAAGCCGATGCAGCTACCCACAACTGAACCTAACAAAGGATTTTTCGGTAGCCTGGTGATTAATTGTTTTTCATCGATTAAAAATAGCAACCCGCTAGAAAGTAATACTCCAAGTAACAAAAAAGGTATCGCCTCAACTAATAAACTTAAAAATAAAGTGAAGGCGATGTGGAGTTGATTCATTAGGAACAAGCTTACTAGCTCGACTTGATCATTAGATTTCGATTCCCATCTTAACCGAAGTGCAACTGTTAAACTACGAGATTAGATTTCTTGCATGAATCAAAGATTAATTCTTGTAATCAAATATCACGGTTTAATTACAGACAGATGGAAGATTTTAGTCAAAGTCATCTCCTCTGTTTTTAGGTTTTCTTAAACCCAGGTTATATTTATGGTTTAGTTTGCATTGAATAAACAGCAGCCATAATGTCTAGTCAACTTGAGTCTAACAAGTCTAACATTGTAGAAATATTGCAACGTCGAGCTATTTCTCAAGGAAATAATCTAGCTTATATTTTTCTCAGGGATGGAGACAATAAAGAGACTAGGCTAACTTATCAGGAATTAGATCTTAAGGCAAAAGCGATCGCTGCTCAATTACAACAACTTGTTAAACCTAGCTCTAGAGCTTTACTGGTATATCCTTATAGTGGAGGCTTGGAGTTTATTACAGCTTTTTTTGGCTGTCTCTATGCGGGAGTTGTAGCTGTACCCTGTCATCCACCGAAAAACCGCTTGACTACATTAGAATTACAAAGCCGTCTGGAATCTGCGGATGCGGAAATAATTTTAACTAACTCTAGTTCGTTTAATAAATTAAAGATACGGCTATCAGAGTGGGACAAAGCGACGCTACATTGTTTGGATACGGACAAGATAGAGTTACAAGCTGATGGTTGGACTGTCCCAGAGATCGCGACTGATACTTTGGCTTTCTTGCAATATACCTCTGGCTCTACAGGTGAACCAAAAGGAGTGATGATTACTCATGGGTGTCTGATGCAGAATCAGGAGATGTTAAAGCAGGCGTTTGGACATACCTCAGACTTGGTAGGGGTGGGTTGGCTACCCCTGTTTCACGACATGGGTTTGATTGGTAACGTGATCCAGCCTATATATGTAGGAGGGTATTGCGTGATGATGTCTCCCGTTAGTTTTGTCCAAAAACCGATACGTTGGCTACAGGCGATTAGTAAGTATCAGGGGACGACTAGCGGTGCGCCAAATTTTGCCTATGATTTATTATGCGATCGCGTTACGACAGCAGAAGTGGCACAATTAGACTTAAGTAGTTGGAAAGTGGCGTTTTGTGGCGCTGAACCAGTACAAACTATTACTTTAGAGGAATTTAACCTTAAGTTTGCCAGTTGTGGCTTTAAATCAACTGCTTTCTATCCTTGCTACGGAATGGCGGAGGCGACTTTAATGATTACAGGGGGAGATCGAGCCAAGTATCCAAAAGTTAAATATTTAGATGAAGTCGCCTTAGAGCAAAACAGAGTGGTAATTGTAGATGAGTTTCAACCAGGGACTAAGAGTTTTGTAAGCGGGGGTTATCCTTGGCTAAACGGTAAGATTTTGATTGCCGATCCTCTGACTTTAACGAAATGTGAACCAGATCGAATCGGTGAAATCTGGTATTCAGGTTCTAATGTCGGACAAGGGTATTGGCAGTTAAGTGAGCAAACTCAGCACACGTTTCAGGCTAGCTGGCAAGGTACACAATATTTACGTACTGGAGACTTGGGTTTTATTAGTGATGGTGAACTATATATTACTGGTCGTACACATGATGTATTAGTATTTTGGGGACTTAATCACTATCCACAGCATATTGAGCAAACCATCGAACAGTCTCACCTGGGATTAAAACCTAACTCTGGTGCTGCTTTCTCCGTTGAGGTGGAAGGAAAACCTCGATTGGTAGTTGCTCAGGAAATTGAACGCACCCAGCGAAAATCTTTAGTTATGGATGAAGTGGTGGAAGCAATCCGTTGGCAGGTTTTCCAACAACACTTTATTGATATTTACGGTATTGTTTTATTATTGCCTGGGCGTATCCCAAAAACCTCTAGTGGCAAAGTACAACGTGCTAAGTGCAAAGATATGTTTCTGGATCGCAGTTTAGATATTTGGCAAGAATGGTATCACCAAGATGTAGCAAGTAGTGATGTGACGGGGTTGTTCCAAAGATATACTAATCCTCTTACTTATTTTAAAATATTGTCGGCGATCGCTCAAGGTAAAATTCGCCGAGGACTATATTTAGTTGGGATTTTTAGGTAATGGGTAATGGGTTGCGAGGTGTTGGATCTGGTTTGCTATTGATAGTTGTAACTTTGGTTGGCGTAGTGGCGCTGGAGCGATCGACTATTCCTGCTGAAAGGATTGATTTTAACTATAGTTTGTTGGGTTTTAACATTCAGGTGCAAGATTTGGCAACTTTTGCCGAGACGGGAGAAGTAAGCGATAGTTTAAATTACTATTTTAGATATATTCCAGACAAGCAAAGCAAACAGTTACGGAAGTTTCTGAGACAGAGTTATGATGTCGATCCTGTGTTGGTCTATCGTTATTCTCGAACTTCAGCGGGGGTTAAAATGTTGCAACGCATTGGGGAGATTATTCAACTACCTGGTTATATTAATGGTTTCTCTGGTTTGCGTGCTGCGGTGGTGCAAACAGCACAATCTTCAGAAGGAATTAACTTTGTGGATTTTCTGCAACGCTTTCCTACGGATATTAAGCTCAATTTAGGAGAATTACTTCAGTTAGTTAAGCAGGTTGACCAAGCGGAGGAAGATACTCAGGAGTTTATTGCCAGCTTGTCAAAGAAAGAGGTTGTGCCTAAAAATATTCAGAAAAATATCCAGAAAAATAACAAGTTTCGCGATTTATCACAGCCTGGGAATTATCAGGTGACGAAACAAACTTTAAAATTTTATGACCGTCAGCGCGATCGCAATTTGGTGACGGATCTATATTTACCTCAAAATAAGACTGGTAATATACCGATGATTGTCGTTTCTAATGGCTTGGGGGCAAAACGAGATCGCTTTGAAGAGTTAGCAGGTTATTTAACTTCGCGTGGCTTTGGGGTAGTTATTCCCGACCATCCAGGAAGCGATCGCAATCGTCAAAAAGCTTTTGTCGAAGGGTTATATCGAGAGAATTTTGATGCTACCGAGTTTATTAATCGCCCTCTTGATATCAGTTATATTTTGGATCGACTAGAACAACTCAATCGCGATCGCTTCGATCATCAGCTTAATTTAAAACAAGTAGGGTTTTTTGGCTATTCTATCGGCGGGACAACAGGTCTTTCTTTGGCAGGTGCAGAGTTTGATTTTACTCAGCTAGAGCAAGACTGCGCTCAACCGCTAAACCTACTTAATATTTCGATTTTGTATCAATGTCGAGCTTTGGAATTGCCTAGAGATCGACCAAGCTTGAAAGACGATCGCATCAAGGCTGCATATATGTTTGTGCCTTTTGGTCACAGTATTTTTGGCAGACAAAAACAAGATAAGATTTCCATCCCGATTATGTTTCAGGTAGTAGATCAGGATTTTCTAACTTCTTTATTAGAAGAACAAGTACCGTTGTTTAATTCTTTGGGTAAAGATAGCTATTTGGTAATTTCCGAAAAGCTACCCCACTCTAATGTCACTTTATCAAAAGAGACGCAATTATCACAAGCAAAAACTTCACAAGTAGCAAAAACTTATCAAAATTTGTTGTCGTTAGTTTTTTTCCAAAGCTATATTGCCGAAGATCCCAGTTATATTCCCTATTTAAGTACTGCATATCTTCAGGCGATCGCCCAGAAACCCTATAATTTGCATTTGTTAGCTAATTAACCTCAGCTTTAGCTTATCCAAATAATTAATGTTTAGTTGATAATTCTTTAGATATACTCAGTAAATGTTAAATAATCATAACCATCGAGGTGCTAATTTTTGGTTGGGTATCAGCTTAATGGTTGCCCTATATTATGGATTGTATTTTTATTATTTTGTTTTTAATCAAGAATATATTGTCCAAGATGATGCTAGACAACACGTAGTTTGGCTACAAAGATTTATCGATCCTGATTTATTTCCTCATGATTTAATTGCCGACTATTTTACTGGACTTGCTCCGATTGGGTTTAAGTTTATCTATTTATTGGCTGCTAAACTTGGTTTTAAACCAATCTTACTAGCGAAACTTTTACCTCCAGTTCTAGCTATTATTACGACTATTTATATATATTTATTTACTCTACAAATATTTCCTATCCCTTTAGCAGGATTTATTAGTAGCTTATTAATTAATCAACTTCTCTGGCTCAACGATGATTTAGTTTCAGCAACTCCTAGAGCTTTTATCTATCCATTATTTGCAGCTTTCTTATATTACCTATCTTTAGAATACATTGTTCCCTGTTTAATTTTAATGTTACTCCAGGGCTTATTTTATCCGCATATTATATTAATCGAGATGACAATACACAGTCTTAGATTAATAAGATTACGAAGCAAGTCGCTCATTAATTTTACTAACCAAAAACAACCGTATATTTGGTGGATTGCAGGATTGATAGTTACAGCGATCGCTCTTTATCCGATAACCCAAAAACCCTCTGAATTAGCCACAACTGTAACTGCCTTACAAATGCGACAAATGCCAGAATTTAACTTAGGCGGGAGAAGTCCTTTTTTTGGTGTAGGCTGGCTTAAATATTGGTTTACAGGCTCTAGTGGTCTGACTTTACCATTATTCCCTACGATAATTTGGAGCGGGTTAGCATTACCTTGGCTATTAAATAAAAAAATACCAATTACTAAACTAATTACCCAAAAAATTAATATTTTGCTTCAGGTAATAATAGCGTCTTTATTAATGTTTTTTTAGCACATATATTATTACCCAAACTACATTTACCTAGCCGTTATACTTATCATACAATTCAATTTGTCTTAGCAATTTCCACAGGTATTGTCTTGACAATCTGGTTAGATATAGGTCAAAGGTGGTTAAAAAATAAACAGCAATTCAATCTATTAGAAAAAACTAAAATAGCTTTGGTAACTTTATTTGCTCTAACGATAATTATTGTTCCTGCTATTCCCTATATCTCGATTAATTGGTTTCAAGATTGGCGAGTGGGTACTGCTCCTGAAATATATCAATATTTAGCCCAACAGCCAAAAGATATCCTAGTAGCATCCTTAAGCACCGAAGTTAATAACATACCCGCTTTTTGCCAACGCTCGATTTTAGTCGGAGATGAGTTTGCCCTGGCATATCATCCTGCTTATTATAATCAAATCAAACAAAGGACGATTGATCTATTACAAGCCCAATATAGTCCCGATCTAAAAGTTTTACAGTCTTTTATTCGACAATATAATGTAGATTATTTACTGCTTGATAATAATGCTTTTACCGCCAAATATTTATTAGCTAAAAATTGGTTGACTAATAGCTCCTGGACAAAACAAACTCAACAAGCGATCGCGCAATTAAAGTCAAAATATCCTCCTGCATTAATCAAAATAATGCCGTCTTGTTTAGCTGTGTCCAGCGATACTTTAAAGCTATTAAAAAGCTCCTGTCTTTTAGAGAAGCAGCCAACCAGATCTCATTAAATACTCAGTGAATTAGTAGGATGTGTGTTTGACGATTGATCTAAAACTAGCTTGAACCTTTTAATAAAGCAGAGCTATTAACTAAACTTTGAGCAAACTGATCGAATCTTGCCCCTAGCTTCTCATCTTTTAGCTCTCCAGATGGCGTAAATGCCTGCCATGCTTGCCCGATCGCAATCTGTTCGGGAATAACCCACCCATGTACCCACCTAACAATAATTCTTAAATCATTAAGAGCATTACTATTAGATTGTCCGCCTAAAACGCTAATCAGTCCCGTCACCTTGCCCGATAAATGCTCAAAACTCATGAGATCCAATGCATTCTTTAATACACCACTGACGCTGCCATGATATTCGGGAGTTGCCAAAATCAATCCATTCGCAGCCTTTACCTTTTCTCTTAATATTTCCACATCGGGATATTCTGGATATTCACTACCACCATCACAAAAAGGTAACTGCATTTCTCTTAAGTCCAGGATTTCCGTAACAGCACCTAATTCTTTGACCCGCTCGATTGCCTGCTGTAAAGCTAAAGCACTATAGGCATCTGGGCGAAGACTACCAACAATTCCGACTATTTTAACCATAATTAACTCATACTCATTACGACTACGTATAAGCTAACAAATTTTTGCCTTAATTGGCAAGTTGAGCAATAAGCAATGAAGATTAATTACCAAACAACTTGCGATCGCTCATGAGCAATATGGAGATATACGCCACAAGTTTGTTTAGCTAAATCATGCCAGCTAAAGCGTTGGGCGATTGATTTGTAAGCTTGCTCTACGAGTTGCTGAGAGTATTCAGGGTTTTGTAGCACTTGCATAATACCCCAGGTTAACGAGTCAGGATCGTTGGCACGAGTGACAATGCCTGTACGGTTATGCTCCACTACTTCAGGAAGTCCCCCTGTGTCGGAAACAACCACGGGAACGCGAGCCGCAAAGCTTTCTAACGCCACGATACCGAAGGGTTCATATAAACTAGGAAAAACAGCGCAGTCGGCGATCGTCTGAAACTTATCTAAATCAGCGTCTGACATAAAGCCAGTAAAATAACACTGTTCCCAAATTCCCAAACTTTGCGCCTGGTATTTCAAGCGGCTAGTATCTCCGCCACCGATAATCACAAACTTAACTCCTCCCCCCATTAAGCTGATAATTCGTGGAGCAGCATCAAGCAAGACAGAAATGCCTTTCTCATAAGTCATACGCCCGACATAATAGATAATCTGCTCGCGATCGTTGGCAAAGCGACGACGAAATTTAGTGCGATTGAAGTTATTACCGTGATGTTTTTTTTCTGGACGGATGCCATTATAAATCACATCAATTTTATCTGGGGGAGACTGAAAAACGCGCTGAATTTCCTCACGCATATATTGACTACAGACAATGATGCGCCAAGCCTCGTGAGCCAAAAGTTTCTCTTTACCGTTAATATACTGTTGTCTGAGGTTATGGATGCCGTTGTAACGACCATATTCTGTGGCGTGGATCGTCGCAACGAGGGGCAGTTTAAAATTATACTTGAGGGCGATCGCTGCATCCCCCACTAACCAATCATGGGCGTGAATCAAATCAAAGTCACCATGCTTCATTAATAATTCGCCACCAAGACAGCCCATACTATCGTTCATATTGGCAACCCAATGGAAAAAATCATTACCATGATTAACAGAACAGCGATAGAGATGAATCCCCTCCACCAGTTCATATTTGGGGGCTGAACCAAACTCCACCGTGAGCAAATGGACTTCATATCCCAGTTTAATGATTTCTGGGTACAATTCTGCTACATGACGAGCAATTCCACCAACGATACGAGGGGGAAATTCCCAAGCTAGTGCTAAAATTTTCATCATTTTAATCCCTCACGCGATCGCACTGTGGATAGCTACAACTCTACTTGACTTATGACTTCAGGATAAAGTTTGAAATTCATCTTAAATTTCTGCTAATTCCCAATTATTTATCTGCTAGAGAAGAAAAATAAGAGTAATTATAAATATCAATTACTGTCCTCATATTTAAGCATACACACCACCAAACTGTCCGATTTTAGGTAAAGATAAATCGGCAATGAGTTGAAGTTGCCCTAAACTTACAATATTATTAGGTCTTTGCAGGCTCAATATTTTGGTATTTTTCGCTTTATGTCAATTTCTCCACAATCTGCACCCCAGCCTGTATTTAGCTTTCGACAGCTATGGAATATGAACTTCGGGTTTTTGGGAATTCAGTTTGGCTGGGGACTACAGATGGCAAACATGAGCGCTATTTTTGAGCATTTGGGCGCTCATGCCGATCAGCTACCAATTCTCTGGTTAGCTGCCCCCTTAACTGGTTTATTGGTGCAGCCTATTGTCGGCAATTTGAGTGACTATACTTGGAATTTTCTGGGTAGAAGACGACCTTATTTTTTAGCAGGAGCAGTTTTGGCTTTTATCGCCTTAATTTTAATGCCTCATGCTTCAACCCTGTGGATGGCAGCAGGATTACTTTGGATTTTAGATACCAGCGCCAATATCAGTATAGTTCCTTTTCGCGCTTTTGTGGGAGATTTGTTACCCCAAGAACAGCGTACTAAAGGATTTGCGATGCAAAGTATTATGCTGGGTTTAGGAGCAGTTTCAGCTTCAGCGCTACCCTGGATTTTGAGTAATGTTTTTTCCCTCAGTAATGCTATTACCCCTTGGCGTAAGATCCCCCTGACGGTGGAAGTATCTTTTTATGTGGGCGGAGTATTATTTTTAGGTACTGTATTGTGGACGATTGTGACCACCCCTGAATATCCTCCCGCTAATTTGGCTCAGTTTAAGCAGCTTAAGTCATCTCAGGGTAGCGTGATGAACAGTTTAAAGCAATCTTGGCGTACTCTCAGGCAAATGCCCAACATCATGCAACAGTTGGCTAAGATCCAGTTTTTCACCTGGCTGGGTATTTTTTGTTTCTTGCTATATTTTCCTCCCGCAGTGGCGCGCAATATTTTTGGGGCGACTAGTCAAAATTCTTTACTCTACAGTGACGGTTTCGATCGCTTACCTCAACTCCTGCTTTTGGCCGTCACCGTTTTAATCTATAACGTAATGGCAATGGCGATCGCTAATTCACTCTTTGTCAGTCAAGTAGGTGCGGGACAACTGCCTATCGCCTTTATGTTAATTGGTTTGTGTTCTGTGCCAATTTATGGTGCATTTTCGCAGATTGCCGATCGCTATAGTCGCCTTTTGGTATTTCGCTACGTACTATTAGGCTCAATTGTGTTGATGATTGGGTTGAGGTGGTTGATTGACCTGAATGCAACCTGGGTTTATTATCTGCTGCTGATTGCGATCTTTTTTCAGTGGGATTTTTATAATAATTTACTTTATCCTGGGCTACTGACAGATTATTTTACGACGCTGGAATATAAGCGCTATGCTCCTTTTATCGGCATTGCTCAGGCAGTGGGAACGTTGGTTGGAGGTGGTTTGACCCTGCTGCTATCTAATTATTTACCCAGCCGAGAATTGCTGTGGTGCTTGCCTGGGTTTATGGGGATCGCTTTTGGGCAGTTGGTTTATTTGGAACGTTCTCAACGTCGTTTACAAACTATTAAAGAAGAAAAACTGAGTATAGTTGAATCTTGGAAAATTCTGCCTGAATTGGGCAAACGTTATCCTTTGGTGTTTTTCCTAGCTGCCAGCAGTTTTTTACTGGTAATTATTTATCTTTGCTCTGAATTTCTTTGGTTTAATATTTATGGGCAGCAGTTTGATGAGTCCCAATTAACGGGATTTCTCGGACTGATGCGGATGATTATTTCCTTGATCCAGGTGGTATTTCTTTATGGTATTACTCGTCCGCTACTTAAATGGGTAGGAGTAGCCAGACTCAACGCTGTTTATCCTGTAACAACTTTAGTGAGTTTAGGAGGACTGCTGTTTAATTTTAAATTGCCCACGGCGATCGCTTTGCATATTAACGGTGATGCTCTCTATAAATCAATTAACCTGCCCGTACATCAGCTTAACTATAACGGTATTCCTCACCAATATGTTGGGCGAATTCGGGCTTTGAGCGACGGCTTAATTTATTCTGTCGGTTTAACTTTAGCGGGGCTAGTCTTGTGGCTATGTCATCTTTATCTCAGCCTAGAGCAGATTACCTGGCTGGCGATAATTTTAACGGTGATTTTGTTGCTGGTACGTATTCCTATGGGCAAATATTATATCCAAAGTTTAGAGGATATGATTCGCGGGGATCTCATTAATCTGGATGATTTTGAGCAGCCAGGAACTCAATTGCCATTGCAATCAAGCAGCCTGATCGATGAATTTTTAACTAGCGGCGATCGCTATAATCAGCTTAAAGGATTGGAGTTGGCTGCTAATGTTGGTAATCCCGAGCAGTTTTTTACTCAGGTGAGGTCTTTATTACCAAATGCCGATGCTGTCATGCGTCAGGAGATTTTAAAGCTCTATCAAAACAGCAATCAAACTATCCTCCAAGAATTTGCTCAATTACTTGCTGACGATTGTGTCAATGTACGGGGAGTTGCTTTAGAAGTTTTAATCGCCAATCAGTATGCTTTTAATCCCTCTGACTTAAAACATCTAGTTGGCGATCTGGATTACCCTCAAGCACTCTTCCCTCTAACCCCAAATAGCACGCCTGATGCGGAGGGGGATACGCCCCCAGGCGCTTATCCGAAGGTGTACACCCAACTAAGCGAAGCAAGCCCTTTAGTGAATCCTTTAGGGTACTCTTTAGGATCAAATCACGATCCTTCTTCGCAACGCGAAGCCGAACGTCAAGTACATGCATTAGCCTTGGTTGCTACCTTTCAAAATACTCACGCCAAAGATTTAGATTCTAAGATTGCCGAACAATTTTGGCAGCTTAAATTAACGGATGAAACGATCAAGGCGATCGCCAGAGTGGTGCGTTATAGTGGCAACCCCGAATTTATTACCCTAATTGAATATTTATTATCGCAAGCCAACCCTGAAGCCAAGCAAGCTGCCTTAGAAGCGCTGGTTAGTCTAGCTACGGCTCAAGATTCTAACTTAACTAAAATAGCTCTAGCCGAAACCGATCATCAAGATCCTGCTGTGCGCGTTGCTGCCTACAAAATCTTAGAAATTACTCATACTCCAGAAGCCATAGAACAGATAACTCAAGGTTTAGCAGATGCCTCGGCACAAGTGCGTCAACAGGTAGCCTGTACTCTCGCTGCCTATGGTCAAGAAGGATTGGCAATAGCTCAATCACAGCTAACGGCATCAAATCCCGCGATCGCTCAAACAGCGATCGCGGCGATCGCTAAATATAACAATAAACGTGCCAATGAAATTCTGTTTCAACACCTAATTCCTGAATTTCAGCAGTTTAACCTCACTCGTAAATGGCAACAACAAATACCCACAAAAGATCCTAGCTGGCAGTTTTTAGCCCTAGCCATTGAAGACTATCAACAACGATTATTACAAAAAGTATT
Source organism: Pleurocapsaceae cyanobacterium CSU_1_1 (assembly GCA_012034765.1). Classification (GTDB taxonomy): domain Bacteria; phylum Cyanobacteriota; class Cyanobacteriia; order Cyanobacteriales; family Xenococcaceae; genus Waterburya. The sequence continues at coordinate 65,060 of JAAUOU010000005.1, read as the reverse complement.
ATATATTCTTTCCTGTTTAGGCTATTCCCGTACCGTCAGCTTAGTACAGCGAGTTCTAGCCACCAGTGATCGCCGAGACTTAGCCAACGCCGTCGAAATTCTCGCCTCCATCAATCATCGTCGCTTTATTCAACCTTTAATACCCCTATTAGAACAAAGAGTATCCAGCAAAACCCCTAGTAAACTACTCCAATCTAGTCCTCAATGGCTGGAGGCTAAAGGGTATAAAATACTTCTTGAGGCTTTAGAGTCAAGCGATCGCTGGATCAAAACAGGGGCATCCGTTGCCTTGGCGGTTGTACCGACAGCTTTACTCAACGATCCCGATCCCGTCGTACAATCAGTGATACGGGAAATTTTTTCCCTGGCATATCAGTTTACCTGCCCTGTTAGCAACTCCATGAATCGATTACTCTTGCTGCGCAACATCGCTCTGTTTAAAAATCTTTCTCTAGATGAGTTGTTTTCCATCGATCAAGCCCTCGAACAAAAACAGGTTCTAGCGGGAGAAACCATCTACACCGAAGGCAGTTGGGGCGGTCATTTATATATGATCGCTGGGGGCAAAATTCAAATTATCAAAGAGCTTGATGGTGAACCACAGGCAATTAAACAATTGACCGCAGGACAGTATTTTGGCGAAATTGCTCTATTTGATGAAGCTCCTCGTTGGGATGGAGCGATCGCTCTTGAAGACTCAACCCTACTTTGCTTAGAGAAAAAACGCTTTATTAGCCTCATCTCTCAACGCCCCCAAATCATTTTAGAACTCTGTCGCTTTTTGAGTCGCAGATTGAGAGAAACAGATAAATATATGTTTGCCAAGAAAATATATTCAGCCAACTAACTTTTGATTTAAGTCTTCAAGAGCGATTATTGGCTATGAATTAACTAAATATTTTGTTTTTATTTTTAGACCTTGAAGAATTTGAGCTATTTAAGCAGTATTTTTAAAATAATGCTAAGTTTTTGAATTACCCATTTATTATAGGTGACATGATAATGGGTTAAGAATATACTCACACTAGCTTAATTAAACATTATGCTCTAAATTATTATTTAGCAATATCTTACTTAGCAAGATTGACTAATATCCATGATTAATAGCCAATTTTCCCAACCTTTATGGTTAGCAACATATAACTTGTCACCAAGAAGAGTTACTAAATTTTTGCTTTCAATAATTGCATTACTCGTTCTGTTTAATCTGCTCGAAAGAGGTATAGTCCATTGGTTAAATGCTCAAAACAATGGTAAATTAATTTCAGTATATTTTAACTTTGATGAAGAAGGCAATTTGCCTAGTTTATATTCATCCTTAGCATTGGGATTTTCCAGCTATTTGCTAGCTATAATTGCTAGTTTACGAAAAACAGTTAAGGGTAAATATGCTAGACAATGGAAAACCTTATCTTTAATATTTTTATATTTAGCCATAGATGAAAATTGCGGTATTCATGAATTGCTAATCCCTGTTTTCAAAGAATTAATAAATGCTAAAGGATTGTTATATTTTCCTTGGGTAGTACCTGCATTTTGTTTAATAGTTGTCTTTTTGATTATCTATAGAAAATTTATTTTAGCCTTGCCTAGGCAAACTAAAGTCATGTTTTTATTATCAGGAACAATTTATATTTTGGTGCTTTAGTAATGGAGATGATTGGAGGATATATTGCCGATCATTATGGATATCAAACTGTTTATGGAATAGTGTCAACTATTGAAGAATTGTCAGAGATGTTTGGCATAGTGATATTTATCAATGCACTATTAAATTACCTGCAATCTCAAGTAGTAGAACTAAATTTTGCTTTATCTTTTCAACAGCCAGAAAAGAAATAGTTTCATAGTTTCATACATCAAATTGTGCATGAAGAATGATGGCTGAAAAATTTTAAGTTTATACTTTTCAAATAACGTAGTTTTGACATTTTTTTGAGTTTTAGAAGCCAAAATTAATAGATATATTTTATGCCCAATCTTATTAATTAAAGCGATCAAAGCTCAGGTGACTATTAAGTATATCGATTCGTCCTTTATTCTGTGAAATTCTCATGGACAAAGTTTCTCGTCAGCGCCGTCAACTTTTGATGTATTTGGGTCTGGGTGTACTAGGTGCTAGTACAACGGCTGCTTGTGGGTTTAGCACTAAACGAACGAATCCAAGCACAAGAACCCTGCCAATACCGATCGCCGATGCAACCCAGACCAATGCAACCTTGGCGAAGGCTGTCAAGGCAATTCCTGATTTTCAGGGGATTCAGCAGTGGTTAAACTCAGATCCTTTGACGATCGCCGATCTTAAAGGCAGTGTCGTCTTAATTCAGTTTTGGACTTTTGCCTGTATCAATTGCCAGCGTACACTTCCTTATATTACCCGATGGCACAGTCAGTACCAGGCACAGGGGCTAAAAGTTATAGGCGTGCATACGCCAGAATTTGCGTTTGAGCGTGAGCCAAACAACATTGAACAGGCTCTTAAGCAACATCAAATTACTTATCCTGTGCCGATCGATAATGAATATAAAACTTGGCAGGCTTACGATAATCATTATTGGCCACACCTATTTCTGGCAGATCGACAAGGACTGATGCGCTATGACCATATTGGAGAAGGTGCCTACGACACAACTGAGCAAACTATTCAGCAGCTATTGAAAGAAAGCTAACATCCAATTTGCACCCATGTCCTTTTCTCTGTCGTGAACCCATCTCCCCTCTCCTTCCCAATTGCGATTCTCGCTGGAATGATAACGGTTTTATCTCCTTGTGTATTGCCAATTCTGCCAATATTGGTAGGTCGATCGCTCCAGTCTCATCGCTATGGTCCAATTGCTTTAGTGATGGGATTAGTCAGTGGCTTTGCAGTTGCAGGAAGTTTACTAGGCATCAGTGCCAGTTGGTTGACAGGATTGGCTAATTCGATCAGGTATAGTGCGATCGCGCTTTTGCTTATCCTGGGGATTCTCACAGTATTTCCCAAATGGAGTTATTGGCTGTTTAGCTACCTGCCGTTACCAAAATGGACTAGAGAACGTCCTCGAATTGGTCTATGGGGGGAGTTTTGCTTAGGGACTCAATTAGGACTCTTATGGACACCTGCGCAGGACCAGTTTTAGGAGGAATTTTAGTTTTGGCAGCCGTCAATCATCAAGTGTTTAGCGCCTTTAGTTTATTATTTGCCTATGGATTTGGGGCAGCCTTACCGCTGATTGCTCTGTCTTATGGTGGACGCAAATTCAGTCAGCGATTGCTTGGTTTACGTCGTCACAGTGGAATTCTACAAAAAGTTGGCGGTATAATCGTGATTCTAACAGCCCTGTTTATTCTGCTGGGTTGGGATATAAAAATTCAGCTTTGGCTTGCCCCATTCTTTCCCACGTTGCCAATTTAGAATTAGGAGTTTTAATCATGACTTCGGCAAGACCCACAAAACGGACAAAATCGCCACGGTTACCAACTCAAACACTGCCAGCAAAAATTTTTCACTGGACGAATTTAATTAGTTTATTTGTGATGCTTTTTAGTGGATTGCAGATATATAATGCAAATCCAGTGTTTGGCGGACGCTCTGGTTGGAATTTTCCCGATTACTTAACCCTAGGGGGATGGTTGGCAGGAGGACGAAATTGGCATTTTGCGGCGATGTGGTTTTATGCCTTGAATCTGCTGTGGTATGGTTTGTATGTAATGGTTTCCCGTCGTTGGCAGATACGATATGCCAGTGGCAGTGATATTAAGGCGTTGCGAGTAAGTCAGAACGCCAAGCGCAAAAATTATGCACTCCATCGATTAGTCTACACAGCCATTATCCCGATTTTAGTTTTGTCGATCGCTTCAGGGTTGGGGATGTATAAACCCGCTTCGCTTCATTGGTTAGCTAGTTTGTTTGTAGATTGGCAGACGCTGCGTACCGTTCATTTTATTGCCGTTCCCATCTTTATTTTGTTTACCTTCGTTCACTCATTATTAGCTTTAAGAGTTGGTAGCATTCGTCTCATAAAATCGATGTTTGTTTAACAAGGATGATTTAAAAATGTCAAAATCGATTTCTCGTCGTCAATTGTTGCAATGGTCTGGATTATCTAGTGCCAGTTTACTGCTCAATAGCTGTGGCTCAAATCTCTGGTCGAAAGAAGTAGGACAAGCTATTGAGCCACTCAATCAAGCAACGCAAGCCTTATTACTTACCCAGAAACCTGTTCCTGAATACTCAATCGATCAGATCGAACCAGATAAACTTTTAATTAATACCTTTGCTCAAACTCCACAAATCGATCCAGCAAAATATCGCCTCCAGATTGAAGGTGAAGTCAATCACCCTATGCAGCTCAGTCTGGGCGACCTTCAGACACTGCCGTTGACATCAATGGTGATTCAGCATGTGTGTGTGGAAGGGTGGGCTGCGATCGTGCAGTGGGGAGGAGTGCGGTTGCAAGAATTACTTCGATTAGCTCAACCAAAACCGAATGCCCGCTATGTTTACTTCAAATCTGCCGATGGCTATTACGAAAGTTGGGATTTGGTTTCCGCAACACACCCGCAAACGCTGATGGCATATCAGAAAAATGGGCAGTCTTTGTCGGCTGATAACGGTGCGCCATTACGTCTTGCTTCGCCAATTAAGTTAGGCTACAAGCAAAGTAAATGGGTAACTCAAATTATGCTGACTAATCAATTGATGCCTAAGACTGGATATTGGGAAGATCGAGGGTATGAGTGGTTTGGCGGATTATAAATCGCGAATCCCACTCATCACCTCTAAAGCACTCAGCTAATCAGAAAATTTAGCGATCGCATCTGTCGAAGCGCTTAAATATACAGCTATGGGTAGATACACAAAAAACAACTGGCAATTTTTAATGTAGTTAGCTAGAAAAATTTATTAAATCCAGCTACATTTAAAATTATGTTAAAAGGTGGTCAAATTAAAACTGCTGCCCTGTTGGGCTTAATGAGCGGAATATTAGTGCTAGGTGGTTATTGGGCAACGGGTACTGAGCAAGGAGCTTTAATTGGTCTACTGTTTGCTGCTGTCACTAGCTTTGGCTCATGGTTTTACTCGGATAAGGCAGCATTAGCCGCATATAAAGCACAGCCAGTAACGCGGGAACAAGCACCAGAACTATAAGAAATAGCCCAGCAGCAACAAAACTACAATAGCTTTGCCGTAAATTAAGCCGTAAATTAATAAGTATGAAAAATTTAATTAGACTAATGGCGATCGCCTTTTTTATCTGGCGATCGCTTTTCTCCCAGCCACCGCACTTGCTGATACAGTTAAAACAAATACTGCTGATTCTACTAAACAAGCTGCTCAAGAGGTAATTAAAGACACAGGGGTAAAAGATCAGTTTGGGAAGTCAGCTAACGGTGAGCAACTTCTAGATAATGCTCAAGACAAAGCTAATGAAAAGCTGAATAATTTGGCCGATCAAGCAAAATCGGGAGAAGATTTACCTGATAGTAAAAAGCTATTTTTAAAAAACTTGAAGGGGGAATAAACACAAAGAAGCAAAAATGTCTTAATTTATTTTTATTTATAGATAGTTGGCATAGTTGGCTTCTACAAAAACCCAATTGCTATTGCTAAAACTAGTTAAAATATGTTGTATACCAAAATGAATATTTAAATATCTAATTACTTCAGAGGACTAACAAAAGAAGGACACATGAGCAATTTTGACTTTAAAAATCCTCCTCAACCAAAATTAATTGATGCTTGCGTACATTGCGGTTTTTGTCTTTCTACCTGTCCTAGCTATCGAGTCATTGGCAAAGAAATGGATTCTCCTAGAGGAAGAATCTACTTAATGGATGCAATCAATCAAGGAGAAGCAACCATTGACACTACTACAGCTCAACATTTTGATTCCTGTTTAGGATGCCTAGCTTGTGTGACTACCTGCCCTTCAGGAGTAAAGTATGACCAGCTAATTGCTGCTACTCGTCCTCAGATCGAACGAAACCTAAGTCGCAACCTACCTGATAGGTTAATTAGAACCTTAATTTTTAATCTCTTTCCCTATCCCAATCGCTTGCAACATCTGCTTCCTCCTCTGTGGCTCTATCAACAATCAGGTTTACAGCGGTTAATTAGACAGACAGGAATTCTCCAAAAGCTAACTCCTCGGTTAGCTGCAATGGAGGCAATTCTTCCTCAAGTAACCGACAATGCCTGGCGCAATGATTTACCTAATGTAATACCTGCCCAGGGAACAAAACGCTATCGGGTAGGGATGATTTTAGGCTGTGTGCAGCGATTGTTCTTTTCTCCTGTTAATGAAGCTACAGCCAGGGTATTGACTGCTAATGGTTGTGAGGTGGTAATTCCCCCAAGTCAAGGCTGTTGTGCTGCTTTACCCGCTCATCAAGGGCAAGAGTTACAGGCACAGGCTTTAGCAAGACAGATGATTGATAGCTTTAGCGACCAAGATTTAGATGCAATTATTATTAATGCTGCGGGTTGTGGACATACTCTTAAAGAATATGGTCATATTTTAGCTGATGATCCTGAATATCGAGCAAAGGCAGAACAGTTTTCCAGCAAAGTTAAAGATGTCCAGGAGTTTTTAGCCGAAATCAAGTTAACTACTGAGTTACATCCTTTAACATCAGGTGAATTAAACCTTGTTTATCAGGATGCCTGTCATTTATTGCACGGACAAAAGATTAGCCTGCAACCGCGCCAACTATTAAAGCAGATTCCAGGAATTAAACTGCATGAACCTCAAGACGCAGGATTATGCTGCGGAAGTGCTGGTATTTACAACATGTTGCAGCCAGAAACTGCTGATGAACTAGGCAGACAAAAAGCGAATAATTTAATCAATACTGGAGCGAGTGTCATCGCCTCCCCTAATCCTGGCTGTTCTTTGCAAATTAAAAAACATTTGGAGTTACAGGGTTCAAATGTTCAATTATTTCATCCTGTTGAGTTATTAGACTATTCAATTCAAGGAAAACAAATTCAATTAAACTAAAGCAATTTTATGCCACAATCAAACGACTGGATCGATATTTCTTTGACTATTCACCCAGAAATGCCCTACTGGCCAGATAATCCTGCCATAACTATAGAACCAAGCCAATGTTTAGCTCATGGAGATGTGTGCAATGTTTCCAAAATGACGATTGGCACTCATACAGGAACACATATTGACGGTATTAATCACTTCATTAAAGGTGGCATCGGTATCGACCAAATGCCTCTGGATGCAACTATTGGCAGAGCTAGAGTAATTGAAATCAAAGATCCCCATCAGGTTAAGGTGGAAGAGCTAGAACCGCACAACATTAAGCCAGGAGAACGAATTTTATTTAAAACTCGTAACAGTGATTTCGCTCTGAAATCTGATACTTTTGTCGAAGACTTTGTGCATATTTCTACAGAAGCAGCTCGATATCTGGCAGAAAAAAAAGTTCGTACCGTAGGCGTAGATTACCTGTCCATCGGTGGATACAAAGGAAATGCAATTGAAGTACACTATGTTTTATTAGGCTCAGGTATTTGGGCAATTGAAGGGCTAAACTTAAACTTAGCTGAGGTAGAACCTGGAGAATATGAGCTAATTTGCTTACCAATTAAGCTTAAAGATGGCAATGGCGGTTTAGCTAGGGCAATCTTGCACCCTATTTGAGTTAATCAATTAGATATTTTACTGATCTTCAATTTCTTCTTCTAGCTGTCTGGCGTAGATGTCTTGCAAATTCTGGTGTTTAACATTGCGAGCAGTACGACGATATTTTTTAGTTTGCAGCTTGGGTTCATATTGACTTTTTCCAGCTCGCTTAACTTTTAGTTTAAGGTTAGATTCTTCGTCTGGTTTTTGCTGCAACGCTATTTGATGAGCGATCGCCTTATCTAAAAAATCTAGATAATGCTCGTATCTTTCCCATTCTCCCCGCACAACGCAATTTGGTTCATCCCGATGGGAACAATTACTAAACTGACAGTTTGCCTGTTGTAATCTAGCTCGAGCTTCAGGGAAATACTCCGCTAAATTACTGGGCAGACAATCCATGTCTGGTTGATTGAAGCCTGGACTATCGGCTAGTAAACCCCCGTCAGGAAGCTCAAATAATTCTACGTGCCGAGTTGTATGACGACCTCGTTGTAGCTTTCCTGAGACTTCGCCCACTCGCAGTTTAATTGAAGGAATCAAAGTATCGATCAAGCTAGATTTGCCCACACCACTAGGTCCTGCGACAACAGTAATTTTGCCCTTAAGACGCGATCGCAACTCATTAATGCCTATGCCTTGCGCCACGCTAATATAGCTAGCATCATACCCCCATGCTGACAAACGTTCTTGCCACTGTTGCTGCTGTTGGGGAGTAATCAAATCGCACTTATTAAGACACAAACAAAGTTTTAAAGCCGTTGACTCAGCCTTAACTAAAAAGCGACTAAGCTGCCAAGGATCTAATGTCGGTTCTGACAAAGCAAAAACTAATAAAATCAGCTCTGCATTAGCCACAGGAGGTCGCTGTAGCTCGGTCGAGCGTGGTTCAACCTTGCCTATGGCTCCTCTAGCATCTTGCCAATCGGGTTCTTCAATCAAAACGCGATCGCCCACCATTACCTTTTGCCCAATTTTTTTCAGGCGGCTACGTCGAGTACAGAGCAAGAATTTAGCTGCTGGATTATTGGCTAACTTTACCTGATAAAAGTTGGCTTGAACTGCCACTACTGTTCCCCACAACTCATTTAAGTTTAAGTTTAGGGTCGAAGAATTATCTAGCAGTTCATCGACATGATCTTCACTAATCACGAGGTTACAGGACGACGAACTAATAAAGCAAAGAAATCCTGTTTCTCGTCTAGCGCCTCAACCTGATAACCTTCCATCTTCAAACTATCAGGCACTTGTTCAATGGGTTCACCAGCATCAAGCCAGACTTCTAAGAGTGAACCTGGTGACATTTGCTCCAAACGTAACTTAGTCCTAACAAAATTAATCGGACAGGGTGTACCCCGCAAATCTAAATGAGCATCTGCGCGATCGCCGATCCCATTATCCGTGCTTTGAGGGTCGATCATTTCTGAAATAAACCTCCCAAGAAACCTTCTTTCGTACCTTTGCCTACGCTTTCACCTCTAACCCCAGCTAGCTTTTCTAAGAGTTCTCTCTCTTCAGAATTAACCTTAGTCGGAATATTGATCTTAACGGTAATTAAATGGTTTCCCCGACTCACAGGATTGCCAAGCTTCGGTACACCTTTATTTTCTAGGGTTAGCACTGTATTTGGTTGAGTTCCAGAGGGAATAGTCAATTCTTCCTTACCATCAACCGTATTAACTTGTAGGTTACAGCCTAAAATAGCCTGTAAATAACTAATCGAAATTTCCGATCTAACATTAATCCCTTCGCGAGTGAATTCTTTATCAGATTCCACAAATAGATAAACGTATAGATCCCCTGGCGTACCGTTGCGAACACCAGCATCCCCCTCTCCAGAAACTCTGAGGCGAGTACCATTATCCACACCTGGGGGAATAGTAATTTTAAGATTCTTAGTTTCTTGTTGACGACCTGCACCATGACAAGTGCTACATTTTTCTTCTATTACCTGTCCTGTGCCGTTACAGTTAGTGCAAGCTGAAACCTGAGCAAAACTACCAAAAGGAGTTCGAGTAGCACGGCGTACTTGACCACTACCACTACAAACACTACAGGTTTTCACTCCCGTACCTGGTTTAGCTCCAGTGCCATTACAAGTTTCGCAAGATTCTAGGTGAGGAATTTTAATTTGCTTTTCGCCACCAAAAACCGCCTCTCTAAAGTCTAGCTTGAGGTCTAAGCGCAGATCGTCTCCCCTGACAGGTCCATTACGACGGCGAGATTGCCCCTGGCTAGTGCCAGCGCCACCACCAAAACCGCTAAAAATCGTTTCAAAGATATCGGCAAAGCCACCCATATCGTTGTAGTCGAATCCCGACGCACCGCCAGCAGCACCACCTACTCCAGCTTCGCCAAAGCGATCGTATCTACCGCGAGTGTCTGGTTCAGAAAGAACTTCGTAAGCGCGACTGATCTCTTTAAACTTTTCTTCTGCTCCTGGTTCTTTGTTGACATCGGGATGATATTGGCGCGCAAGACGGCGATAAGCGCGCTTTAGTTCATCTTTATCTACATCGCGGGATACGCCCAGGATTTGATAGTAGTCCTCTGCCATAAAATCTTAATTTTTCCCTATGGTTTATAGATTGTACTGTAGCAAAATCAGAACCAGTAAATATAGTACGGTTACTACTAAGGACTAATCATTTTAAATTGGTTCCAGCAAAAGTGAATAAAAATTTTAATTTATCTTCACTTAATCAACTGATTCATAATCATCGTCTAAACCAAAATCGACACCCCCTTCAACGTTGGCATTGTTAGATATACTAACAACTGCTTTGACGTTATTATGATTAGCAGCTAAATCCATCTCAGTTTTAGCTGCAGCTAGATCGTCATCATTAAAGTCATCAAAGACGAAAGAATCATTAGGGTTGACATTTTTTTGTTGATAAACGTCCGTACCAATTTCTAGTAGCGTTTGACGTAGGCTTTCTAAAATATCGCTAATATCTTTGATGCTGGTATGAGGATTATTGCAAGCAATATTAAACTCCTCTTTAATGCGGGCAATTTTTGCTTTATATTCATCGCGAATCAAGTCTCCTTGTTCATTAACAGTTGAATCGTAATTGTAAATTAAATTCTCAGCTTGGTTTTTCAACTTGACTAATTCAATGTGACGGCGATCTTGGTCGGCAAAACTATCTGCCTCTTGACGCATTCGCTCAACTTCGCTAGAGCTTAATCCTCCAGTATTGCTAATAGTGATACCTTGCTGTTTACCAGTACCCTTATCTTGAGCCGAAACTTGTAAAATACCATTCACATCAATTTCAAAAGCAACTTCGATTTGAGGCATTCCTCTAGGAGCAACAGGAATTCCTGTCAAAAGAAACTTGCCTAAGCTTTTGTTGTCCTTCGCCATAGCTCTTTCCCCTTGTAGAGCATGAATTTCCACAGTTGTTTGACCATCAGCAGCAGTAGAAAAAATTTGCGATTTGCTGGTAGGAACAGTTGTATTCTTTTCAATGATCTTGGTAAAAACCTCCCCCAAAGTTTCGATCCCCAATGATAGAGGAGTAATATCAAGCAGCAAAACGTCTTCAACCTCCCCGCCTAAAACACCTGCTTGAATCGCTGCTCCTGCTGCCACTGCTTCATCTGGATTGACTGAGCGGTCTATTTGCATACCATCAAAGATGGTTTTAATCGCTGCCTGAACTGCGGGAATGCGCGTAGAACCCCCAACTAAAATGATGCGATCAATTTCATGAGGCTCCAAGTCAGAATCTTTTAAAGCTAACTTAACTGGGTCTAGAGTCTTTTGAATTAAATCTTTAGATAGTTCTTCAAATTTAGCTCGACTTAGCTCTAATTCAATATGTTTGGGTCCTGTTTCATCGGCAGTGATAAAAGGCAGATTAATTGATGTAGTTGGAGTAGCCGAAAGCTCAATTTTGGCTTTTTCCGCAGCCTCTCTCATCCGCTGCAACGCCATCTTATCGGTTCTAAGGTCAATTTCTTCTTGAGCGTAAAAAGTCTTGATCAGCCAACGTACGATCACGTTATCAAAATCATCCCCACCCAGATGATTATTACCTGAGGTAGATTTAACTTCAAACACACCATTACCTAATTGCAGGACAGAAACATCAAAAGTTCCGCCCCCCAAGTCAAAAACTAGAATGTGTTCTTCTCGGTCTTGTTTGTCTAGACCATAGGCTAAGGCGGCAGCAGTAGGCTCATTGACAATACGCAGCACTTCAAGTCCAGCAATCGCACCTGCATCTTTGGTTGCCTGTCGCTGGGCATCAGTAAAATAGGCAGGTACTGTAATTACGACCTCTTTGACAGGTTCTCCCAAAAAGCTTTCCGCATCTGCCTTTAACTTTTGTAAAATCATGGCAGAAATCTCCTGAGGAGTGTAATTCCTGTTTTTGATCTGAACATCAACAGTATCATCTCGACCTGGAATACATTTGTAAGGCGTGCGCGATCGCTCTTCTTCTGTGTCTTCCCAACGACGACCAATAAAGCGTTTGATGCTATGAATTGTATTTTGCGCGTTGGTGACTGATTGCCTTTTTGCCAACTGACCGACTAAACGAGTATCCCCCTTGGCAAACGCTACAATACTAGGAGTTGTCCGCGCCCCTTCTGAATTAGCAATAATTATGGGCTTGCCCCCTTCCAGTACAGCAACGCAACTGTTGGTAGTTCCCAGATCAATACCGATAACTTTTGCCATAGTGCTTAGGCAGTAACTTTCATGTATGTATAAATTACAAAGATGTTGACAGAGAAGCTAATAGTATTCATCGGCATACTACAATGCCGAGCTAATAAATCCCCGATAGAGTTTCAAACTTGTTAGTCGTTTGAAACTAGGCAGTTACTTAATGATCATTTTCTTCATTTTCTGTCGTTTTCTGTTCCGAAGTTATCACAGGTTCTTGAGGAACAGCAACTTTAACCATGGCATGACGCAAAATTGTCTCGCCAATGGTATAACCTCGCATTAGTTGCTCAATTACGGTTCCTTCGGGATATTCATTGGTGGGTTCGCGTAACATAGCTTCATGATAATTGGGATCAAATTCTTGTCCTTCAGGTCGCATGGCTGAAACTCCCATTTTTTTGAGGCATTCCACCAGAGTTTTGTATACTCCCTGATAGCTAGAATGAATTGTTTTTTCGCCTTCGCTCTCTGGTTTTAACTGCATTCTGGCTCGCTCAAAGTTATCGATTACGGGTAGTAATTCAGAAATGACGTTTTTCTTTGTCTGCACTTCCAGATTTTCTTTTTCTTTGGTAGTTCGGCGGCGAAAATTTTCAAAGTCGGCTGCCAAACGAGCATATTGCGCCTTGGCTAGATCTGCCTGTTGACTTTTGTCGTCTAAAAGCTTTTTGAGATTGGCGTTTTCTTGCTGGAAGGCGGCAAAAATCTCCTCGTTTTCAGCAGTCTGGCTATCAGTTTCTAAATTTATTTCTGTATCTTCATCTAGCTCTACAGCAGACTCTGGCACAGAATCATGGTCTTCTAAAGAAGTTTCAACCACAACTTCAGGATTGTCGACAGGATTTTCAGGTTGTTTCTGCTCTTCACTCATAGGAATGTTTGTCTCTCTACGTACAAAATATAGAATATGGCATTCAGCCAAGAAATTAACAGTTTTAATTTTTTGAGCTGATTAAAACTACTTTGTTAACTAGTAAGCGATCAACTTCGCTAGTCCTTATAGTACAGTCATCATAAGATATTTTTCTCTCACTCAAGATTAGTTGTGGTACTTAAAAATCAAACTACTTAATCGTAATTGGAATAGTTAGTTTTGGGCAGTAGGAATTTTACGCCAAGTTTAGGGAACACTAGCTATCGTCAGGAGATATTTTTTCTATTTTATGGCTTATTCTTCCTCTAAAAAAAATCGGGCGATCGCCGTACGTAATAATTTGTCGCCTTTTGGTAACCAATTGGTACAAAAAGGTTTTATTGATGGCGATAAAATGCAAAAGGCTTTGGCGGAGAGTCGCAAAACAGGGCATTCGCTAATCGACGTATTAGAATCAGCTACGGGTAAACAGTTACCGCCAGATTTACTGCGCCAATATAAAAAACACCATTTATTTGAGCTAAAAGTCGTTTATGGGGTGGAATCGGCTGATCCTGAAATCGAAACCGAAAAATTTAGTAACAATCAAATGGGGGAATTGATTAATTCCCTAATTCCCCTTGATCTTTGTCGTCGCTATCGCTTAATTCCGCTGTACAAAAAAGATGGAGACAATCCTATCTTAGTTGTGGCGATGGTCGATCCAGAGAACCTGGAAGCCCAGGATGATCTTAATCGGATTCTTAGACCTAAAGGAATTGGAATTGAACGACAGGTCATTACTCAAAGCGATTATCAACAATTAATCGATCAGTTTTTGGATGATCAGGTCAAACAAGAAACTGCCAAGAAAAAAGAGGTTAACGTTGATGTTTCTCTAGAGTTAGATAACTTTGACTTTAATTTAGAAGAAAGTGAGGATGAGCTTGCCGATGATTTGGGTGCAACCAACGAAGCTCAAGCAGCACCAATTATTACCTTGGTCAATAAAATTTTGGCTAAAGCTTTGCAAGACGGTGTTTCTGATATTCATGTTGAACCCCAGGAAGAAGGGTTGAAAATTCGTTATCGCAAGGATAGTGTATTACAGCAGCCTTTTGATCGGATGCCGAAAAAGATTATCCCAGCGGTAATTGCTCGTTTCAAGATTATGGCAGAGCTAGATATTGCGGAAAAGCGGTTGCCCCAAGATGGTAAGATCCGTCGGATGTTTCAGGGGAGAAAAGTAGATTTTCGGGTCAATACCCTACCTAGTCGCTACGGGGAAAAAGTAGTGCTGCGGATTCTTGACAACTCAGCCACTCAACTAGGTTTGGATAAACTCATTTCTCACCAAGAGACGCTGGAAATAGTCCGAGATATGGCAAAACGTCCTTATGGGATCATTTTGGTAACAGGACCTACAGGATCGGGAAAATCTACCAGTCTTTATTCAGTACTAGCTGAAAGAAATAGTCCTGATATTAATATTTGTACTGCTGAAGACCCGATTGAATATTCCCTGGACGGGATTACTCAGGTGCAAGTAATTCGCGAAAAGGGGATGGATTTTGCTTCGATCCTGCGAGCTTTTTTAAGACAAGATCCTGACGTAATCCTCGTGGGTGAGACGCGAGACTCTGAAACAGCAAAAACTTCGATTGAAGCAGCCTTAACAGGTCACCTAGTCCTAACTACTCTGCATACCAATGATGCTGCTGGAGCGATTTCTCGTCTGGATGAGATGGGGGTTGAACCGTTTATGATTTCGGGAGCATTAGTCGGAGTTTTGGCGCAAAGATTAATGCGCAAAGTTTGTAGCGAATGTCGGATTGCTTATAATCCTAGCCATGAAGAGCTAGCTAGATTCGGTTTATCAGCCGCAGCAGGGGAAGAAGTCATTTTCTATAAAGCCAATAAGTTAGAGCCCGAACAGCTTTCCCAAGCAAAAGCTAGTGGTAAATTATGTCCTAAATGCCAGGGGGTAGGCTACAAAGGACGAATTGGGGTTTATGAAGTAATGCGTAACTCAGAAAAGATCCAAACTCTGATTAATGAGGGAGCAAATACCGATCGCATTAAAGAAACTGCCGTAGAAGAAGGGATGATTACAATCCTGGCCTATAGCCTCAATCTCGTTAGAGAAGGTCAAACTACTTTAGAAGAAGTCGAACGGGTTACATTTACCGACTCAGGTTTGGAAGCAGAATTAAAAGCCAAGCGCAAGAGTGGTTTAACTTGTCGCACCTGTCGCGCAGAATTGCAGCCTGAGTGGTTAGATTGTCCTTACTGTATGACTCCCCGTTTTTAAATCAAGATTGTAACAGTTAAAAAATTTCAAAAATTTCAGGAACAGATTATGGATTTAATGATCGAAGATATGATGGAGCGCCTAGTAGAAATGGGTGGCTCTGATATGCACATCCAAGCTGGCGCACCAATTTACTTTCGCATTAGCGGTAAATTAACCCCCATTGGGGAGGAGCTAAGTCCCCAAGAGTGTCAACGCTTGATCTTCAGTATGCTTAACAATACTCAAAGAAAAGAGCTTGAACAGCACTGGGAACTAGATTGCTCTTATGGGGTAAAAGGATTAGCTCGGTTTCGGGTCAATGTTTATAAAGAGCGTGGCTGTTTTGCTGCTTGTTTACGAGCATTGTCTTCCAAAATTCCTAATTTCGATCAGCTAGGTTTACCTGATGTCATCAGAAGAACCACTGAAAGACCACGGGGACTGGTTTTGGTCACAGGACCCACAGGTTCGGGTAAAACTACGACCCTCGCAGCGATGCTGGACTTAATTAACCGCAGCCGTGGAGAACATATTCTCACCGTAGAAGACCCCATTGAATACGTTTTTGAAAATGAGAAAAGTTTGTTTCACCAGCGCCAAAAAGGAGAAGATACTAAAAGCTTTGGTAATGCCCTAAAAGCTGCACTGCGGGAAGATCCAGATATTATTCTGGTGGGAGAAATGCGAGATTTGGAAACAATTTCCTTGGCAATTTCCGCCGCAGAAACAGGTCACTTAGTATTTGGGACTCTCCACACTAATTCGGCATCGGGAACGGTGGATCGAATAATTGACGTTTTTCCCGCAGGTCAACAGGCGCAAATTAGAGCCATGCTGTCCAACTCGTTGATTGCCGTCTTTAGTCAAACCTTGGTTAAAAAGAAAAATCCTAAACCAGGAGAGTTCGGTCGAGTCATGGCACAAGAAATCATGATTGTCACTCCTGCAATTTCTAATTTAATTCGCGAAGGTAAGGCTGCCATGGTCTATTCGGCGATTCAAACGGGAGCCAAGATGGAGATGCAAACTATGGAACAGGCTTTGGCTGATTTGATTAAAAAAGGCATGGTCAGTATGGAAGAAGGATTAGCTAAAAGTTCTCGACCAGACGAATTACAGCGTCTTGTAGGTAGTGCTGCGGGAGACGTGGGGATGATGGCTAATGCCAAAGCAGGCGCTAAACGCAGTTAATTGCTATTTAAACTAACTATTTTGTCATCACTAACTTCAACTATTTAATTTATTTATGTCTACCTATACAGCAAAAGTCAAAGACCATTCAGGAAAAGTCTTTAATCAAAAAATTGACGCTGCTTCTGCCGAACAAGCTCGTTTAGTACTCAAAAATAGATATGTGGCAGTCGGTAAAATTAATAAGGCTGGTTTTGAACTTAATTTAGAGCCATTAAAGTTGGCTTTAGCCAAAGTAACGGTCAAAGATAAGGCAGTGTTTTCCCGCCAGTTTTCCGTGATGGTTAACGCAGGGGTGGCAATCATACGGGCGTTAGGTATTCTAGCCGATCAAGCTCCTAATCCTAAACTCAAAAGAGCATTATTAGGCATTAGTGCCGAAGTACAACAGGGTACAAGCTTATCAGAGTCGATGAAAGACTACCCTGAATGTTTTAATAACCTCTATGTTTCTATGGTTGAAGCTGGTGAAGCGGGTGGTGTTCTTGATGAAGTACTGATGCGACTGTCTAAACTGCTGGAAGACATGGCAAAGCTACAGAACCAAATTAAATCAGCCATGGCTTATCCCGTAACCGTCGGTATTTTTGCTGTAATTGCCTTTTTAGGGATGACAATCTTTCTAATTCCCGTCTTCGGCGGTATTTTTGAACAATTAGGAGCCGAATTACCTTTGTTAACTCGCGTCATGCTGAGTATCAGTGGTATTCTTCGTAGCTGGAAAGTTTTAATTCCGATTGTCGCGTTTACTGGACTAAGTTTCTTAATTCGTACTTATTATAAAACTCCCGCTGGTCGTCTACAAATTGATGGCTTTATGCTGAAGATGCCTCTGTTTGGAGACTTAAACGAAAAAATTGCCGTAGCTCGCTTTTGTCGTATTTTTGGAACTTTGACTCGTTCTGGTGTTCCCGTATTGCAATGTTTTGATATCGTCTGCGACACGATTGGTAACCAGGTATTAGTTAATGCTGTGCAGGCTGCAAAACGCGATATTCAACAGGGTGGGATGATTTCCTTGGCAATTCAAAAAGAAAATGTCTTCCCTGCCTTGGCAATTCAAATGATTAGTATTGGGGAAGAAACTGGAGAACTAGACGGCATGATGGAGAAAGTGGCTGATTTTTATGAAGATGAAGTGGAACAGTCAGTTAAAGCCCTTACTAGTATGATTGAACCAATTATGATGGTGGGTATTGCTTTGATGGTAGGTACGATTTTGATGTCGATGTATCTACCAATGTTCTCAATCTTCGATCAGTTGGGTTAATGGTTGATTTTGTAACCAGCGTTCTTATCTTGAGAATTTTATGATATCCGTCAAAAAAGCTGACTATGAGACGTTGTTGGCAGAGTATAGCACTCGTAGCGGGGCGATCGCTTTATTGAAGCAATATCGCCCTTACCTTGAGGCATTACCCAGCATTCGTCGTCCAGAACAAAGTTTGATTACGATTCCTCTCCCTGTAGTTCGGATCAGGCGACCAGAACTATATTCTCATGACCCTTTAGCTACTAAAACTCCTCGGGTTGCCACTTCTCTTCCCTGTGATTTAGGCATTTTGATGTGTGACCCAGAATGGAAGATTAAGATGGGTGCAGAAATTATTGTTTTTATTCATCGTCCCGAAGAGGATTTCTCCGATCTAATCAATCGCTGGCGACAGACTCAGGTTTATCTAGACCAAGACTATGAATGGTTAATGCCCCCGACTGAGAAGCACATGATTAGTGAAGCAGCAGAGGAAATTAATCCTTTATTTGTTGTTTTTGAGGGAACAAGCGATCGCATTAAGCAAGGTTTAGCAGGTGCGGGCTTTCCTTATATTGTTCAGGCTGTTCAATCTCTTGATTTCTCAATGGAGTCAGCAGTTGAAGCAGCGGAAATATTGTCGGATCTCGATTAAAAATCGATCAATCGCAGTAGGGGCGCTCTGCGAGACGCCCCTACTATTGTTAACCCCTACGATTTCTAGTGAGAATAATCTCCTTGACGAGCATTACTATCAGAACGGGGTTGAATTACTCCATAACCTCCATGATTACGGCTATAAATGACGTTGATTTCATTTGATTCGCTATTGTGAAACATATAAAAGTCATGATCGATTAACTGAAGTTGTGACAATGCTTCTTCAGTAGTCATGGGCGGCATCGCAAAATATTTACTTCTGACTACTGTGGCAGGTAATTCGGGTAGGCGATCGCTATTTAATTCATCAACTTTTACTGGCTCTTCACCCTCAACTATTTCTTCTTGTCGTATATGAGCATGAGTATTTTTGGCCAAGTGCTTTTCTTTATATCTGCGTAGCTGACGCGCAATTTTATCTGCCACCATGTCGATACTTGCATAAAGATTGTCGCTACCTTCTTGGGCGCGAATCACTGTCCCATTAGCAAATACCGTTACTTCCGCCTTATGTTTTCTTTCGATCCGAGAATTGCGAGCTACAGATAAGTGGACATCTACTTTGCTAGTTATATTCTGGAAATGTTTAACTGCCTTTTCTAACTTCTGTTCGACGTAATCATGAATTGATTCTGTGACTGCAATGTTATTTCCTTGGATCAAAAGTTTCATACTTGCTACTCCATAATCTACAGTTTTAAAGCCATATAGTTAAGATCTGATTTTGCTAGACAATTGCCATTATATATACGAATCTTTCGAACCTAAAATTTGGTTGTTACCATTTACCATTGTGTAGTAAACAAACACAATTATTTTTTAGTTCAAAATAAATTATTTCACTATTACCATCACCCAACTATACAACACACAATCACTATGCCTTGCTTTTTTTATTAGTAATGCGTAAAAGTGCTAGCATGATACTCTTATTTAACACAGAGTGAGGTATCAATACTAATTTATCAATAGAGATTCGGTCTGTTTAAATCACAAAACTGCTACACTTTATTTTTTATCTTTGAGATAGTTTGCAGTTTTAATTTATTTTGGCAATTTCCTCAAGCAGTTGTATCTTTAATCTAGCTTTATAGCTACAACACTAACACTTTAGCTGCTAAAAAACAGCAAAACATTCGGTTTTTTATGTTACGTTACATTGGTTGACATTTTTTTAAATAGACTGTAGTTTATGTCACAAAATAGTAGAGTTTGTGGGTTAGATAACCAAGGAATAGTCGATTATAGCCAAGCTTGGGACTATCAGCGATCGCTCTTTAAAGCAAGAATTAATAATCCCAGCTTAATGATGTTTTAATTTTATTAGAACATCCCCCTGTTTATACTTTAGGAACAGGTTCAAGTCTAGATTTTCTTAATTTCGATCCCCAAGCAGGGGAATTTGAAATTCATCGGATTGAACGGGGGGGAGAAGTGACCTATCATTGTCCTGGTCAGTTGGTAGGTTATCCGATTCTTAATCTGCGCTACTATCAACAGGATTTGCATTGGTATCTGCGCCAACTGGAAACGGTAATTGTCAATACTGTGGCTAATTATGGTTTATCAGCCTATCGCGTTCCAAATTTGACGGGGGTTTGGGTAGAAGGGAAGAAAATTGCCGCGATCGGCATTAAAGTCAAACGTTGGATTACAATGCACGGTTTTGCCATTAATGTTTGTCCTGATCTGAGTGGGTTTAAACAGATAGTCCCCTGCGGAATTGCCGACAAGCCAGTCGGTAGTCTACAAGAATTTGTTCTTGATCTTACGGTAGACCGAGTTCGGGTCGATGTGGCGCAAGCTTTTTCCTCTGTATTTCAAATAAAATTAGTTGAAGAAAATGTTTTAAATCAATATTAGTTAATCTAACGAATAAACATTAGAGCAATTCCAGCTAAAGAAACTACGACCCCCAGTATTGCTCTAAAACTGATTTTTTCTCCCTGCAACGCCACTATCGGTAATACAAATAAAGGACTCGTAGCCAAGAAGGTTTGAGCAATTCCTGTCGGAGCAAATTTAAGAGATATTTGCTGTAACCAAATACCAAGATAAGTGCTGCCAAAAGCGGCGATCGCAATTACGCCTAAACTACGTCCAGATAGTTGCCATTGAATATGAATTTGCTTGGCAACAGGTAAAAACATTAAGCCGATGACAATTACCGTACCGCCGATTAAACGAATTAAAGTACTTTCAAGAGGACTAATAGTCGATTGTGTTAGAGCATATCTAGAGATGACTGCGCCTAATGCTTGAGCGATCGCTGCAAGAATCCCCCCAATAATGCCTTTTCGTGAGGCGCTGATATTATCTACAGGTAAGCGTTCACTAATTACCCAGGCTATCCCCAGAATAGCTAATAAAATACCGCACCAAGAACTATAGGCTAGCTGTTCGCCAATAAAAATTAATGCTAGTAATGCACCCACTGGGGGAGATAAAGTTTCTAACAAAAGAGTGCGTCTTGCACCCAAACTATTTAAAGCTGAAAAGTAGGCGGTGTCTCCTAAACCAATACCGATCGCACCGCTAATAGCTAGTAGAGCAACAGTTGAAGTAGATAAGTTACTAAAAGCTGAACCCTGGATTAAGAGGGTAATGACAATCAAAGCGATCGCAATTATACCCTTATAGAGATTAAGCTGTAGCGGAGGAATCTTTAACCCCAGGCGACTATAAACCACAGAAGATAAAGCCCAAAGCAGCGCAGCGCTTAAAGCAGCTATCTCGCCGATATAATTAGTAAGAATCATAGAATCAGCCCTTTCAAGATGTCTATTTTTGGGTTTTAACTTTTAGCTGCTCTAAATAAATACACTGTAGGATAGATAGTTTTATGTCCTGTGTATTAAAAAATAATTTTGTACCCAAAAAATGTAACATAGTTTCAGTGGTAACCTTGATTCAGGCAGTTCTATGTCGATAGCCAAGCCTAAAGAACAGAAACCAAAAGTTTCATTGGACAAATTCTGGTTGTGGTCAGGAGTTGTGGCAATCATGATTTTTTTTCTAGCGCCGATTCTCTGGCAGATACTTACTTCGGTTAAGTTAAATGAAGATATTTCCGCCATTCCCAACGTCTATTTACCAAGTGAGTTTACTTTTGAACATTACACTCAACTATTTAGCCGTCGTCCATTTTTAACCTATATCTTTAATAGTGCTTTAGTAGCCAGCATGTCTACTATTTTGTGTTTGGTACTAGGTTCTCCTGCTGCCTATACCCTCACTAGGATGAATTTGCCAGGAGAAAAATTGCTCCTGGCGGGAATTCTGATTATTACTCTATTTCCCTACGTCCTGCTGTTTCTAGGATTGCTAGAATTAGTCAAGGCCGTTGGCTTAGGCAATAATTACTTGGCTTTAATTATTCCTTACACAGCGATTAACTTACCCTTGACAATTCTCGTCATGAGAAGCTTTTTTCAGCAACTTCCCCAAGATTTAGAAGATGCGGCGAAGATAGACGGCTATAAAACCTGGGGAATGCTGGTAAATATTTTACTGCCAATGACTCTACCAGCTTTGGCAACCACTGGGATTTTAACCTTCATTTTTGCCTGGAATGAATATATTTTTGCCCTAACCTTTATTACGGAAGAAACAAAAAAAACGATTCCCGTAGCTACTGCTCAACTAGGAGGAGCAAGTCTCTTTGATATTCCCTATGGCCCTATCGCTGCTGCCACAGTTTTGGGTACTCTACCATTGGTGATTCTCGTTCTAGTTTTTCAACGTCAGATCGTTCAAGGGTTAACGGCAGGTGCGGTCAAAGGTTAAGCCCACAATCTTTACTAAAGTTACAGCCTTCAAAGTAGTTTTTAGTTTTTGCAGTAGTTTCCAATGTATATATCTGAACATGACAAGATGCTGATTCGTCAGCTAATCGAAAAGCAACTACAAGCATTTCAAGCAAACGATTTAGCAACAGCTTTATCTTTGACTAGTCCTAAGATTCAAGACAAATTTACTTCACAAGAGTTTAGTCAAATCATCAGCAATAAATATGGTGCGCTCCTCAAACCTCGCTCGGTTATGTTTCGTGGGTTTACCCTCGTAAACAATTTTCCTGCCTTAATTACAATGATGATGGATCGAGAAGGTAATTTGGTTCAAGTTATATTTATCGTGCAGCATCAACAGGACTATAGCTGGCGCGTTCATGGTTATGAGCTTGCAGGTATTAATGAGAAGATAGTGTGAATAGTAGACCCGTGTTTTTGATCATTTCATCATTAACCACCGCTCACAGGAGGAATTAAAACTACTTCATCTCCCTCATGCAGCACCGTAGTTGACTCGACAAACTGCAAATTTACCCCAAAGCGGGTGACATCTCGCCACTTAGTTAATTTGGGTTGCTGTTTAATCAAAGATGTTAAAAGTTGGTCTACAGTGGTTTCTGGTAATAACGCCAGATCTAGTTCTGGTTTGCCAAACACCTCCTGATAGACCGCAAACAGCTTAACTTTAACTTGAATTTTTTGATTGTCAATCATTATCATTACCCTGAAAAGGGCGTTTTACGAAGTCGCTCCTATCTTTAGGGGCGAATAACATTCGCCCCTACTCTTCCAACTTGATAGCCAAACTCAGCCAAGCGTAACCTTGACTGTCGCCATTTAGGTTCAACTTTAACAAACAATTCTAAATGAACCTTGCCCGCAATTAGCTTTTGAATTTGCTGACGAGCTTCTGTACCAATAGTTTTGAGCATAGTACCTTGCTTGCCAATTAAAATTCCTTTTTGAGAACTACGTTCAATATTAATTGCTGCATTTACCTTGGTGATCTTAGGCATCTCGACAATTTTCTCGATGGTAATGGCTACTGAATGGGGAATTTCTTGACGAGTGTGGAGCAAAATTTGTTCTCTGATTAGTTCAGCAATGATAAAGCGTTCTGGCTGATCTGTTACTAAATCTGGAGGATAGTAATAAGGACCAGTTTCGAGACGATTAATCAAAGCCTGTTGCAAGTCTTGAGTGCCGACTCCCGTAGTCGCAGAAAACTTAACCGTAGACCAGTGAGTATCGGCAATTAGCTCGGCATAGGTATCATCAATAAACTGACAGTTGCGGGGCTGGAGATCAACTTTATTTAGACCTAGCACCACGGGAGTATCAATCCGTTTAAGGATATCAAAAATAAAGCGATCGCCCGTTCCTGCCTCGCTAGAACCATCTACGACAAACAAAACTAAATCTACTGACTTAATCGCTGTTTTGGCATTCTGTACTAGTACTTTGCCTAATTCATGATGGGGTTTATGAATCCCAGGGGTATCCACAAAAATAATTTGCGCATCGGGGGTGGTTAAGATTCCTCGTAAGCGGTTACGAGTAGTTTGCGCCACGGGAGAAGTGATCGCAACTTTTTGTCCAATCAAATGATTCATTAAAGTGGACTTGCCTACATTTGGTCTACCGACGATCGCAATAAAACCCGATTTAAAATCAGGTGGGGCGATGGGAATTGTTGGAACTAAGCTATCGATATTTTCTGAGGAATCCATGAAGAGGTAGGAGGTAAAAGGTCAGGAGGGACGTTCCATGGAACGTCCGTACAGAGGTAAGAGGTGAGTTAGCAATCAAGAATGTCCATTACGTATTCTCCTTGGTTAACACATTGGTTAGTAGAGATATCAAAGACTATCCCCGATGTTTCGGCATGGACGTTAATAATTTCTGGAGTAGTTCCTTGTTTGTTAAAGCTTAGTAGCTGATAAATTTGTTCTCCAGACTTTACTCTAGTTGCTAAGGGTAATCTAGACTGTATCATTCCTCCTGTCGGGGCATAGTAACTATTTATGTTCTGTTTTGATACTAAGGTGGTTTTTGTCGTGTGGATGACCCCAGGCAACATTTGTTTATAGGCAAGGTAGTTTTTAATTCCTCTCAATCCCCTAGCGACGGAATCGGGATTCATGATCATTCCCCCACCCAGTTCTAGAGTCCAGGCTTCAAGATCAAACTGAACTTTTTGACCTAAATTAGCCAGCTCCTGTTCTAAGGCTAGCCAAGGCTTAAGAAATGCCTCATCAAAAGCATCACCGTCATACTTATCCATCAACACGCCATAGTCTAACAAGAGATATTTGATGCTCTCAATTCTTGCTTGAAAACCAAAAGTATAGTCGATCGCTTGATTACTAGAACTATGAATATCAATGACATAATCGGCATCCAGACATAAAGACTGTAGCTGATAGCGATATTGTCGGCTTAGGGGAACGCTACGGGGTAAACTAATACGGTCTAATTCTTTTGTCCAGGCTTGTTTGATGGTTTCCAGATAATTACGGCGAATCTCTGTTACAGGTTTATTAAGCTGAGACTGAGCAAACTCAGTTAAGCCTACTGCTTCTTGTTCATAGTCCCAAAAATCCGATTCCAGTTTTTACCATCGTAGCTATTAAACCGACCTGTAGAAAAAAATGCGATCGCTGGTTAACTCCCAAAGGATTACAGACAGGTACTAACCAAATTTCTCCCTGTAGCTGGTCAGCATCTAAAGCTGTTAAATATTCAATTAGCTGCTGAATCACCGCATTACCAACAATTTCCGCCCCGTGAAGGTTTGCCTGAATATAAGCCTTTTTGCCAGGGCGATCCGTAAGGCTACGCGGAGGGTAATCGCCTTGAAATTTATAGATTTGTAGGGATAATACATCACCAGAAGCTAGCTTTAGTAAATCAATGGTAGAAATCTGCGGAATCATCTGCCTCCTATCATTTAGCATTGAACATTGAGCATTGAGCATTGAGCATTGAGCATTGAGCATTGAGCATTGAACATTGAACATTGAGCATTGAGCATTGAGCAAATATAGGGAAGCTAATATCCCAGATTATCTAAAGACAATTAGGAGATTTTACGCTGATTTAAGTCAAAATGCCTAGACTTGAGAATGATGTCATCAATTGTAAGAACACGGTAAATTAAAGATCAAAATCGATCTGATTATAAGGAGTTTTAATGTTAGAGCTATATCAATTTGAGTTATCTCACTATGCCGAGAAAGTTCGTCTGATTTTAGATTACAAACAGTTAGAGTATCGTAAAATTGAAGTCACTCCTGGTGTGGGTCAGATTGAGCTGATGCAAAAGTCAGGTAGTCGTCAAGTACCAGTCCTCAAAGACGGTAGTACTTATGTTTCTGACTCTACAGAAATTGCTTTGTATTTGGAACGCAAGTATCCCGAACGTCCGATCTTGCCTACAGATTCTTTAGCTAGGGGTCAGTGTTTGTTGATGGAAGAATGGGCAGATGTTTCAATTGGTATCAAGGCGCGCAAGGCTTTTATCGGTGCTTTAAATCAAAACCAAAATTTCCGTACTTCTTTGTTACCAGCTAACACTCCCGATTTGGTCAAAACTGCCGTGGGAGCTATTCCTGGAGAAGTTTTAGAGGTACTAGGAACTGGGGTGGGTTTTGGTGGAGATGCTGTTAAGGAAGCAAAAAAAAGCTTGACTCAAGATTTAGAAGCTTTATGTCTAATTTTGCAGAACCAACCTTATTTAACAGGAGACAGTCCAACTTTAGCCGATTTCGCTGTGGCGGGACTAAGTATTTATCTGAAGTTTCCCGCAGGTTCTTATCTGGATATTCCCGATCCCCTTAAAGGAAAAGGTATTCCTGGATTAGCGGATAATATTACTTTTGAGCCTTTCTTTGCCTGGCGCGATCGCCTTTATGCAGATTTTCGCCGAGGTTCTAGCATTCCTCCTAGTAGTTCTGCACCTACTTCCATCAGCATTGATTAAATTTGGATTAGTTATTAGTTATTAGTTATTAGGGGTATTGATGCCCCTAATTTTTTCTGTAACAATTCTGTAATAATATTTAATTTCAGCTTAACTAAGTTAATTAATTCAATCAAAACCTGTGTATTTTCAAGCTGATAGCTGAAATTTCCGACCCTATAGCTAATTCTTAACCTGCAACTATTACCTAAAACAAACATAATCAATATTATAGAGTCATAATTTTTATAAGTTTAGAAGTTTTATATTTCCTTACAGCTATGAGAGTCGGTCTACAGTCTTACCTCAGCGATCATCATCTTGATGCTCGGATAAACAATAGCCAGCGTCAACTTTCTCTGGCAATCTCTGCTATTCCTGACGATCAGATAACAGATCTACCCCTCAATCTCTGCTTAGTTTTAGATCGCAGCGGTTCGATGTCAGAAAAACCTCTAGAAATGGTGAAAGAAGCTGCGATTAATCTGATCGAAAAACTCAAGCCAGAAGATCGCCTGAGCGTGATTGCGTTCAATCATCGGGCAAAAGTAATTGTGCCGAACCAAGCAGTAACTAATGTTGAGTCTATTAAACAGAAAATTCGCCTGATAGTTGCTGATGGAGGGACTGCTATTGATGAAGGATTACGCTTGGGATTAAAAGAAATAGCATCCCAGAACCTGCACTGTGTATCCCGCATTTTTTTATTGACCGACGGAGAAAATGAACACGGCGACAATAATCGTTGTCTGAAATTGGCAGAACTAGCATCAGAATATAATGTAACCATTGATACGTTAGGTTTTGGCGAGCATTGGAATCAGGATATTCTGGAACAAATTGCCGATTTAGCCCAAGGAACTCTAGCCTATATTGAACAGCCAAATCAAGCAGTGACTGAGTTTGAGCTTCTGTTTACCCGCGCCCAGTCTGTCGGTTTAACCAATAGCTCTTTAACGCTGGAGTTAATGCCTAAAGTTCGTCTGGCTGAATTAAAACCCGTGGCACAAGTAGCCCCTGAAACAATTGAACTACCAATTCATTTAGAAGGTAATTACTTTACGGTTCGTTTGGGAGATCTAATGATGGATCGACCAAGGGTAATTTTAATTAATCTTTATATCAACCAGTTGCCTCCAGGTACTCATAAAATTGCAGCAGTTCAGCTAAAGTATGACGATCCTAGTACTAATCAAGAAAATCTTCACTCCGATGTTTTGGCGATTGAATTAGAATCTCAAGATTCATATCAGGCTCATCCCAGCGACGAAGTCCAAAATCATATTTTGACCTTAGCTAAATATCGTCAAACCCAAATTGCTGAAACTAAATTAAAAGATGGCGATCGCGCTGGAGCAGCTACGATGTTACAAACTGCTGCTAAAACTGCTCTACAATTAGGAGATCAAGCAGGGGCAACGATCCTGCAAACCAACGCAACTCGACTACAGATCGGCAAAGATTTATCTGAGGGCGATCGCAAAAAGACGCGACTGGTATCTAAAACAATTTTAAAAATTAAAACACTGCAAAATGATTTAATTACAGTGTTTTAAGCAAATATTTTATCTGGATGTGTCTGGATACATTTTAAAAATCGTTAGCTCTAACCGCCAACCAGCGACATTAGTAAAATTACAGCTACGCTGCTGAAAGCAAGAAGTAAAGCGAATATAATTGATTGACTTAAATCTGAAGAAACTTTCATGAGCTTAATTTTCCTAAATATTGTTGTTAGATTACGCAATACAGCTATTGATTAGAAACTACAGAATTTAGCGATGGTAATTAGGGATCAAGCAAAACTTATAATAAATAGCTTCTAATTGATTTTGTATCTATTTAAATAGTATCTAATAATTAATTTAATTTATAAAAAAGACTCATAATTGCAACTTTTGTTCATAGAACTTCGTCTAACTCAATGATTTTGCGAGCCGCTTTTTATCAACAATGTCGGAGTTACTAAACCAAAAACATATTTTGTCCAAATTGAGCTTTGGCGCAACTTCAGCAGAGCTAAAACAGGTTGCCAAAACTGGAATTGAAGCTTACATTCAGTTTCAGCTTGAGCCTCAATCTATTAATGAATCTTCCCGACTAGAAAATTATTTATCCCAGCTTGATTTAATTAACCGAAACCCAATCGAACTGAATCAAAAGGCTACTGCTCTGCGCAAAAAGCTGCAAAATTCACAACTATCGAGTGAACAGCAGCAAGAAATTCAGCAAGACAGCAGAAAATTAGCTATTGAATGGTAAATCAAGCTGAGGATGCTCATCTGCTCAGAGCAATTTACTCTAATCGTCAGCTACAGGAAGTGATGGTCGATTTTTGGTTTAATCATTTTAATGTTTACGCTCAAAAAGACGCAGTTAAGTTCTGGTTATACGAATACGAGAATCAAATTCGGGCTCATGCTTTAGGCAGCTTCTATGATTTGTTGTTAGCAACAGCAAAACATCCAGCGATGCTCATGTATTTAGATAATCAAATGAATACTGCACCCGATAGCCCTGCGGGAAAAAAGCACAACAGGGGTCTAAATGAAAATTATGCTCGTGAGTTAATGGAGTTACATACTCTGGGGGTAGACGGAGGCTATAGTCAGGATGATGTAATCACTCTGGCTCGAATATTTACTGGTTGGAGTACGGATCGTTCAGGAAAAAAAGGAGAACAACAAGGTTTTTTCTTTTTTGCTAGTCGTCACGATCGCCAAAATAAAGTATTTTTAGGACAGCAAATTTCTGCTAGCGGTATTGAAGAAGGCGAAGTGGCTCTCAAAATCTTGGCAAATCATCCTGCAACTGCCCATCACATTAGTTATGAGCTAGCGCAATATTTTGTTGCTGATCTCCCCCCCGAATCTTTGGTTAATCACCTAGCTAAGATTTTTCTTGATAGTCAGGGTAACATCCAGCTAGTTATGGATGCTTTAATTCACAGCCAGGAATTCAACGATCCGCAGTATTTTGGACAAAAGTTTAAAACGCCTTACCAGTATCTAATCTCCTTGGTGCGATGGGGAGAGATTCAACAGCCTAACCTCAAGAGATTACGCGGAATGCTATTTCAGCTATCAATGCCCACCTATGGCTGTATAGCCCCTGACGGGTATAGCAATGCTCAATCAGTTTGGTTAAATCCTCAAGCAATGCTACAACGGACAGGTTTAGCTACGGCGATCGCCAACGGAGTTTTGAATAAAAACAGTCTAGTTGAGATTCAACAACTGGAACAAAATTTGGGCGTAGTTTCCCAGCGGACAAAACAGGTAATTGAACAAACGCCAGTTAAGCTGCGTACTGCCTTAATGATGGGAAGTCCAGAAGCGATGTATCGATGATTAATAGGGAGATGGGGAGATGGGGAGGAATTGTAATTTATCGGTAGCTTAAATCATTAAGATCATTGAGAGAATAAACAGAGATGCGAAGAAGAAGTTTTTTGACGGCGGCGGGTTTAGCAACGGGAGGAATGTTATTGCCAATCGGGTGTAATAGCTGGGTGGCGCAACAGCCAAATACTAATAACCCTAATAACCGCAAGCGTTTGGTGGTGGTGTTTCTCAGAGGCGCAGTTGATGGCTTGAATATTGTCATTCCCCATCAAGCAGCAGAATATTATGAAGCTAGACCAACGATCGCCGTACCCTATCCACAGCAGCCCAATGGCACAATCGATCTCGATGGCTTTTTTGGTTTACATCCCCAACTCAAAGAGCTAATACCTTTCTGGCAGAATAAGCAATTAGCGTTTGTACATGCTAGTGGTTCTCCTGTACTGGAGCGATCGCATTTTCAGGCTCAAGATTATCTAGAAAACGGTACTCCAGGCGTAAAAAATACCCCTGATGGCTGGCTGAATCGACTGTTAGCTCAGTTACCTCAAGATACACCCACTCAGGCTATTAATGTTGGGGTAACGACTCCTTATATTCTTAAGGGTAAAATGGCGATCGCTAGTTTCAAACCAGGTAAAAATTCCGTAGCGCCAATTCCCACAGATCGTCCTTTGATTCGAGCAGCTTTTAGTAAGCTATATAGTGGCAGCGATCCATTGAGCAAGGCATATCAAACTGGCAGTAAAGCTAGAGATATAATAACATCGGAGTTGGGTCAAGAGATGATCGAGGCTTCACGGGGAGCAAAAAGCGTTAACGCCTTTGTTGATGATGCTGCTGAGGTGGCAAAACTGATGGTAGGGAATGCTAAGACACAATTAGCCTTTATGGAAATTGGCGGTTGGGATAGCCATGTGAATCAAAATCCTCTGTTAGATCGTTTATTACCCTCTTTAGGGGAAGGTCTAGCCACTTTAGCTCACGGGCTAAAACCAATTTTTGCCGATACTGTCATTGTGGTGATGTCTGAGTTTGGCAGAACAGTAAGAGAAAA
Organism: Pleurocapsaceae cyanobacterium CSU_1_1; assembly: GCA_012034765.1. Taxonomy (GTDB): domain Bacteria; phylum Cyanobacteriota; class Cyanobacteriia; order Cyanobacteriales; family Xenococcaceae; genus Waterburya. The sequence continues at coordinate 34,349 of JAAUOU010000005.1, read as the reverse complement.
CGGCAATAAAGGAACAGATCACGGTTACGGCAACGCAATGTGGCTTCTAGGAGGCGCAGTACGTGGAGGCAATGTCTATGGTGAGTGGGTGGGCTTAGATCAGTCGGCACTATATCAAAACCGAGATTTACCTGTTACCACCGATTTTAGAGAAGTATTCTCCTCAATTCTACAGCAGCACCTATCTGTTCCTAGCGATCGCCTAAATCAAGTTTTCCCCAATTTTCAACTAACTAACAAAATCGATTTTTTGGTTTAGGATTCTTGAGCAAACATTTTAGATACGATTAGACTGAACTATTCCAAATACTTTTACCCTGATCTTCATTGAAACGATAAAAAAGAGGCTCATCTTTAAATTGATGTTCATTAGCGACATGTTGAAAAATGCCTTTATCCAGCATTTTTTGACCTAAAACAATCGCATCTTCTCGGGATATTTTTACCTGATTGACGAGCCAATCGACGGCTTCATTACCCAAAAAACAGCGTTGAAAGAGCATTAATTTATGTCGTCGGGTTTTAATTTCTACCCCTCTTTCTGAATGCATTTCAATCGCTAACTGTCTGAGACTAATCCTTTGAGCATTACCCTTGGGTTGAGAATTATCAGCAGAGGGTTGAGATTTAGCTGTTGTTTGCTCACTAGAGCCAGGAATAATATTAGATTTATACTTGTTATTTTGCATCCAGATCCCCACACTGTTCCTACCTTTGACTAGTAAGGTGGCAATTTGAGATCGCTCTTCGTGGTCTAGATATTCTTCACGGCACTCTTTGATTGCAGCCTCTATTTCTTCCTTGGGGAAGGATTTTTCTCTAATAAACAGATTTTTGTTATAAATTAAGCCCGATAATGTTTGATCTCCGCTTTGTATTTTACAATACTGTACCTGTGTATGATCTAAGAAAAGCATTTTTCCTTCACTCCTATATCTACCCCTATAGCCAAGCAAAATAACAATCTGTTTACACACAGTTATAACTTAAGTTTTGCAGTCATCACAGTGAAAAACAGTTATTGATCTACGCTTTTGATGGGAACGATTTTTGTATATTCAAAATTATTCAAGCTGGGTTTAACCAACAGATAATCTTGTTGATTTAATTCGAGATGATCTGGCTTACAGTTCTGTTTTGGGGAGTAGTAGGTTAGCACATATTCTTGCCCAATTAAAGATTGTGTTGCTTGTTCTACCTCTCCCTGCCATTGAGTTTTAGTAACTAAAATAATTAGTTGATTTGCTAGTTGAGGAATTGCTGTAGCTACCTGTCGACGATAGATTTGGTCTAGGCTGCCAAAAGGAGAATCCATCACAATGGGAAAAGTGCTGCTGTCATAACCCACTAAACTATTGCCTTCACTCCATTGTCTAACGCGATCGATGATGCCACCAATAAACGACAGGCTTAAAATCTGGTTTTCTCCCGTCGATGCCGCCACAGGTGCAGCGATCCCCGAAGTATTCTCGATTAGGGTTAATTTATAATCGCTGCTCAGTTTGGGAAGATAAGGAGTAAAGGAAATAAAGCTAAAAATTTCCTGCACTTTCTGTTCCAAAGCCAGACGAAACTGCTGTTCAAGACGACTTCTAACTTCATGCAGCCTAGAAATCGCTTCCTCCGTAACCGCAATTCTGGTTTGAGCTAGCTTTTGTTTAGTTTCGGTTAGCTGATGTCGAGCGATCTGTTGGCTTAATTGCTCTAATTGTTGAGTGCGATCGCTCTGCTGTTGTTGGTTTTCACCCTGTTCTAAAATTAGAGCTTTAATTCTTTCTTCAATTGTCTCAATGTTTTGCTGTAGCTGTTGGGCATCTCGATTTGGATAGCTATTTAATTGTTTATTTGCTTGCTCTGTCTCCGTTTCTAGGCGATTAAGTTCGAGATATTGCTGCTTAATTTCTGCCTGTTGTCGATCTAGCTGCTGCCAAAAATTAGCCGATTGAGATTTAATTGTGTTTACCTGCGTCTCTAAACGAATTGCTGATTCTTCAATGTTTTTTAATTCCGCTTTTTCCAGCCATAACTTAACGTTGTTGTAAGTATCGCTGTTGGGAATAAGAGTCTCGCCACAAAGACAGCGCTGTTGTTCTAGTAGTTGCTGAATAAATTCTTGTTTGAGTCCACTTGAAAGCTGTCCGCGATCGCGCAATGTTTGCAGTAAGGTAATAAAGCGATCGCTGATAGGCGGGAGAAAAACTACATAGCTATCCTGTGACAATAACTTTTTTAGTTCTTTTTTACTTTGGAGCAAATTTTGCTTGATTAATTTCTGCTGTTTAACTAACTTAAGCTTAAGTTTTTGGATCTCATCAACCCCACTAATTTCTAATAGCTGTCGTGATAAAGTTGCTTTACGCTGTTCCAACTCAGCTACTTCTTTAGTGATTTTGGCAATTAATTGTTTAATCGCTTCAAGATCTTGCTCTAAATTGATTTGCTGTCTTAATAGCTGCTTAGTTTGAGCATCGCCTAATTCTGCCAACTCCTCTTGCAGACTTCTTTTAGCTTTTTTTAAATGTTCAATTCCCCGATCTAAAACCTTAACTCCTAGTAACTCCTTCGTATCTTCGGCAATATTGGAGTTATGATTTTGACGGAAAAAACCATCGATTCTTTCCCCGTCAAAGAAAAAATACTGATGTAAACTAGCGGGTAGGATGCGATTAATTATATCTTCTGGCGACTCTAGAGGCGGATACCAACGTCCATCATCGCCTGCAACCAGCATAAATAAATTAGCCTGAGTATAGCTAATCTGATGTTGAGCATTCTTGCTGGCGTAACACTTGCGCTTTAATTGATAGATCTTGCGATCGCGTTCAAACTGTAGCTCAACCCAACATTCTACTGCTTGCTCTGGCGCTGCTTCGGCAAGAGATCTTTGATTAACTAATAATTCTGGTGAAGCAAAAGCTGCCGTAAACTTTTCATAGAGTACCCAGGTAAAAGCATTGAGAATAGAAGTCTTACCTGCACCATTATTGCCGTAGACGACGGTGGTGTTTCTTTCCCCGCTAGCAAACTTAATCTGTGGGGTTTTGCCATAAAACTGGCGAAAGTTACACAGTTGCAGGTAATTTAACTTCATTGCACAATATGTTTAATAATATTGAGAATATCATCATTAATATTACGCGGAGTTTTTAAATACAGCTTGTCTTTTTCTAACTGCAAAACCTGTTCAATTAACTGTTTTACTTCTTTTGGTGCATTGGCGATCGGCTCTTGAATTGAAGTTAAATCTGAATTTATTTGCTGGTTATGGTTAAATAAATCGCTCATGAATAATTCCTGATCTTGATTATTTTAGCTATTATTTAAGCTAGCAGAACCTTCATGCACGGTTTTGACCCACTTTAAGCGTTTGGGACGGATGGACATTCTCGCCGTGACGCTAAACATAACTATTTGCCAATGGAGCATATAAACTAAACCCCGTAAAGATTGACCCATAATCTTCAGTAGATCGGCTACATTGATTGCCTTGCCAGATGCATTTTGCACGCGAACTAATCCCCGCAACATTCCCACAAAACCCCAGGCAAACAGTAAAGCGGTCACAGGACTGAGGATGGGTAAACGGTGACGGGCGATCGCCATAATTCCATCAGGTACGTTAGCTGCGGGAACAAGGTATTGTAGCAGCATCCAGCAGAGTAGATCGATTCTTTTGCCAAATCCCATCGGCGTGCGGAAAATATAGCGCCAATAGTCGAGATAGCGCTGATAGCCTCCTTCTGCCCAACGATTGCGCTGATGCCATAAGGAAGAGGCTTTAGTTACTCCTTCTTCTAAGACGGGAGGAGTGAGCAGAAAACCAATTTTCCAATTATCCAAATGAAGACGAACGGTAAGGTCTAAATCATCGGTAATGGTTTCTTCATTCCAACCACCACAGCTATTGAGGGCGATACGGCTTACAAACTGACCATTACCTCTTAATTCGCCAATACCGCCGACGGCGATACGCTGTTGCTGGACATAGCTATCTAAAGCCATTTCGGCTGCTTGTCCCTTCGTCCACAAGTTTTCCTCCGAGTTAGCGATCGCTTTTCTAACCTGGACGGCTCCCATTTGAGTATTATCAAACAGTGGTACTACTCTTTTTAGTAGGTCTGGAGAAACCTTGGCATCGGCATCAAATACGCCGATAATATCACCAAAAGTTTGCGGAATTACCTGATTTAATGCTCCTGACTTGCCCCCCCCCGCATTAACTGGCCGATGGACTACTTTTAGTTGAGGATATTCCGTAGCTAGTCGATCTAAAATTGCTGGAGTATTATCAGTACTGCGATCGTCAATTGCCCAAACTTCATATTTATCGGCTGGATAATCTAGGTTACAGAGCATTGCTACCAAATTACCGATCACAACTTCTTCATTCTTGGCTGCTACCAACAGGGAGACTAGGGGCGCATCGGTCAAACACTCATCGGGGATGGGGTTAGGTACATCATCTGATTTAGCAAATAGATAGCGTAATATTTGCATCCCCGCCAAAGACGTAAAGCCCCAAACCAACCAGATCCCCCAGCTAACTAGATGCAGTATGATTACAGTTAGCCAAACTGTCGTCAGTAAAAAAGCAGCCTTCTGTCTACGTCCTGCTAAACCCTGAAAAAAATCTTCCCGAAACTCTTCTTCGGCAATTTCGGGGTCAGATAATTCAGCTAAAAGAGAATTAATGGGGTCTAAATCTGGATCGGATTTTTCTTTTGGCCAGTAATTCTCTGTCATAATTATGTTTTTAAATCTGCGCTAGGCTATAAAATTTCTGCGATTCCAAGGCTACGAATTACTTAATTGTGTCCTTGATATTTCAAATCAGCAATCAAATCATTGTCAATCGTCCTGGGTCAATTGTAGCGAAAATTGTAAACTTTCTTGACAAAAGTTAAGTTTGCCCAGGGACTAATATCTTAACTTTATTGGTTCTCTGGCTGGTTTTTGGTTAAAGTAAGTAGCAGCAATAGTTTAATTGTTTAATTTTTCTAAATTTAATTTAAGTTATTACAACATGATGATCGGCAGTTGGCTTGGGGGTTTGGCGATCGCTTTAGCCTCAGTATTATGGGTAGAATTAGTCAGAGATTTGTATCATACCCTGTCTCATCTCTGGCAACCCTTATATCGTCTTCATGTCTGGCATCACAAAGTTTTTCGCCCCGATTTATCAGTAGTTAGCGATACGATTTATCGTCAGGCGCATTGGTACAATGATGTTCCCGAAGCTCTGGTTATGTTGGCATTAAGCATCCTACCTTGGGCGCTGATCAATAATGGAAACATTATGCCTCAGTGGGCAGCATGGACAGGCTCTGTTTACACTCTGAGCTTTTTGTTAGGAGCGATCGCTCGTGGATTGGGTATTCCTTGGGTAGATGAATTAACAGACGTGACTCATCGACCAGGAGAATTTACTACCCTACCTTCACGCTGGTTAGTTAATCGTCCTTATCACTGGCGACATCATTTTGATAATCAAGATGCTTATTTTTCTGGAACTTTGACGGTGGTAGATAAACTTTTGGGTACAGCGCTGTCGCTCAAGCATAAACGCATTGCCGTTACAGGAGCATCAGGAACTCTGGGCAGAGCTTTATTAACTCAACTGCACTTGGCTGGGGCAAAAGTAATCGCTTTAACCTCGTCTGAGACAGAGATCGAGCTAGAAATTGGTTCAGAAAAGCTCCCCATTAAAACTCTATCTTGGCAAACGGGACAAGAAGAGGAATTGCATTCTGAGTTAGAGAAAGTTGATATTTTAATCCTCAATCATGGAGTCAACGTCTATGGTCAAAGAGATCACAAGGCGATCGCTCAATCTTATGAAATCAACACTTTTTCTACTCTACGTTTAATGGAGTTGTTTTTCCAAACCGTAAAAAGCGATCGCGACATGATTCGCAAAGAAGTCTGGGTCAATACTTCAGAAGCAGAGGTCAATCCTGCTTTTAGTCCTCTCTATGAACTGAGTAAAAGGGCGATCGGCGAACTGGTCACCCTGCGTCGTTTAGATGCTCCCTGCATGGTGCGGAAGTTGATTCTAGGCCCTTTTAAAAGTCAGCTTAATCCTGTTGGGGTGATGTCGCCTGAATGGGTAGCAAAACAGATTGTTAACTTAGCCCGTCGAGATATACGCAACATTATTGTGACGATTAATCCTTTAACTTTTATCTTTTTTCCCTTTAAAGAATTTTTCACCTCTACTTATTTTCGCTTGTTTAGCTCGTCTGAACGACCACAGTAAAAGAAATCTAGTTTATAGATCTGGCTTTTCTGGTAAAGGAACGTTTTTTAGTCGCTCGGGATCTAAATCTGGAAGAGGTATATTACGCAAGCGATCGCCTAATGATGGTGATGAGTTATCTGGTGCAGCCACAGGTTCGGGTTTTGGTTTGGATTGCGTTGCTGGTTTTGGTGCAGGCACAGGTTCGGGTTTTGGTTTGGATTGTGTTGCTGGTTTAGGTAAAGGCACAGACGCAGGTTGGGGAGACTGTTTTATTTCAGGTTGGCGAATGGAAGGTAGTGTCAAAGAAGGACAGATTTCGGGATCGTATTCGTAATTGACCTCTACTTGATAGGGCTTGGGCTTATTTGTGTCGTTCTTAAATAGGCGCGATCGCAGATCTTGATTGGCTTGTTGATTAAAGATGGGATATTTTGAGCCTTTCAGTAAATCAAGAGCAACAACTTCGCCTGCGGTGTTAACCATTACACCAAAAACGCTACTGCCTTTGAGTTTGACGATACAGGCATCCCGAGGATAAGTACCTTTAATTTCAATTTCTTCGGGAAGATTACTTCCTTTTGGTTGAATTTCTTTAACCTTAGCCACCCAAAGAAGATAGTTGTTTCTGGCTTCCTCGTTACTAGTCCCCTCCTTGGTAGGAGTTATGCTTTGGCGCAAGCTAGCAATACGCTGTTGCGATGTAGCTACTTTTTGGGCAGCAATAACTTCTGGGGTATCCTGTGGCTTAGTTTTGGGTTCAGTTTCAGGCTTAGTTGCGGGTTGCTTTTGAGGTGGTTGCAGCTTGGCCGTATTAGCTGGATTTGGGGTAGTTTTAACTATTGGGGTTTTTGTAGATGGCTGGGGAACTTTACCCAGATTAGGCGGTAGCTTGATTGGTTCAATTTTGAAATCTGAAGGATCTAGATCTGTTTGTGTTTGTGGAGGCAGAGGTAAATTAGACCAATTACCTACTGGAGGTAGGGTAATATCGGTTATGGGCGGTAAAGGAGGAAAATTAGACTGTGGTGGTGGCGGAATAATTAGAGGTGGTAAATTAGCAGGATCTGCATTTCCAGGCAGTAATAAGTTGGGTGGTAAATTAGCAGGATTGGTGAGGCTAGCAAGATCTGGAGTTTTTAATTGAGGCTCAAGATCTGGCAAACGAGCCTGTTGTTCTGAATTAAGTTCAATGATCGAAACTTCTCTTTTGCCATCATCATCGTTAAATTTAAACGTCGGCAAGCCAAATTTTAACACCAATAGATGAACCACAACTGACAGCAATAAACATAGCTGTGTTGGGTTAATTAACTTACCAGATTCATGATCTAATTGTGACTCGTAGGACATAACCCGCAACTATCGAAATATAAAAACAATATCTAAAATTTAGTTGTCTAATTTACAGAATAACTTTAAAAATAAGATACGTCTGATTTAATCAATAATTAAGCTATGGAAATTGAAAAAATTAAATAGCCACAGATCTAGGTCTTATGACGAATAGCTCCCACTCCCGAAAGGACAACAAGACCTAAATTGAAGCTTTCATAACCTAATTTTTTAAAGGATTCTTGACCTAAACTAAAAACACTTTGATTTTAGTTTAAAAATAAACAAATTCTTTTGATCGAGTACTCAGGAACATTGAGTTGAGACAAACCAGATAGTAAAATTATTTTCTAGCTATATTGCAGACTTTAAAATGTCCAATGTTCAACAATTAATTGAGGCAGTAAATCAAGCCGATTCTGCCGACTTACTCTTAAAAACAGTCGAAGACTTAGCCAAAGTCGGCGATCGCGCTGCTATACCTACTTTAGTTGAGGTGTTGGGCTTTAATAATCCTGGTGCTGCGGTTGCTGCGGTAGACGGTTTGATTGAGATTGGCGAGCCTGTTGTTGACTATCTACTAAAGAATTTAGACAGTTATAATTACGGTGCGAGAGCCTGGGCAACTAGAGTATTTGCAGGGATTGGCGATCCTGCTGCTTTAGATTTATTATTGGAAGCTGCGGTTACAGATTTTTCTCAAAGCGTGCGTCGTGCGGCAGCTAAAGGATTAGGGAGTATTATCTGGTCAAAGCTTTCTCCAGAAGAAGCGCTCGGCGCACAAGAAAAAGTATTAGATACTCTTTTATTAGCAACAGAAGATGGAGAATGGGTCGTGCGTTATGCTGCGGTTGTGGGACTCGAATCATTGAGTAAAACTTTGGCAGAGAGTCAACCTGATTTACTACCGAGAATTATGAGTAAGTTCCAAGAATTAATTAATAGTGAGTCAGAGTTAGCCATTTATGCTCGTATTCAATATGCGATCCAAAAGCTAGGCGCGACGGGAAGGACGCGAAGCTGACTCGACGCGGAAGCGCACGCGAGTCGTTAGACTCAGCTACTTCTTTAGGACAAAACTTATCCTACATCTTCGGATATACCCTGACAGCTAAATGTATGCTGCTTCTAATGCTGCTGTATCCTCAAACATTTTATAAGAACTTATGCGCTCGTTTTCTATCTGACATACTAAAGACCATTCACTTTTAAATAGTTTATTAGTCTTGCTAACGCGATGCTGCATATAGCCATAAGCAAAAACAAAGTCTTCTGAAAATGCCCATTTACGTATTTCAAAAGCCTCTGTATTAAATAAATCCGATAAAGTATTGACAAACTTTTCAACTCCTTTTTTTCCCTCAAATCGACCGTAAATTGGAACTGATTTTGGTCCTTGAGCTTCAAAAACTACATCCCCGTTTACTGTATCTAAAGCTTTAGCCAAATTGCCTTTTGCGATCGCCAAAAAAACTGTTCTACGGGATTATACATATAGTTATTCCAATTAATTTTCTTATGCTAGCAGCTAATGCAAGAATCGATTTAAAGTGTGGCAAAAAGTTCTGACCATTGAGTTGGATGATCTCTATCTTCTGCATTAATGATCGAGAAGTCCTTGTTAATAGTCGTGTCATAAAACAAAGCTTCAACACAAGCATTAGCCACATCTATACGACTAGTTTCGCCGTTTAAGCGATCGCCTGACTCTATTTTGACAGCTTTTTTACCGTCGGTTTTGGCGCGTAATAAAGTATTTAGGTCATAGGAAGTATAAGGACCATCAATTAATCTAGCAGGACGGATAATCGTGTAGGGTAAGTTCGAGGCAGCGATCGCTTCTTCTCCTTTTAATTTGGCATCCAAAACGCCGAAAGCATTGAGGATATTATAGGGAAACTCATCTTTACGCAATACACCACAGGAAGAAACAAACACAAACCTTTTTAAATCTTCAGGTGCAGCAGCGACTAAGTTTTTGACTCCTTCTGCGTCTACCGCTGCGGGACTATTGGCAGGTTGAAACAGATTAGCAAAATCCCATCTGAGGGAAGGAAATGCAGTTGTCCCCGTACAGCAAATTATATAGCTAATACCATTGGTAACCCTTGCCAAAGTATTGGCATGACGAATATCCCCTTCGATGATTTTAACTTGTTGATCAAACATCGATTCTGCTTTGGCTCTCGTTCTAGTCAAGGCACAAACCTTGAGATCTTTGGCTAATAACTTAGCAACTACTAATTGTCCCACTCCTCCCGTAGCACCAGCGACTAAAATCTGCTCTGTATTGGATACCATTTTGCTCCTCCTCCATTTTGCTTCATCTATAAATTTAATAAATTTAATCATGAAACTGCCTACGGATCAGGCATATTTCTAGCGTGCGATCGCCACAAACTAAGACAACTCAATTACTCCAGCAATTAATTTCCAACAAACAGCACCATGCGCCCAGTTATCAATTCGATAAGGATTATGGGGCATACTAAGGCTAACTGTTACTAAGCAAGGATTTTGAGGTTTATAACCAGATCTAAGTGCTGCTATAAATTTTGGATCGGTAATTGGTAGACCGTTGAGAATTGTGGAATTTTTATTATTTAGAGAGCCTCTCCATTTCATTTTTTTTTCGTCCCACTCGATTAATAATTTTTCAACATATACTAATTGAATAGTTTTTCTTTGTGAGAAGGGCAAGCGTTTTAAAAAAGCAACTTCGACAAATTTCCAAGCATTATGCAATACACATAAATTATTGTTGCAGTATTTGATTAATTGATTGGGAACAAATTGTCCTACTTTTTGCCATTGACCAGGAATAATATTCAAGTTTTCCGCTGCAAATCCAAAATCTTCCCCTGTTTTATCCACAGTAATGTCTAAAATATCTAGCAACTGTGGTTCTTTGCCATTCACCAAACGTTTGTTGGCAGAAATACTACCATCTTTAGTTCCTGATACAGGGCGAATCCATTTTTCCGTACAAATATCAATACCAGCAATACAGCGATCGCCGTTTTTCTTGGAATTAGCTAAACAAATTATTTTAACCATAAATACATATCTAAAGATGACATATATTTATATTTCCCAATTTATTATTTAAGTATTCAGCTACTAAGCGACGATGACAATTGTGAGGTTTCGCTTCACTACACAATAAACAACCTCCATCAAGTAGTTTTGGAGATATTGTCTTCTCTATCTGCCTGGTTTTCATCAAGTCCAGGAAGCTTTTTTCATAAGTTTTCCAATCGCCTTTTTCTTTTTTGTACTTGTTAAGTATGTCTTGTGTTGGTGCTAAATCCAAGATATGTACATATTCAATATCAGCAATTTCTTTTAAAAAATATTCTAAATCTTTTCGTTTGGCAAAACCTGCTAGCTGGGAAACATTATTTAATCTAGTATCAATAATTCGTTTAACTCCAGCATTGGCTAAAAGAGTGAAAAATTCCTGGGCTGTTTTTTGAGTAAATCCAATACTGTACAAATTAATATTTGACGACTGTATCTGACGCATTTTATTCATGATTATTTATTTTTGTAGGCAATCTTATTTTCTTGAATTAAATATGCTTTTTCTAGAAATTCTTCCTTAGAAATAAATGATGTTGTACTAGATTGTACTGAGCTAAATAAATCGAGTTGTAATATCTTGGGGATTTTCAATCTATTGTGTTGCAAATCAAATCCATGTAAATCAAGTAATCTATCTTCTATTTGCCCTTGAGACTCTAGAGTCTTGTCATCAATAATATGATCTATTTCAATATCTAGCTGCCGTAAATGTTTACAAATTAGAATTGTTCGATGGCAAGATATCGGATCTTTTTCTGCACACATTAAAGCAACTCGATATTTGTTTAAGCCTACAACTATTCGTTTAATACCATTTTGAAAATCATTAGAATCAGCAATTTTGCTATATACTGCTTTATTGTTAATATAACAGCTTAAGTCTTTTGGTCTTGCTCCTAATTCATCACCTAAAAATACATATTTAAACTTTGCTTTTAATAACTCAAATTTCAGTAAATCTCGATTAAAGTGAGATAAATAACTACTATAAGGGTGAGAACGGACATCTGCAATGGCATTAACTTGATGTTTTTTACTAATCTGATAAATTCTTCAAGACTAAGATTTGAGTGTCCAACTGTAAATAGATGCTTAGTCATAGAAAAAGTGATTTATGTATCAAAATAAATTAACTACTTAGGACTATATTTTAAGATTTTATTTTTGGGATTTAAGACTGTTTGCAAAGTAATTGGTTTACCTTGTTTGATTTAAATCGTCTTAACAAGTTGATTTTTTTATCGAAAATTTCTATAGCTCCTGCTGTAGTTATAGTCAAATATTGCTATATTGAAAACTTGTAATGATATATTAATCACTTTTAATGAGCTTATTTTACATTCTGGGTTTGTTAGCCCTTGCTTTATTAGTGGGCATTGCTATCTATCTACTTACCCCTCGTAATTATGAGTCCGCTGATTCTGTCGCCAACTCTTATGATGAGTGGACAGAAGACGGGATCTTAGAATTCTACTGGGGTGAACATATTCACTTAGGACATTATGGTTCACCACCCAAGTCTACAGATTTTAACCAAGCAAAATATGATTTTGTCCATGAAATGGTTCGCTGGGGTGGTTTAGCAAATATGCCTGCTGGCACAACTTTATTAGATGTGGGTTGCGGTATTGGTGGCAGTAGTCGTATTTTGGCAAAAGACTATAACTTTGACGTTACGGGAGTGACGATTAGTCCTCAACAGGTCAAACGCGCCCAAGAATTAACTCCCCCAGGAATTAAGGCTAAATTCCAGGTAGATGATGCTATGGCTCTTTCTTTTCCTGATGCTAGTTTTGACGTGGTGTGGTCAGTGGAAGCAGGACCTCATATGCCCGATAAAGCAGTTTTTGCCAGGGAATTATTGCGGGTATTAAAGCCTGGAGGTATTTTAGTAGTTGCAGACTGGAATCAACGGGACGATCGCACTATACCCCTGAATTTCTGGGAGAAACCTGTCATGAGACAATTATTAGATCAGTGGTCGCATCCAGCTTTTGCCAGTATTGAAGGCTTTTCTGAACTGTTAGCAGAGACAGGTTTAGTTGAGGGAGAGGTCATTACTGATGATTGGACTCAAGCAACTCTTCCTTCCTGGATCGATTCCATTTGGCAAGGTGTTGTTAAACCTAAAGGACTGATTATATTTGGCTTTTCAGGCTTAATTAAATCACTGCGCGAAGTTCCTACCTTGCTACTAATGCGGTTGGCTTTTGGTGCTGGGTTGTGTCGTTTTGGGATGTTTCGCGCCACTAGAGCAAATGTGACTTTAGAGGGACAATCAGTCAACCATGAGGCAGTCATCAATCGCATCTAGTTAAATCTGTACTCAGGTTACTTAAGAGGAACAAAATCATAACCAAAGGAAGAGCGATCGCCTGGTTGCACTTCAACCAACTGTACCGCAGCATTGCGATCGCCTGATTGCAAAAATTTCAGGTTGCCTGATGCTCCCAAGACATTAAAGCCTGAGTCTGATAAAACCGCTTGGATTCCTGAACGGCTGGGGTTTTGTGCTAATCCTTTTGCTAAGGCTTGAGTAGCATCATAAGCCATTGCCGTACGCCAGTTAACATCTCCTCCCCACAGACGGTAGGCAGCAGCAGTAAATTTAATATTTGGGCTACCTAAAGCATGCCAGGGTACGCCTAGAACTAAGCCTTTAGCTTTCTCTCCTGCGATCTGTAAAGTTTGGGGTTTGTAAAGACTGTCTCCTCCCAACAAGGATAGTTTGCCGTTGTTCAACTGCATCAATAGATAAGCTTGATCTACAGTCGCCGAATCATTGAGAAAAACTAGCGCTTCTGCACCCTGGTTTTGTGCTGTTTTGAGAGTTTCCGCAGGATTAAAATTGTTGTCGGATAGATCTACTTCCGTGACGATTTCACCGCCATTGCTCACGACATCTGTTGTAAAAGTTTCCTGGAGGGATTTACTGTAGGCACTTTGAGAATTATAAATAATGGCAGCCTGACGCAACTCTAGTCGCTCTAAAAAATATTTAGCTAAGGCACTACTAGTAAAGCGATCGCTCGGCACGGTACGAAAGATATAGTCGCCTGCTTTAGATAGAGCAACCGAAGTGCTGCTAGGAGAAATTACCACTAACTTATTTTGTTCATAGATTGGTGCAGTAGCTAAAGTCACCCCACTGGAAAAATGTCCCACTACTCCTAGAACATCTTTATTCTGAGCTAATTCCTGGGCTACTTGTTTGGCAGTTTGGGGATCGTTATTATCGTTAACAATTAGCACCTTAAGAGGAATATCATTAATACCTCCCTGCTGATTAATCTCTGATTGTGCTTGAGCCACACCCCGCAAAATTTCCTTGGCGCTAGTCTCTTCAGTATCGATAGGGACAGCAACAGCAATACTATAGGCTTTATTCTTGCCAATCCGAGCATTATTTAGATAGATCAAAGCTTCAGGATCGTTGCGCTGCTTATTTAACGACTGCTTCAATAAAGATTCAGCTGCTGGATAATTCTGTTCGGCGATCTCTTTAGCCGCAGCCTGTTTTTCTGGATTAACATCTCGCTGAAATAAAATCTCTCCCCCTGTGCTGGGAGCATTAGCAACAACCTTAGGAGCAACAATTTTAGGCGAATCGCCGTTGGCAATCTTTGGCTCTCTTCTACCAAGTAACCACCACAAACCTCCAGTGATGACACCAGTTGTAATCAAGAGTGATAACAATAAAATTACATTTTCTTTTTTTTGACTCATTACAGCAATAAAAATTAGTCAGAGTAATTAATTTATGTAAAAGATAACTTACAATTTTTAAGACATCTTGAACCAAATTTACTTAACACATTGCTGTTCGACAATCTAGGGCGATCTTTTATTCACGATTTACACTGAGTATTTTAATCGGTTTTAAGGATAAATAGTCCAAATTACTAATTAGTAGCGCCTAAGTCTAAAAGTTCTCCACAGGGTTTTGAGCAATGTTGGTCTGCAAATCAATTCGAGAAATTGGCGCAGGAGCAGCCATATCTGAAGGCAGAAAAATACGAATGCTGACAGCAAATAAAGCTGCCAAGAAAATTAAAAGTACCATAAAAGGTGCTATATATTGTCGAAAAAAGCTCATAAAATAAATTATTTAAGCAGAATTTAGCTTTGACGAGGGTTAAGGTTGGTTTTACATTGGTATCAGACTAAAATTTTAGCGTGAATCAGAGTTTTCTGAGATACAATTTTATGACGAAGCTTACTCGTAGTTATATATAAATATTTGTCTAGAAAAGCTACAAGATTCTATAGACTAATTAAGTGATTGTCTTTCTTTATGCTAACGTTAGCAGTAATTGAAATTCTTTATATTCCTTGAACCAATGTTCGTTCGCTAAAATTTAGAAATCTTGCGTCCAGATATGTCATGTCAGACTCAGACTTTACTATTCCCATTTCCCAGTCCCAAAACTCTTCTGCTGAACATTATACTGAGTATGGTTATAAGGCGCTCAAGACAGGAGATGTATTAAATCAAAGATTTGATATTATTCGTGAACTTGGTAGCGGGGGGTTTGCTACCACCTATTTAGCATCAGATCGGCAGTCTGGAGTAAAATGTGCCGTTAAACAATTACAGCCAAAATTTAACAGTCCTTCGGTTTGGGCTAGTGCCAAAGAACGCCTAGCAACTGAAGCAATGGTGCTGCAATGGCTGGGTAAACATGCTCAAATTCCTGAATTTATCGGTCATTTTGAAGAAAATGAGCAATTTTATTTAGTTTTAGAGTTTATTGAAGGAGAAGAATTTGAGCAAGAAGTTTATCGCCACATGCTCAATGAAACTCAAGCAGTTGATTTTTTAGTAGATATTTTAGGCATTCTTAAATCGGTTCATCAACAGGGTATTATTCATCGTGATATCAAGCCCTCAAATTTAATTCGGCGACAGGAAGATGGCAGGATGATCCTGATTGACTTCGGGGCAGTTAAAGAAATCGGCACGATGGCTTTTGATGTTAGTAAGCAGAAGGTGCAAACCCAGATTATTGGCACTCCTGGGTACATGCCTCCAGAGCAAAATAATGGTAAGCCAATCTACAGCAGTGATATATATGCTTTGGGGAAAACAGTCGTTTTTGGGATGACGGCTAAATCCCCTACTGAGTGGGAAATGGCTGAACCTGATGGGACAGTCTGCTGGAATCAAAAGATCGCCATTAGCGAGGCTTTTCTGAAAATTGTCAATCGGATGACGGCAGAGAGTACTTCCCAACGCTATCAAAATGCGAGCGAAGTACTGCATGATTTAGAGCCGTTGCAAATGATTGGCAAAACCATTGGGGGAAAATACCAAATGGTTAAGTACTTAGGCGGTAATCAAAACGTCAACTCCTATGTGGCTACAAGTTTAGCTCAAAACAGCGATCGCTATTATCTGGAAATATTAAAAGTACAAAATTCTCAAGTTTCCTTGTCAGCCATTACCCAAAAAATTATGGCTGGGTTTAATCATTTATCAACAATAGATAAGGAACAGAGAACTCCAGCGATAATTGAATATTTTGTTGATGAATCGCAAATTTTTATCGTTCAAGAATATATAGAGGGTAAAAACCTAGCTCAAACTGTAGAAGACCAGTTTATCCTCTCAGAAGCCGAAGTAATTGATATTTTAATTAATACTGTCAGCGCCCTAAAACCCTTCCATCGACAGCAGATTATTCATGGTAATATTCAACCCTCTAGCCTAATTAGGCGCAACGATAACGGGAATGTTACTTTAGTTGATTTTAATTTGGTCAACCAAGCAGTGAATTTAACTCCTAATAGTAAAGCGGGATATATTCCCCCAGAACAAATTGCTGGTAGAGTAACCTGTGCAAGTGATATCTATGCCTTGGGGATGACAGCAATTTATGTTTTAACAGGAACTTCACCGCAAAAATTAGAAAAAAATCCCCGTACTGGAGAAGTTCTTTGGCATCGCAAAGCGAGAATTAGTCCTAACTTTGCCAAAATTTTGGATAAAATGATTTGTCTCGATCAAAATCAGCGGTATCAATCTCTTAATAGAGTTGCCAAAGACCTTAAAAAAATCAAGCACAAGTCCCGATTTAAAGGTCTATACAAATATCTTTTGATTGCGCCAATTCTCATCTTTGGTATTTTGATTGGCATGGCTCAATGGGCGCAGCGGGTGGCAATTCTAGAATTTTACAAAGGAGATCTCAAGCTAGAAGCAAAGCAGTATCAAGAAGCAATTAATTACTATGAGAATGGACTAAAAAAATTAGCCAATACTAGAGGACAGGTGAGAAACTTTGAACAGGTATGGTTAAAAAAAGCGAAGGCTCAACGGCAGCTAAATGATTATCCAGGGGCATTACAAACCTGTAATACTGCTTTAAGACATTATCAAAGCCCCCAGCTATGGAACTGCAAAGCATTAACTCTCTATAGCCTCAAAGAATATGATGCAGCGATCGCTGCTTATGACCAATCAATTAAAATTGCTCCTGATAATATTTGGCTATGGAATAATCGTGGGGAAGCTTACACTGGCATAATGGAGTATGATAGCGCCATTGCCGATTTTAAAAAAGCGATCAGTCTCGATCCCAATCGTAGTTTTGTACCCTGGAACAATTTAGGTAAGGTGTACTATCAGCAAAAAAGATATCAACTGGCGATCAAGGCTTATAATGAAGCCCTGGCAATTAAACCCGACTACCTTCCTGCTTTGATCGGCTTGGGTAATACGCAAAAAGCGAGTAGATTATATGACCAAGCAGTAAATTCCTATGACCAGGCACTGACAATTAACCCCGACTACTATGAGGCTTGGTACGGCAAGGGTTCTGTTGCTGAATATCTCTTGCAGTATGACAGTGCTAGGGAATACTATCAAAAAGCAGTAGAGTTAAAGCCAGATTGGGAAGCGGCAATTAGTTCTTTAGCTAGAATTGAGTCTAAGTTAGGTATTTGAGTGAGTCAGTCAAGTTAGGGGCGAACAGCCGTTCGCCCGTACAAAGGTGCATGAAAGATATACTGGTTCGGATTAAGCCTTATCTACGTTGGTTTATTCTGGGAGGAGTTTTATTCTTTCTGGTTCAAACAGTAAAAGAACGCTGGATTGAAGTTGCAGCAATTCGGGTTGATACCTATAGTTGGTTGATTTTGGCGATCGCCGTTATCGTAACTATCATTGCTCATGTTTGGTCTGGTTGGGTCTGGACTTGGATTCTAGCTATCTTTAAGCAACCATTAGGGGTTAAGGAAGGCATCAGGGTTTATCTGGTCACCAACATTGCTAAGTATTCCCCTGGCAATATCTGGCACTTTTACGGCAGAATTAGCGCCGTAGGCAAAAAAGGTGGTTCTAGAGGTGCTGCAACCTTGAGCGTGCTGTTAGAGCCTTTATTAATGGCAGCAGCAGCTTTATTAATTGGCTTAGTTAGCAGTATGTGGAGCGAGACAATTAACTGGGATCGTCACTGGCTACAGGTTGCTGGCTTGGTGGCAATATTAATTGGTATCCAACCTCGGATTCTTAATATCCTCTTGCACCGTTTAAGTCGCAGCAAAAACCAAGCTGACGCTACTGCCGCCGAGGCAATTGAACTAACCAACTATCCTTTAATACCTTTTTTGGGAGAAATGGGCTTTGTCATTTTGCGCGGAATCGGCTTTGTGTTAACTTTTGTGGCACTGCAAACTGTAACCTGGCAGCAGATTCCCCAACTGTTTACCTCCTTTAGCTTTGCCTGGCTCTTGGGTCTAATTGTCCCTGGCGCACCAGGAGGATTAGGAATATTTGAAGTTACCGCCTACGGACTGTTAGATAATAGCCAGTTTCCCAGCGAAATTGCTGCTGTGGCATTCTATCGTCTGATTAGTATTTTGGCAGAAGCGATCGCTGCTCTAGTTTGTTTTCGACCCAAAAACAAATAACTAATCTGGTGATGATTATTTTAAACCCAAAAAGTTTTTCAGCCATTCTAAAAAGTTGCCCACATCATTAGTCGAAACCTTCAGTAAAGACAGAATACCAACGAGGATCAAGATTGTGCCAATTAAAAAATTATTTTCATATAAAGCCAAACCAACGATCGCAATAAAATAGGGTGAGACAATCCGACTAATTCTTTCTACCGTAGAAACAAGTTGTTTGTCTTCGATCTCTGATGTCTGTAAGAGAGTATCTTGGGGAGAAGTTAAATCAACTGGAGTAGATGTAGGTGGCGACAGCTTAATGTCTTTTAAATCAGACAGATTAGGCTTTTGAGGTTCACGGGGGGACTTTCCAAACATAGCTTATTGAATCAACGGTAAATATAATTGCTATTTTAAGATAGCTTGAACTTACAAATTATTCTGTTCTGTTCCTGTTTTGAGTAAGGTTAAGTAAGTATAAGATGTATCTTATCTACTCCACTACTTTATGCCATTACTAACTGTCAAACAGCTAGTTGCGATCGCGATTAGCAAATCTAACTTTAAACCCTACGGTCAACTCATTATCCCTTCTCCTGATGGTAAAGTTTTCGATCAAAACGATGCAGTATTACAGCTACAAAACGGCACTCCTCGCTTTTATATTATGCATTTAGAGCGCAGAGGCAGAACTTTTACGCAGATCACTCGTCATCATAGCTGTACTCAGTGTTTAGGTTCGTTAAACGGCAAAGATTGGTTGATGGCAGTATGTCCACCATCAGATCTAGCCGAGCCAGATCTCAATCACTTGCGTGCGTTTAGTATTCCAGGAGATTGTTTTATTAAACTAGAGGTAGGCACTTGGCACGCAGGTCCATATTTTGACCATCCAGCAGTAGACTTTTATAATCTAGAACTCAGTGATACCAACATAGTCGATCACTTTACCCATAATTTTGCGAGCAAACAAAACATCAAGTTTGAAATCATTGATGCTTAACAGCGGACAGCGGACAAACTCAAACCAAGCCAGTACCTAAACGATGAAAGAATTAGCGATCGCACCTACGGTTTAACTAAAAGATTTGAAGGTTATATTGCAGTTAATGAAATCGATCTACAGGTTAAAGCTGGCGAGGTTTATGGTTTAATTGGTCCTAACGGTGCAGGCAAAACCACGTTGATAAGAATGCTGGCAACAGCAGAAGAACCCACCAAAGGCGAAATTTACCTCCACGGCGATCGCCTATTAAGAGATGATTCTAACCATTTCTTAAAACAGCGCATTGGTTATCTTCCTGACGATTTTCCCCTCTACGACGATCTAACCGTATGGGATTATCTCGATTATTTTGCTCGACTATATCGCTTAAAACAGCCAAAACGTCATCTTCGTATCCACGAGGTATTGGAATTAGTCCAGTTAGAAAATAAGCGTAAAAGTCTTATTGCCACCCTCTCACGGGGGATGAAGCAGCGTTTAAGTCTTGCCAGAACAATTATTCATGAACCAATCTTACTATTATTAGACGAACCCGTTTCAGGGTTAGATCCTCTTGCCAGACAGCAGTTTCGGCAGATTATTAAGGTTTTGCAAGAAGCAGGCATGACCATTTTGATTTCGTCCCATGTTTTGAGCGATTTAGCCGAACTTTGCACTTCTGTGGGGATAATGGAGTTAGGCTTTTTGGTCGAAAGTACTTCTTTAACCGACCTATATCAAAGGTTATCTAGTCAACAACTTACTTTATCTACTTTGGGTAAGATGGAGATATTGCAACAGCAACTGAGTCAAAATTCCTTGGTCAATACTTGGGAGATCATCGCTGATAATCGTCTTAAGATTGATTTTAGGGGAGGAGCATCAGACTGTGCAGAGCTATTACGATCCCTTGTCCTGGCGGATATTCCTCTAACCGAATTTCATCAAAGCCAAGAAGATCTCGAATCGATCTTTTTGAAACTAGGGCATCAACAGACTTCGTAGATAAATCAAGATTATGAAACAAAACATTAGACTGTTTAGCACCCCCAATTCTCTCTGGTCAAAGCTTTTAGACAGTAATCCCCAGTTGTTTCGAGAGATTCAAGGTAAGCTCAAAACTAGAAACATGGTGATTGCCGCGGCGATCGCGGCAATTGCTCAGTTTATTACAGTTATTTTTTGCTAGGTCAGTTACCAGATTTTAAGCTGGCAGGTACTCAGTGTGGTCGCTATGGTATGGCTCTTATCTATCAAGAGTATAGTAATCAGGTTTGCTATGCTCAAAATGAGGCTGGCAGTTGGGTAATTAACTGGCAGCTATGGTGGCTGGATTTATTTATTATTCTGAGTATTATTGGTATTTTTGCCTTGCTAGTAATCGGTACTTATCTATTGATTGCCGACACCGTTAGAGAAGAAGAAAGAGGCACCCTTAACTTTATCCGTCTTACTCCTCAATCTGCTGGCAGTGTTTTACTCGGCAAAATTTTGGGTGTACCAATTCTAGTTTATACGGCGATCGCTTTATTATTACCTTTACATCTGGTGGCAGGATTACAGTCCCATATTCCCTTAACTCTAATTCTGGCTTTCGATTTGACAGTCGTGGCTAGCTGTGCTTTTTTTATTGTCTAGCCTTGCTGTGGAGTTTACTCGATTTTGGCGTATCAGGCTTTAAATCGTGGTTTGCTAGCGGTTTACTCGGGTTTTTGCTCTTGTTTGCCACTGCCATCTTGGTTGATGGACATGCAAAATTAGATCATTTTTTAGCCTGGACTTTGATGTTTAATCCAGCAATAGTTTTAACCTACTTAATCGATGCTAGTCATTTACGCTTTGGCACAATTGACTTTCTGTCTACAGACAATTTAGCAGAATTATCTTTTTACGGACAAGCTTTATGGACTAAAACTGCTGTGGGGATCGGCTTGATTTTCTTGAATTTTAGCTTGTGGACATATTGGTGCTGGGCAATCTTAAAACGTCGCTTTCATAATCCTGAGAAGACTATACTTAGTAAAGTTAATAGTTATTGGCTGACTGCTTGGTTTGCGCCAATCGCTCTTGGTTTTACACTTCAAACTGAATCTAATCTTGCTACAGTTCATGATGATATCTATCTCATCAGCAACAACTTTATTTTCTTACAGGTTTGTTTAAGCTTGTTTGGTTTGGGGCTAATCTTTGCTTTAAGTCCTCACCGTCAAACTCTCTACGATTGGGCGCGGTATCGTTATCAAAATCACGGTAATTCTCTCTGGAAGGAACTAGTGTTGGGGGATAATAGCCCTGCAACAGTCGCTATTGCTATTAATTTAGCGATCGCCATTACCTTTATTACTCCTTCAATCTTGCTAATCTTGCCTCCAAGCTACCAGTATATTTTTGGGGATTAATTCTTAGTACGACAAATATCTTACTTTATGCCGTAATTGCTCAGTTTCTTTTAACCCTCAAAACTCGTAAAAGAGTCATCTGGTCAATTGTTGCCGTGGCATCAATGATTATCTTACCTCCAGTCTGTTTAGGAGTGGCCGAACTTACCGTCAGCACAATTCCTCAAGTTTGGCTGTTGAGCTTTGTTCCTATTACTGCTACTGAATATGTTTCTTTTAGTGCGATCGCTGTAGCTATTTTAGGTCAATGGTTAGCTATTACGATAATAAGTTTACAGATGACTCGCAAGCTAAAGCAAGCAGGAGCATCGGAAACAAAAATTCTCATGAATCGAGTGAATACTTTGAGTAATTAGTTGATACCTAAAACAATTGATTAATTAGATCAATTAGGTTTAAGACTTCTTTATTTGTTATTAATCCAAGAAAATATTAAAATTGCCATTTGAACATATTTAAATGGCAATTTTAATTAGATTATTTTCTAATCTTTTAAGCCGATCACTATTGCATTTATTGATTAACTAAATTTTAACTAAATTTTAACTTTTTATTAAACTAAATATGATTTGATTGATTCGTTTGTGTCAAAAACTGCTTATATTTAAATTACTTATTTATTTTGTTTGATGAATAATCATCAGCTTAGATTAAAAATTACTCGTGGCGGCTCAACATGACTATAACCTGGACGACTTTTTCAATTCGTCTGCTCATAGGATTTTTCTTAGCGGTAGGTATCGGAATTGAAAGACAGTGGCTAAAAAAAAGAGCCGTCTTAAAAACAAATGTACTAGTAACCTTGGGTTCGGCGATGTTTACTATGCTCTCAATTATGACTCCTGGCGATGCCAGTCCAACGAGGATTGCAGCCCAAATAGTCTCTGGAGTCGGTTTTTTGGGTGGTGGAGTAATTTTGCGGGAAGGAGCAACTGTAAAAGGTACGAATACCGCAGCGACAATTTGGTGTGCAGCAGCAATAGGTGCTTTAGTAGGTTCGGGTTTTTTAGTGCCAGCTTATTTATCTACCTTTGCAGTAGTCGGCGCTAATCTACTATCAAAACCCTTGGAAGAAGCATTCAAACAGCAGCGCAACGAACAACGCAATAAAGACTCTTTGGCTTTAGATAACGTCAAACAACTTAACGATGCTGAAATAACAGCAAGGATAGCTAGTCTAAAACCTTTAGCTGATTCAGTTGGAGCTAATTCCCGTAATTATCAGTATTACTGTGAATTACTTTGCTTTTCGGAAACCGAAGCTCAGGTTTTAGAGGTAATTAGTCATTTTGCTAGAAAACATGACTTAACTCTCATTAAAATGCAAAGCAAAAATGTTCTTAGTGAAATTGAACCAGGAGAACTAGAAATAGAAATCAAAGTTGATTTTTCGTCTCAGGGTAACGAATTAAGTTTGTCTGACTCTGAAGAAATTATCAGACTGTTGAAAACAGAGGCTAAAGTTAGTTCAGTTACTTGGCAAATATCTTCGACATAAACTTTGAACTAATCAACTAAATAAACTCGACTATTTTAGTATTACTATGCTATTATAACGCTTAGATTGAGCTTTCATATTAAGCAGTAGCGTTTTTGAGCTTAAAAAACTTTTGATTTACTACAGGTTTAAAATTTAAACTGGTTCAGTGGTTTTAATTAGTTATTACTACTTACTCAAAATTGGGTAAACACAATTTAGATCACTCAAGCTCAGTAATTGATAATAAATAAAAATGATATCTACGTATAATTACTAAATTAAAATAAGCCCATTAAAACTTTTTTGCGATAAATTGCGGTTGTCTTTTAAGGGCATTTAAAGGTAAGTTTAAAGAGCCAATCAAGTCCTAACTAATTTCACTTAATTCTCTAGCTAAAAAAAGTGTAGTTGATTATTTGAGTTTAGTTTAGTAGAAATAAGCTACTAAACTAGATATACGTTATCTATGCAAAAAGTATTTTTAATACATAAGAAAGCTTTAGCGGCTGAGAATTATTTTGAGTCTAAATTAAATCTAAAACAGTTGTTTTTCACGTTTATATTGATATTTTATCATGTTTAATCAGCCAATAAATATTACTCAAAGAAACTTGTTGCTTATCTTATATGTTGTTATTCTATGTTTTTTTGGTCCAACAGTATATTGGATTACTCATCGAGAACCTAAGTCCACTGAAGCAAAAGGCAAAAATTCAATTGAGCGAAGAATTAGCCTGGGAGACAAAATATTAGTTACTGCCCATGATAATACTGCTAAACAGGAGGGAGTTAAGGCGTTTGACCAAGGAGATTATGTTGTTGCTCAAGAAAATTTTAGCCTAGCTTTGAAAAGCGATCGCAACGATCCAGAAGCCAGAATTTACTTGAATAACACGATCGCCGCCAAAACCAAAGATCCTTATGAAATTGCGGTTATTGTTCCTATTGGGGGAGATCTCAATGTAGCAAAGGAAATTTTACGAGGGGTAGCCCAGGCACAAGATGAATTAAATCGACGCGGCGGTATTAACGGCAAATTAATAATGCTGGAAATTGTCAATGATGATAATGACCCTCAAATTGCTAAAGAAATTGCCAGCAAACTAGTTAAAGATAAAAAAGTTCTAGCAGTAATTGGACACAATGGTAGTAATGCCTCTATCGCTGCTGCTCCCATTTATCAAGAGGGTAATATAGTAATGATCACACCCACTAGTTCTGCTGAAACTTTGTCAACAATTGAGGATTATATATTTCGTGCTTCTCCTAACACTAGAGATTTAACCGAACCCCTAGCAGACTATGCTGTAAATACTTTGGGTCAAACTAAAATTGCTGTCTGTTCCGATTCTGAGGCAGAAGCTAGTGTTTCTTTTGAGGAGAACTTTACTTGGGCAGTTTACAATCATGGTGGCAAAATTATCCCGATTGACTGTGATCTAGCAGGAGATTTATTGCCATCAGAAGTTCCCTCTCAAGTAGTCAGTCAGGGTGTGGATGCCTTACTTCTAAATCCTTCAGTTCGTAGAGTAGATAAAGCATTAGAAATAGCAGCAGCTAACGATGATCGGTTGACTCTATTGGGTAATCATTCTTTAAATACATATACAACTCTCAAGGAAGGACAAAAGGACGTTAACGGTATGGTGCTTGCAGTGCCTTGGTACCCACCTCAGTCAAGCAACTTATTTACCCAAGATGCTCAAAAATTGTGGGGAGGAACAGTTAACTGGCGTACTGCAATGGCTTATGATGCTACCCAAAGCATTTTCAAGGCGATCGCTTCTGGTGCAGAAAGACAAAAAATACAACAAGCTCTAGCTAACCCCGAATTTTCGGCTCAAGGAGCAACTACAGAAATCGGCTTTTTGCCTTCAGCGATCGCAATTTAAGAGGTACTCTTGTAAAAGTTCAGCCTGGTAAACAATCAGGAACTGGTTACGATTTTGTAGCTTTAGAAAAGAAACTAACAACAACTAATACTAAGTAAGCCCTGTCAGTTGCCACCACCAACCTCCAATTACTATCCAAATGAATAAATAGACCAGACTTAGGTAAAATCCCAGTCTGCACCAGGTAGCAGGATCTACATATCCTGCACCGAAGTAGATTGGTGCAACAGCAGTGCCGTAATGAGTTAAACAGCCCGATAAATTAACTAGAAAAGCCAAAACCAGCGCTGCATAACTTGGTGATACTCCCAAAGAAATAGCCACAGTCAAAAAAGCAGGATAGGTTGTATTTGCAAGAGCTGCTTTACTAACAAAAAAGTAACTGCTGTAAAAATAAACTATGATTAAACAGCCAAAAGCTAATTGCCACTCTAAATTATCAATGGCACTGCCAACTTCATTGGTTACCCAATCAAACAAACCAAACTCGCTTAAAAAAGTCGCCATCATTAACAAAATAGAGAACCAAATAAATATATTCCAAGTTTTCTCTTCTTGAACAACGTCGCTCCAGGTTAATACTCCAGTAATTAACAGCAAAACAATTCCGATTAGACCACTGGTAACGCTCTCTAAGCCCCAAAGCTGTTTACCACATCCCCAAAGGAATAGTAACAATAAAAATATTCCCATCATTGACCATTCTTGCTGTGAAAGTTTTCCCATTACTTGCAGTTTTGCTTGGGCTAGTTTTGGAGCTTCTGGAGTAGACTGAAGCTCTGGAGGATAAAACCAATAAATTATCAAGGGCATAACTAATAAGCTCAGAAATCCAGGTACTGAAGCAGCTAAAGCCCAAGTTAGCCAATCTATTTTTACCCCAGCAATTGTTTGGGCAAGCTCTGCCATCAAAGGATTAGCTACCATCGCTGTTAAAAACAACGTAGTAGTAATTTGAGTTCCCTGGTAAGCGGTTGTCATTAAAAAAGCACCAATTTTTCGTTCAGTACCATCCCGAGGATCGCTACCACAAGATGTGGCTAAGGATTTGACAATGGGAAAAATTACACCACCACCTCTAGCATTCCCGCTAGGCATTACAGTAGATAAAATTACGTCCGTCATTAATAGACCATAACTTACTAGCAAAGTGTTTCTGCCAAAAAGAGTAATAAATAGATAGGCAATACGTGTA
Organism: Pleurocapsaceae cyanobacterium CSU_1_1; assembly: GCA_012034765.1. Lineage (GTDB taxonomy): Bacteria > Cyanobacteriota > Cyanobacteriia > Cyanobacteriales > Xenococcaceae > Waterburya. Next base: position 7,851 of record JAAUOU010000005.1, on the reverse strand, counting down.
CCTAAACCAGTTTTAATAATTCCTCTGGCAACAACATAAGAACTAACGGTAAGCCAAACAGTTTTGTCACTAAAGCCACTCAATCCTTGCTCAATAGTTAGGGTATTGCTAACAACACAGATGGTTAAGGCAATTATTCCGACAGCACCCATAGGCATTGGTTTAGTGATAAAGCTAATGATAGTAGCTAGAAAAATTGCACACAAATGCCATGTCTGTTGATTAACTTCTGGGGAAGATGGTAGCTGCCAAATAATGCCCCCAACTAAAAGTGGCAAAAACCAAGAGTTATATTTATTGGCTTTTTTACCAATGCCAATAAATCCTAGTTGGCGATAGATCAGCCAACCCAAGCTAGGTAAAATAAAAAGCAAATACCTAGCTAATGAGTAATTCCTGAGTTTACGCTGATTTAGTGAAGTTAATTTCGTCGTTTGCTGCTTAGTAATCGTTGACTTACGATATTTTTGATGTAGATGAGAACGTAAAAAACTCCGAGATACTTTATTTGGATGAGATTGCTTGTTTATACCTTTATTTATACCTGGAGGCTTCATCAGCATTTAAAATTGAGAAGTTTGCTGCAATATTTCATCTCAGACATCCTCTAAGAAGTTAGCTAACAACCATTTGATTATTCAGAGTGGATGCATTAACTTGAACTAGATGAGCCAATAAATTAGATATACGCCATCTATCGACTATGCTACTTTGACAGACATTACTGGTTAACATATGATTATCCGAAGCATAATCTATGGTCAGAATATGGGATTCGCCATTGTAGTTTTTCAAGCTATAGGTTTGGCATAACTGCAATAACTCACTCAGAATAGATAAAGTTGGTACTTTTAGATGGGCGATTTGTGCCATTTCTACAGGGGCAGTAATTAAACTTATTTCTCCAGCTTTGTGTTGAGAAAAATCTTGAGCCAGAGAAGGTAGATGACTTTGGCTACCTGGAGCTTTGATATAAGCATAAATTGCTTGTTCAGTTGGTAAATCTTCTGGTTTAATGCCATAACAGCTAAAGATATGATTAACTTCGGCAATAATGATTTTAATTAGACTGTTGGTATAGTAGTTCGCAGTTAAATCGGCAATTACTTTGCCAGTTAAAGCTGAAAGAACATTAGTAGTAATATTTATGACTAACTTATTATATACGGCTGCACGTATCTTATTAGTGTAGGTAGCAGCTATACCATATTGAGTAAATAAATCACATAGATGTTGAATTTCAGCGCGTTGTTTTAAATTGTAATTATAGTTTCTAGTTAAACCCAAAATTATTCGCGGGATTTTTTTGACTTGAATTTTTCCATCTTCTGTTCTTTGACAGGGAGCTTTAACCACGCAGCCTACTATAGTGCGATCGCCCAAATTACTGTGTAAGATGCCTTGGTGATCGACAGTATTTAAGTAGCGCTGGGAACTTAGTTTGTTAAACAGAGTTTGATTGAGGGTTGAGAGGTAATGATCGTTATTAAACCACCAGTAAGGAATACCATTTTGAGCATGAATTAGAATTGTGTCTGGGGTTGAATTAGCTTTAATGTAAGGGACTACTTTGATTAAATTGTTGCTTTTAACGGCAACTATAATGATGTCAAATTTTTTGCCTAAGTTTGTTGCAGTATCAACAAATTTAACTCGTGGATGCAATGGTGAAATCCACAACCTTTCTCCATTGGCATAAAACAACTGTAAACCGTCTTGTTTAAGTTTTTTAGTATGCTCACTTCCAGGTTTGCCAGCGAAAGTTACCTTTAAACCAGCTTTAACTAAAGAAGCTCCCATCAGTGCGCCAATCGAGCCAGCGCCTACAATTAAAATGTTTGTCATGAGATTTAAGTCCTATAGATTCCAATAACTATTAATTTCCGCAAATGAACTATTAAAACTGCCAAGATCTGCTGCTGCTTGATTTGATTTATTTCTAATCACAGACTTTAACCAAGAACTAACTTGATTAGAACTAATAGGTTTTTTTAGACGTTGAAAATTAAGCATAGCGATCGCATAAGCCACAAAAGGATGAGTAGCAATCAATCCTGGATTTTGATTTAATTCAAGTTCAGACAAGGTTGGTAAATAAACTTGTTCGGGAGCATATAACAGGTCTAAATATAAAGGAATGATTTGTCGAATATGCTCTTGAGATTTAAATGGGAATGTGTTTAAGTTGATTGCTTCCCCTAAAGCTAAAGGATTAATAGTTTTACTACTATTTGCCTTGCGTACCATGGGTCTGCTTTTATCTCTAAGATCCGAAATTTTCTGCTTTGATTCTGTTAGACAATTAAGATTAAATTGTGATATTTTTTCCAAGCTAAATCCTAATTTAGCAATTATACTTTTAATAGCAAATTCAGGATTATATCTTAAGATTACTAAATCTAAAATAGCTATTTTTTTATCAGTATTTAAAACACTCTTTTTAACTTGATTAAAATCTTCTGCTAATGCATTCCACGCAGCTTGATTACAGCTAAGGGTAGTTCCTTCCCATTCCGCAGACAAAAAAGAACTTTCTGTTACTCTTGCTTTGCTAGTTACAAAATCGATATTTTCCTGTAATTTACCATTTCCCTGAAAAACTTTATCGGTCATAGCTGACAACCAAGACATATATTGAATATGTGGTTCTCGAATAGTAAATAAAAACTTATCAGGAATCTCTAACCATCGCTGCCAAATATAAGGATGAAAAAAACCAGCTAATTCTTTAATGATTACGATAATTTTCTGTTTATTTTGCAAATGTTGGTTGATTTGTTTAACAATTAAACCACAAGCAGAATTATAAATATCTGCATCAAAATTCATTTTGGCAATCCGAAAACGTCCGCCAGCTTTTTGCAATACTCCACGAAAAGGTTGATGAATGGCTAAATCAGCCAATTGAGTCAAAACAATCTCAGCAATTGTTGAACCACTTCTAGCCGTACCATGAATATAAACAATTGAAACTCGATTACTCTGGACAAGTTGCTTTAGTTCTAATTCTTGTGAAAAATTACTACAATTTTCAAATTGCTGTGTTGATAACATAAACTAGGAGCTATTAATTGCTAAAAAAACTTCTCGATATTATTGAATTATTGAAGATAACCTGACCTTATTGGTTATATTTTTACTCTGATACTTCAGTACACAGTAAACAGCCAATACTTTAAACAGGCTACTCAAAAACTTTTTTAAGCTACCTATGAAAATGAATGTATAGCATCTAGATTAAAATTTGATTAAGCGATTAATATGAGATGCTAATCGCAGTTCTAAAAATAACTCTTGATATTTAATTAAGTGATTAATATAAGATATAAATCGTAATTTATGACAATCTAATCTGAAATACAAAAAGGAATGATCCAGATAAACTGGTAGTATCCCACTTTTTTGATTAAGTAATTATACTTATCGTCAAAATAATCATTTTTCCCAGGTTTTTATACAGTTGAAAAAAACAGAAATTAAATGATTGCAAAAGTGAGATACTCCCTGGGGATTTTGCTTCTAGTTCCAGTATCACTAACGAACAGGCAAGTCTTTAAGCAAACAATAAGGGCGACTGTAAGATAAGGGAGATTCCAACGAGTGTTGTAATAAAAAATCGGGGTTGCTCATGATCTTTTCAGTTGCTCCATCATAAACAATTTGACCTTGACTTAAAACGACAGTGCGATCGCAAAGTTCTAAAGCCATATCTAAATCGTGAGTTGCCACTAATTGAGTGAGAGATAAGCTTTTGAGCAATTCAATTAATTGACGACGAGAACGAGGATCTAACTGGGCTGAAGGTTCATCTAAAACTAACACTTGGGGTTTCATAGCCAAAACTCCAGCGATCGCAATTCGTTTTTTCTCGCCTCCTGATAAATTCTCAGTGTTTCTTGCACCATAACGCTCTGGATCGATATCAACCATCATCATGGCTTGTTGAACTCTCTGGACTAATTCTTCATCTTGACAGCCACAATTTTTTGGTCCAAAGGCGACATCATCCCATACTGTCGGCATAAATAGCTGATTATCAGGATTTTGAAAGACTAAACCGACAAAATTACGAATATCGCGCAAATTTTCGGGATCTACCCACCATTTTCCTATTTTAATCCTCCCTGATTGAGGCAAAATAATGCCATTGAGATGTAACTGTAGAGTTGACTTACCCGAACCATTAGCACCGATCAAAGCTACTCTTTCCCCTGCTTCAATCGCCAAGTTGATCTTGCTTAAAGCGTTAGTTCCGTCGGGGTAGGCATAGGTAAGATTTTCAATAATGATTGGATTGTGATGCATTAAGATCTGAAGATTATCTAAGATTACTGATGAAGTTTTAACCATCAAAAAAGCGATCGCCTAGAGAGCATAGTTTTGATCGCGATTACGAAATTAAATTTAGTAGATTGGCTATTGAGCAGGAAACAATCTAATGTACCTAGAACTATTGTTTATACTAGCTATTGTCAATGCGGTAAATAAATAGACTGTCCTAATAGCGCTAAAACTATAGTAAAAGTCAGTACAAAGACATCCCGTCGTCCGCCAGAAGGAACTTTTTCGACTACAGGCACTCCCTGATAACCACGGGCTAACATTGCTTGATACACCCGTTCTCCTCGCTCAAAAGTGCGAATAAATAAAGTACCTATCATATTGCCAATCACAAAGCGTTGCCAGACATTATTACGAGCGAGGTTGCGGGAAGCAGCAGCTTTACGCATTGCCTGAAACTCTTTAATTAAAACACCTATATAGCGATACATTGAGGCTAAGGTAGCAACTAACAAGGGAGGAACTCGTAAAGCAGTTAAAGCATTAAGCAAGGCGGGGACTGAAGTAGTAAGGGTGAGTATATTTAGCGTGAGCAAGGATAATAAAGCTTTAATGGTGACACTCCCCAAAACAGTCAAACCTTCGCTGGTAATTCGTAAGATTCCCCAAGACCAAAGAACTTCACCACCGTCTCGAAATAAAGTTCCCAGTAGTACAGTACCAATAAACGCAAACTCAACCGCAATCCTTTTCAACAGTACTGTTTTAGTTAAGCGACTAAAAAAAACTACTCCAAATACTCCTAAACCATAAATTGCCCAAGTCCACCAGCGCCCGTTTGGGGTAAGAGCGATCGCAAACACCATCAGCAAGGCACACAATAAACGAGTACGGGGAGCAAGAGAGTGCCAAAAAGTAGCCTGTTTGCTATCGATGTCTAAATGAAACGCTCCTAAATGTAGCAATAGCATTCGCTTACTTCTTAATTAATTTAATTTATTCGTTCGTCACTCTTCTTGATGAGAAGAAATATTGTGATCGATAGATGAAGGGGATTTTTTAACCGCTAGCTTGCCAATTCCGTATGCCAAACCAAAAGTAGCCAAAGTACCCACTAAGCCTGCCATCGGTGTTGCTATTGCTTCAGGTACTCCCTTGAGGGCATATTCATCAAAGATATTAGCAAAAGGTAATTTTTGGGCTGGGGCATCTTCGGCTGCCTTATGTTCAAACTTTAAATCTTGGGAAACGCGATCGAGTCCATCTGGATCTGAACTGGCAAAAGGAGAAACAAAAACGGCAATTAACAAAGCAACACCTAAGCCAGAGATGACAAAAGCGAGATTACGATTTGGAAGTTTGTTACTCATAAAATCTAAAATCTAACTAATTACTAATTAACGCTGTACTAAAGGACGAGAATCCACCACTTTACGGCTGTTGGCAGAACCATAAAGGAGATCTGGTCGAGTGCGCCAAATAAAACTGACTACCGCTAAGGTGATCAACGCTTCGCCGATACCAATTAATAAGTGCCAAAATGCCATAGCTGATATGGCTACATTCAAGGGTACAGTTCCTGATAAGGCTAATTCTATAGCAGTTAAAATTGAAGCGATAAAGACGCTTACCCAAGCACTGACAGCAGTAGAGATCGCCATCCCCCGCCAACTATCACGCCCGATTATTGAGCGAATTGCCCGATAAAGGTAGTACCCGCCAAAAGTGCCGATCAGTCCCATATTGGTAATATTTGCACCCAAAACAGTAATTCCCCCGTCTTGGAAGATCACTGCTTGAACGATAAACACGACACTTACCACTAAAGCACCCGCCCAAGGACCAAGTAAAATTCCCGCTAATGTCCCTCCAAGTAGGTGACCAGAAGTTCCTCCAGGTATAGGAAAATTGATCATCTGAGCTGCAAAGATAAAAGCTGCACAAACTCCCATAATTGGTACTGTCCGCTCTTGATATTTGCCCTGTACTTGATTTAAAGACACTATAATTAGGGCGATCGCAATAACCCAAGTAATTAAACTAATGGGTAGACTCAAAAACCCATCTGGAATATGCAATGCCAAGGATGGCTGCCAGCTCCAGAATAACGAGCTACTAAAAGACATAATCGATATCACAATAATTGTTGCTTTTTCTCCCAGAATTTTGACAATATTTTTTATTTTTAATTACTGCCACCACAATCTTAAGTAGTTTTACGGGTAAAAACATCCTGGGGGGGGGGATTGTCTCTCAAGTTTTAACTAAAAATTAAGCTTTGCACTAGATTTAGACGAAAAATACGCCTAAATTGCTTAAACTTTCTCTAGTCAAATGAGTTTTCTGAGGATGTCTCACGCTTATTGCTGATTATTTAATTCAATCCACTTTTTTGATTAACAAGCTTAATCAACTCGGACAGCAGCCAAATAGTTATAAAAGCGATCGCCATACTCAGCAGTTTCCAACCGTCAAATAGATCTTGAAACGTGGTTACAAATACTGTTCCTGGTGTAGTCACAAAATCCCAGCTATTAAATCTTTCAAATCTACCCAGATAGACTCCTACTATACATAAACTATGGGCGATCGCCTGGACTATAGTTAGGTACTTGGGAGCAATGAAATTTGTTAAGTATTGCTCTAATTTGACTAAAGAGATGACATAAGCTTCAAATCCCAAGCAAATAAACAGAATATATTGAGGAATTAAAATAAAAATAATTGCCCAATCGGGATAGTTTTCTTGGCTTAGTTCAATAATATGAATTGAGTCAGTCAAGATATAAGGTGCGTTGGGCAAAAAAGCCATAAAAATGAGTAGTAATGTCCACCACAATAGGTTGCGAATAGCTGGAGGACGAAATAAATAAAAGCTTAGTACTAAAGGAATAAAAGCTAAAAATAAGTTCCAAATAATCCGAGGTGTACTTTGGTTGAATAAATTACCAGATATTTGTATCCAGTTAATTAATTGCGTTGTCATTTATGGTTGCTTAATTTTAGCTTCTGAGGTTGATGGCGATCGCTTTGAGATTCTTCTATTTTTTCTTTGCAGTCTGTACATTCACAATTATGAGAATCTACTACGTCATCCGATTCTGTTGTTTCAGTGTTGCATTCATGTAGAGGATATTCAGTATCGCGAGCAGGAATTTTCTCTACTATTTGGCGATTGACTTCTGGTGGTGCAGTGAAAACGTATTCTGTCGATGAGGCGGCTAAAGTATTTGTGGTTAAGAGCAGCAAAATTGCGATAGCGCCAGAGTTTTTGCCAATATCAAATAGTTGATAAACCATAATTCACCAAATTTTGAGCAATCATAGTCGAGAAACTGATATTTGTTCAAAATCAAATTTCCCACACATATTTAAACACAATCTTTGGTAATGTCTAAGGCTAACTAGCTCTAATACTCAATCAATTATTTTCTGTCTTGAACCTGCTTAATTAAGTGATTTAACTCTGGCAAAATGAGTTTGCTTACTGCCAATTCTACGGCGTTGGCAGAGCCAGGCAGAGAAAAGACTACCTTTGATTTTTAACCCCTGCTACAGCGCGGGAGGCGA